>QHSR01000242.1:0-80798 GCA_003221635.1 Candidatus Rokuibacteriota bacterium | reverse complement strand
GGCTGGCGCCCGACGTCGTCGTCACGGTCCACGCGACCCCCGCGGCGGCGATGTCGACACTCGCCCGGCTGGGGAACCGCGTGCCGCCTCACACGACGGTCGTCACGGACTTCGTCGCGCACAGCCAGTGGATCGCGCCTCACGTCGACCGCTACTGCGTCGCCGCCGACGAGGTGCGTCACGAGTACAGCGCTCGCGGCATCCCGGAAGAGCGCATCGTCGTGACCGGCGTACCCGTGCGCCCCGAGTTTGCCGAGCCCGTCAGCCCGGCCGCGGCGCGCGCTGCCCTGGGACTCTCGCCCGAGATGCCGGTCGTCCTCGCGATGGCTGGCTCGCAGGGCGGGGTTGGCCGTCTTCCCGACGTCGCCCACGTCCTGCGCGCGATGCGCCGGCCGCTCCAGGGGATTGTCCTCGCCGGCCACGACGCGGGCCTCCGGACAGCGCTCGCGCACCTGACGGACGGCACGACGATCCGCACGCTCGGCTATGTCGAGGACGTCCGGCGCCTCATGGCCGCGGCGGACCTGCTCGTGACCAAAGCCGGAGGGATGACGCTCGCGGAGGCGATGGCGGCCGAGACCCCGCTCCTCCTGTACGGCTCGCTCCCCGGGCAGGAACGACGGAACGAACGATTCGCCGCGCGGGCCGGGATCGCCCTCGTGGCGCGCATGCGCTCGGAGCTGAGGCCGCTCCTCGAACACGCGCTCAGCGAACCGGACCTGCTCGAGCACCTGCGCACAAGGATGCGGCGCCTCCGGCGTCCGGACGCGACCCGACGGATCGTCGGCGCCGTGCTCGAGCGCGGCGTCCCGGCGCGATGATTCTCGGGCGGCTCGCGGTCGGGGCGGCCGCCGCCTGGGCCGCGTACACGTGGGGCGCACACCTGCTCACGCCCGGCTGCGTCTGGCGCGGCCCGGCGACGCGCCGCCGCATCGCGCTCACCTTCGACGACGGCCCGGATCCGATCTGGAGCGAGCGGATCCTCGATCTCCTCGCCCGGCGGGAGGTGCGTGGCTCCTTCTTCCTGGTCGGCGAGCGGGCAGCGCGGGCGCCCGAGACCGTGCGCCGGATCGCGGCGGCGGATCACGAGATCGCCAGTCACGGCTGGTCCCACCGGAGCCTCTGGCTCTGCGGGCCCCAACGCACCGAGGCCGAGATCGGCCGCGCCCATCGCCTTCTCTCCGACGCCTCGGGCCGGTCCCTCCGTTACTTCCGCCCGCCCTGGGGCATGGTCAACGCGGCGATGTTCGGCGCGCTCCGACGCCACGGCGAGCGGTGCGTGTTCTGGTCGATCCAGCCCGAGCGTCTGCGTCCGGCGCCGCCGGCGCAGCAGGCGAGGGACGTCCTGCGCCACGCCCATCCCGGCGCCATCGTAGACCTGCACGACGCGGAAGGAGTCCGGGGCGCACCGCAGCGGCTCCTCGCCGCGCTCCCGCTCATGATCGACGGGTTGAGAGACGCGGGCTACGACTTCGCCACGGTCAGCGAGCTTCTCGACGGAGACTGAAGTGCGAGTCCGACGCACGCGCGAGGTCGGGGCGACAGGGCGGCGGGGGTGTGTGGGAGGGGGCGCGGGACCCCGCGGCGCGCGTTCGCTGCTCCTGTGTGGCTGGGCTCCATCCTGGCTCAATGCGTGCGTCGCCGCGGGCAATCGCAGGCGCACCGATGCGTTCGCGGGATCGGGCGGCAGGTCAACAGGCGTGTGCGGGAGGGGGCAAAGGGACCCGTCCCCGTAACGCGGCGACGCGCTCAAAGCGCCCGGATGGAGCCCGGCCGCGAGCGTGACCTCGAGGACAGAGCGACCGACGGGGCGGGCGCTAAGCCGACGGGTGACGGCGAGCGAGGAAGCGGAGGAAGTCGCGTCCCTCGGCCAGCCGCCGCCTGCACAGCGCAGCGTCCTGCACCATCTCCTTGACGAAGCCGAAGATCTTCCGGGGGCGGAAGTAAAAGCGCCGGTAGAAGCTTTCGACCGAGGCGAAGATCTCCGTTCGCGATAGGTGCGGGTAGCCGAGCACGCTGGTCTGCACGCCCCCCGCGTCCACGAGCTCTGTTTCCTGGAGCCAGCCGCGCTCGAGCGCCTGCTGGTAGAGGGCCGTCCCCGGGTACGGCGCCGCGAGTGAGACCTGGAGCGAGTCGGGATCGATCTCGCGGGCGAAGCGGATCGTCTCCTCGATCGTCTCGCGCGTCTCGCCCGGCAGTCCCATGATGAAGGTGCCGTGGATCTTGATCCCGAGCGCCTTCGCGTTCCGGGTGAACTCGCGGGCGATCTCGAGGCGGATCCCCTTCTTCACCTGGTTGAGGACCGCCTGGCTCCCGGACTCGTAGCCGACCAGCAGAAGCCGGAGCCCGTTGTCCCGCAGGACCTCGAGGGTGGACCGCGGGACGTTCGCCTTGGCGTTGCACGACCAGGTGACACCGAGCCGGCCGAGCCCCCGGGCGATCGCCTCGGCGCGGGGCAGGTCGTCGGTGAACGTGTCGTCGTCGAAGAAGTACTCCTTCACGTTCGGGAAGTGGCGCCTGGCCTGCGCGATCTCGGCCACGACGTGCTCGACGGACCGTGTGCGGTACCGATGGCCGCCCACCGTCTGCGGCCAGAGGCAGAAGGTGCACCGGGAGCGACAACCCCGTCCGGTGTAGAGCGAGACGTATGGATGCAGCAGGTAGCCGATGAAGTACTGCTCGATCACGAGGTCACGGTGATAAACGTCCACGACGAACGGGAGCGCGTCCATGTTCTCGAGCGGCGAGCGCTCCGGTGACCGCTCGTAGTGGCCGTTCACGCGGTAGCTGAGCCCGGCCACCGTCGCGAGGGGCCGGCCCTGGGCGATCTCCTGGATGGTGAAGTCGAACTCGTTGCCCGCGACGAACTCGATCGCGGGCGACGCGGCGAGGGCGCGCTCGCGCTGGACCGCCACGTGCGCGCCGACGAACCCGATCCGCAGCCGAGGATTCTCCCCCTTGAGGGCGTCGGCAACGCGGATGTCGTGTGCGAACGACGCCGTGCTCGTGTGGAGCACCGCCAGATCGTACGCGCGCGCGAGCGGCACCACGTCCTCGAGCGTGAGCCCGGCCGGGGGCGCGTCGACGAGACGGCTTCCGGGCACGAGCGCGGCGGGTTGCGCGAGCCACGTCGGGTACCAGAACGAGCGGATCTCTCGACGCGCCTGGTAGCGGGCGCCGGCGCCGCCGTCGAAGCCCTGGAACGACGGCGGGTGCAGAAACAGCGTCCGCAAGTAGTCGGCCATTCGTCGCCTATCTTATCTCATTCACCCAAAGCGAGCGCCCGCCGCTCACCCCGAGCAGCCGAGCACCTGGCAGATCGGCGACGACGCTCCGCGCGGGGCTCCGCACGCTCACCACCCACACGCGCCGGCCGGTCGCCCAGGCGCTCCGGAGCCTGGCCGCGTCCCAGAAGAGGTCACGCGCCTCCGGGCGCTCGGCCCCGAAGCCCAGGACGCTCCGCCGGCCGTCGATGATCACCGGCCTACGCCCCGCGTACCATTCGAGAGCCCCGGAATTCTCGATCGGTCCCTCGTGAGCCACGACGTCCTCGGGACCGGCCAGCCGCGCCACGCTCCGGGCGAGATCTCTCACGGCGCGGTGGCTCGCGACGAGGCCGAGCCCGACCGCGACCGACGGCAGCGACGCGATCATCGTGGCGGTGACGATGAAGACCACCAGGCGCCGCCGGCGCTCGGGCGAGCTCACGGTGAAACCGACCGCGGCACCCGTCGCGAGGGCCGCCGCCCCGAACACGATGGCGTTGATCCGGAAAACCGGCCGGAACTCGTCGAACGGCGGAACCGGCGCGGGCAGCCCGGAGGCCACGCTCTTCACCGCGGTGGCGTCGGTCGCGTCGATCATCGCGGCGTAGAGCCGCGAGCCGCCGCTCGTCCAGGCCAGCGCCAGACCCAGGGCGATCGCCGCGAAGAGGCCAGCGTGGGCCAGCGCCAGACGCCTGCCGGTATCGAGCGCCCAGCCGCGCGCCGCGAGGAGCGCGATCCCGAACGAGGCCGGCAGACCGTAGTGCGACAAGCGGAAGGGCGACAGCGCCGTCATCCCGAGGACGCCCAGGACCCAGATCGCCAGCGCCGTCCACGCCACCTCGTCGGGGTCGCGCCACGCCCGCCGGCGCGCGAGGGACCACACCGTGACAAAGGCGGCGATGACCCACGGGCCGGCGCCGAGGAGCGCGACCGCGAGGAACTGGAGTGCCGTCAACGGAACGTCCTCGTCGGCGAAGTGGCGGGCCCGTGCGACATTCAACACGTGGTTGTCGATCGCCGTGTACCAGCCGAAGCCCGGAGTGGCCATCTCGGTGACGATCCACCAGCCGAATCCGATGACCAGGCACGCGACGACACCCTGCCATGGCAGCCACGCGGCGACGGGCCGCGCGCGCCCGGCCAGGGCGAGGGCCACGCCGATCGCCAGCGGCGGCAGGAGGGCGCCGAGCGGGTCCTTCGCGAGCGCGGCGAATCCGAAGACCGCGAGGCCGGCGGCGCAGAGCCAGCGCCGTCGCTCGCGGATCCCGACGAGGCACAGCGCGAACCCGCCGGCGAGCGCCGCGACGAACAGAGTTTCGGGGCGCACGTAGCGGCCGTACGCGAAGAATCCCGTGCCGGTCAAGAGCGCGAGGCCCGCCACCAGACCGCCGCGCCAGCCGAGCAGGCGCGCACCGAGCCAGGCGGTGGCGCCGACGGCGACGAGGGCGGCGACGGCGGACACGGCGCGCGCCGCCGCCTCGCTCGGGCCCGAGACGGCGGACGCGAGGGCGATCAGCACGTAGAGGAGCGGGGGCTTGTCCACGTAGCGGACACCGTTCAGCGTGAGGGCGAACGGGTCTCGGGAGACCGCCAGCTCCCGCGCGATCTCCGCGTGCATTCCCTCGCCCGGATCGTCGAACGGTACCCCGCCGAGGCCCCAAAAAAGCAGCGGCGCGGCCACGAGCACCGCCAGGGCGGCTGGACGCAGCGCCGTCAGCCCGAGCTCCTCACGTGCGTGAGACCAGAACCACGCCCACGACGATCAGCGCGATGCCTGCCCAGCGCGCCGGCGTCACCGCCTCGGCGAGCACGAGCCGGGCGAGAAGCGCGACGACGACGTAGTCGAGCGCGGTCATCGGCAGCACCTGACTCACCTGAGCGCGCGAGAGGAGTGTCAGGTACATGGCGAAGAATGCGGCCTGGAGCGCCACGCCGAGCAGCAGCCATGGATTCGAGACCGCGCCAACGATCATGGCTCCGACGCGCGACGCCGGCGCCTCGGTCAGGTCCCCGACCGTCCTCATCCCCTTCGACAGCAGGACGTGGCCGGTACCGCCGATCAGCACCGCGATCACGACCAGGACCAGGGTCTTCAGCATTCGAGCGCCTCCCCGTGCCGCTTCTACGACGATTCGAGCACGCCCCCGCGCAGCCGATACAGAGCGCTCGCGCCCGCCGCGGCCTCCGGCCGGTGACTCACGACGACGACCGCGGCGCCGGCGCGCGCCCGTCCGCGAAGGGCGCCGAGGATGACCGCGCCGTTTGCGTCGTCCAGGTTGCCGGTCGGCTCGTCGGCGAGCAGGAGCGGAGGATCGTTCAGGACCGCGCGGCAGAAGGCGACGCGCTGCTGCTCGCCCCCCGAGAGCTGCGCCGGGAAATGGTCCATCCGATCCGCCACGCCGACTTCCGCCAAGAGCTCCCGCGCTCGGCGGCGCATCGCCGCGCCCGAGCGCCCGACGTACCGCGCCGCCAGCAGCACATTCTCGAGCGCCGTGAGCGACGGAAGCAGCAGGAACGACTGGAACAGAAAGCCGACATACCGGCCGCGGGCCTGGCTTCTGGCCGAGCGACCGAGCGCGCTCACCCGCGTGTCTTCGAACCACACCTCGCCGCCGTCGCCGTCCTCCAGGAGCCCGAGGACGTTCAGCAGCGTGCTCTTTCCCGAGCCCGATGGGCCGGCGACGACGACGATCTCGCCCCCCTTCACCGTGAGGTCCACGCCGGCCAGCACGCGGATCGGCATCCCCGACGGGGCCCGGTACGACTTCACGAGGCCCGCCGCCCGCAGCATCAGCTCCCCCGGCGGATCGCCTCGGCGGGCGAGACCGACACGACCCGTGCGGTGGCGTACGTCGCCGCCGCCGCGCCGAGCAGGATCGAGAACGTGAGGGCACCGCCCAGCAGCCGCGGCGAGAAGTGGAACAACTGCTGCGCCCGCGCGACCGTGCCGTCGATGGCCCAGCCGAGCACGAGCGCGAGCCCGATACCGGCGAGCCCACCCACCAGCGTCACGGCGAGCGACTCGGTCAGCACCTCGAGCCCGAGCTGCAGATCGGTGGCGCCGAGCGCACGCTTGACACCGAAGTCGCGGATCCGCTCGAAGACCGCGGCGGCCATCGTGTTCGCCAGCGAGAGGCCGCCGATGACGAAGGCGAGCACGCCGATGCCGGCGAGCAGCGCGGAGAAGAAGGCCGTGGACGAGCGCAGGAGCCGGCTCAGCTCGCTCGGAAGCTGGACGTTGACGCCGGGCACACGCTCCCTGATCCGCAGGGCGACCGCGTCCGGGTCGTCGCCGTCCAGCCATCCGACCGCGGCGCCGGTGTTGAGGTCAGCCGCCGTGAGCGGTACGCCGCCCGAGGCGAGCACCGTCCGGAGGAGACATGTGGCCGCCCACGCCGAGCCCGCGCGAGGCCGCGAACGAGGCCCCGACCACGGCGACGCGCCGGTCGCCGTCCCGGAAAAACCGCCCGGCGCGCACGGGCAGCGCGCGGTAGTGGCGGTTCGGCATCGGGACCGCGAGGTCGACGCCGAGGATCAGCTCCTGCGTGAGCGTCATGAACTGCGAGGTCGACGGGTCCAACGGCAGCATGACCTGCGCCTGCACGCCGGATACGCCCGGAACCTCCGCAATGGCGCGGATCGTCGCCGCCGGCAGGAGACCGCCGGCGGTGAACCCGGTTCCCATGCCCATCCCCCGCCCGGCGACCGAGATCTGACCGAGCACGAAGCGATCGCCGCCCTCGATGAAGCGAACGATGCGCTCACTCATCGCGCCGAGCGCGACGAGTCCCGCGACGCCAATCGCGATGCCGATGATGGTGAACAGATAACCGCGCAGCACCCGCAGGGGCTTCACCACTCGAGTCGAGACTCGACCGGGCGGCCGGCGCGCCGGCGCGTCCAGAGGTTCATGCGCGCACCGGCGAAGAGCACCGCGAGCGCGGCGCGTGTCCCCCACCCCATCTTCATGAAGGCACCGCCTGAGAGCACGCTGAGGACGGCCTCCAGCACCCAGCGCGTGCGCGGCCGCAGGAACACCTCGAAAAACGCGGGCTCGTAGTACTTGTGGATGAAGCGGAAGAATGGCCGAAGACCGCGCTCGACGGTTCGCTGATAGGGCGCGAACCGAGCGGCCGTGAACCGTCCGTCCTCGAGCGCCCGGTCCACGGCCCGGGCGGCCAGCTCACCCGTCTGAATGGCGATGTGGACACCACTCGAGAAGATCGGGTCCACGAAGGCGATCGCGTCGCCCACGGCGAGGAACCGGTCTCCGACGAGCGGGCCGTTCATGTACGAGAAGTTCGCGACCCGGTGGATCTCCGTCACGCGCTCGCCGCCGACCAAGCGGTCGGCGACGCGCGGACACCGGCGGATCATTTCCGCGAAGAGGTCGTCGAGCTGCCCGGGCCAGCCTCGCACGGTCCGCGCGTGCATGACGCAGCCGAGGCTGGTGAGGTCATTTGCAAGCGGGATCCACCAGAACCAGCCATCCTGGAAGACGTAGATGGAGATATTCCCCTCGTCACGGCCGGGGGCGCGCGCGGCGCCCCGGAAGTGCGCGAAGAGCGCGACCTTTCCGAGATTGGGAATCCGCTCGCGGCGTCCGAGCTTCGTGGCGATCAGACCGTCGCGCCCGCTGGCGTCCACCAGAAATTTCGCCCGAGCGGTGATCGTCAGACCATCGCGCCGCGCGCCCACCGATACGCCGTCGGCGGCAAACGCGACCGACTCGACGGTAAAGTGTTGGCGCACGTCCACGCCGTGCTTCGCCGCGTGCTCGAGCAGCAGCGCGTCGAAGTCTGCGCGGCGAACCTGGTAGGAGTAGCTCGGCCAGGGCTTGTTCGTCAGGAAATAAAACGTGCGCTGGTACTCGGACTCCTGGTCGTGGAAGGTGGCGCCGTACTTCACCTGGAAGCCCCGCTCGGCGACCGTGGCGAGCGCACCCATGCGTTCGAGGATCGGCAGGGTCGCGGGGAGCAGGGACTCGCCGACGTGGAAACGGGGAAAAGGCTCCCGCTCGAACAGGAGCACACGGCGCCCCGCACGGGCAAGAAACGCGCCCGTCGTGGCACCGGCCGGCCCGCCCCCGACCACGATGACATCGTGCACATCGGGCACGGTGCGCCCCCCCGGCTCGGTGACGTCGTGACCCACGGGCACGCTGGCTGCGTGCCTCACGGGCACGCTCATCGGGGCGGCCCGACCGGGTTCGCGACGGGCGCGAGCCCTGCCGGCTCGGCGTCGAGCCGGTCCTGGGAGCACAACCATCGCACGAGCGGCGAGACGAAATCGGGCATCGGCCGCGGCGCGACCGCCTGCAGCGCGAGAAGCCCGAGCAGCACGGGCGAGGCGACCATCGCCTGGGCGGCGACGAGAGCGCGGCGCGGCCGCGGATCGCGCCGCCAGAGCATCACCCGGTTCAGCGCGTGCTGGATCGCCGCGCTCCCGACCGCCATGGCCCAGAGGGGGAATGAGCCGGCGTACCCCGCCGTCTGCTCGAGCGTCGCCGCGTGCCGCGCGCGCCGACGCTCGCCGAGGTGCGGCTGCACCAGGGCGCCGACGAGCGCTCCCGCCTCGAGCGCCCAGCGTACGAAGACCCGCCCGGCGATGTAGCCACCGATCGCGACCCCGTCGCTGATCGGGCGGAATCGACTCCGCTGGCGCTCTCGGGGAAGGGCGGCTACGGGAACCTCGTGAACGCGCCACCCACGCGCGACGGCGCCGACCAGCACCTCGGTCTCGAACACGAAGCCGCCCCGGTGAACTCGGATCTCGTCGAAGAGCTCGATCGGATACGCTCTGAAGCCCGATTGCGTGTCGCGGATTCTGAGCCCGCACGCCCAGTTCACGAAAAACCCCGCGACGCGAATCGCGTTCAGCCGGTCGGGCGGGAGAGCGTCCGGCTCGTCGAGGCGCCCTCCGATCACGATCGTCCGGGGCATCGTCCGCATCGCGTCCAGCACCCGGCCGAGATCCGACGGCCGATGCTGCCCGTCGCCGTCGAGCGTCACGACGACCGAGGCGCCGCGGGCGCGCGCCGCGGCGATGCCGGTGCGGATCGCCTCGCCCTTGCCGAAGCGGTACGGGTGGCGACTCACGTCGGCGCCGGCGCGCCGAGCGATATCCGCGCTCCCGTCGCGGGAGCCATCGTCCACGACCAGCACCGGCGCGTACGCACGCGCGCCGGTCACGACCTCGCCCACAGTGTCCGCTTCGTTGAAGACGGGAACGACGATGAGCGTGTTCATGCGAGCGCGCGCTCCGCGGGACGCCCCCGGGGATGGGGAGCCGTTGAAGAGCTCGCCTCATCCGTCGACCGGTCCGGGCCCACACGGTCTGGCCCCGCGACGACGATGGCGACCTGGTTACCGCCTCGCGCCACCGAATGAACCAGCGCCAGCCGGTCGCCCGCCTCCGACGCGGCCGTCGCGACGGTCCGCGCCGCCAGGCCGGAGTGGCGCCCAGTGGGCAGGCTCAGCGATCTCTTCGGGGGTCGGTGCGGCGCCAGCGCCGTGTCGAGGAGGGCACGCTCCCACTCCTCGCGCGGTCCGTCGCCGTTCGCCGAGGTGTAGACGTGGCCGACGTCCGCGGGATCGGCGCCGGCGTCCGCGAGGGCGGCGGCAATCGCCCGCGAGGCCGCGCTCCGCCCGATCCCGTGAGGACGGGCCGGCAGCGCACGCCAGGCGGCCCCGACGATCTCGCCGAGGATCCCGGCGCCTCGAGCGCGCGCCGCGTCCAGCGATTCGAGCACGACGAAGCCCGCTCCTTCGCCCCTCACGTCGGATCCGGCACCGGCCTCGCGCAGTATGTTCACGATGACGGGCGGGGGCTCGTCGGCTCCGCCGGCCAAACACGCCCGTATCCGGCCGGCGCGGACGGCCGCGAAGGCGCGCGCGATCGCGAGCTCGCCGGCCACCGTCGGCGCGTTGAGCGTCAGCGAGAGATCCTTCGCCGACACGGCGATGGCGGTCGCTGCCGCCATCGTGTTCATGACCGTGTGCGGGAAGAGGAGCGCCGAGAGGCCTACCGGCCCGCTGCGCAGGTAGCCGTCCACGAACGCGATCGTGGACACCATGTCGCCGAACTCCGTGCCGATCAGCAGCGCCATCCCGCCTCCGGGATCGAGGCTGGCTTCGGCCAGGGCCAGGCGGGCCGCCGCCACCGTGAACTGACACACTCGCGAAAGGCGCCGCGCCTCCGCCTGGTCCAGGAGGCGGCTCACCACGCCGGAGGTGTGTCCGTCGACGACCCCGACCCCGGTGATGACGACCCGGGGTGCCATCACGCGGCGCGCCTGAAGAGCAGAGTCACGTTCTGGCCACCGAAACCGAACGAGTTCGAGATCGCGAACTCGACGGCCGCTTCGCGCGCCACGCGCGGCACGCAGTCGAAGGGGATCTCGGGATCGGGGGTCTCGAGCTGCGCGGTCGGCGGAATGACCTCGTTCCCGAGCGCCAGCACGGTCGCCACCGCCTCGAGCGTCCCGGCCGCCGCCATCGTGTGCCCGATCATGGACTTCGTCGAGCTGACGAGAAGGCGCCCCTCGCCGAAAACGTCGCGAATCGCTCGCGCCTCGATCCGGTCGTTCTGCGGCGTGGCCGTGCCGTGCGCGTTCGCGTATCCGACGGACGCGGGCGTCACCCCCGCCTGCTGTAGGGCCGCGCGCATCGCCCGCGCCATCCCCTCACCTTCCGGGTGCGGCGACGTGACGTGAAAGGCGTCGCTCGTCATACCGTAGCCCGCCAGCTCTGCGTAAATCCGCGCCGCGCGCGCTCTCGCGCGGCCAGCGTCCTCGAGCACCACGAACGCGGCGCCCTCGCCGATCGACATGCCGCGCCGGTCGCGATCGAAGGGACGGCACGGCGCCGAGTCGAGAAGCTTCAGCGCATTGAACCCCATGAAGCAGATCCGCGTCAATGCGTCGACGCCGCCGGCGACCGCCAGCGGAACGACACCGTCGGCCACCAGATCGGCCGCGAGCGCGAGCGACACGGCCCCGGAGCTGCAGGCTGTCACGACGGTCTCGCGCGGCCCACCGAGGCCCAGGGCGCTCCCGATCACATCGGCGTGCGCGGACGGAAAGCTCGACGCGAGCGTCCGCGGCATGGGCTCGCGAACACCGCGCGCACGTCGCCAGTACCACGCTTCGGCTTCCAGCATCCCCCCGCCGACCGCACCCACGACCAGCGCGGCCTCCGCTCGCTCTCGGCGAACGACCCCGGCGTCGTCCAGCGCCTCGCACGCGGCGGCGAGGGCCAATCGGTCGGCCCGCGTGCGCCGTGCCGAGCCGCCGATGCCGTCTGGCACCTCGGCCGCGATCCGGCAACGGAAGCCCTCGGTGTCGATCAGGGTGATCGGTCGGATGGCGCAGACGCCGCCACTGATCCCCTCCCAGTAGGCCTTCACGCCGGCCCCGAACGGGCTGACGACCCCGAGCCCTGTGACGGCGACGGGCTTCACGCGCCGGCCGTCCTCGATGCGACGTAGCGCGAAAGCGTGTCGAAGGACATGAAATGGGGGGCCAGGTCTGCCGAATCATCCATCACGATGCCGAAACGCTCTTCGAGCGCGATCGACAGCTCGATGAAGTCGAGCGAGTCCAGACCGATCGAGCCCTCGAGGTCCTTCGGCAAGGTCGTCTCGAGGCTCAGGTCGACGGCGCGGCGCGGGTCGAACTTGAGCCGCGTCACGAGAATCGTTTTGAGCTCGTCGAACACCTCTTTGGGTTCCATACCCCTCCTAGGCTCTGAAGCGTCGCCTCTCGGCGTGACGCCGTTCGGCTCCTACTATCTCGAGCCACTGAAGCGTCGCCTCTCGGCGCGGCACCGTTCGGCTCCTACTCCCTCGACCCATTGAAGCGTCGCCTCTCGGCGCGGCGCCGTTCGGCTCCTACGACCACTACTGCCAGTGGAGTCCGGCGCGGCGGCCGCGCCATTCGCCCGTGACGCTGACCGATCCCGCTGCGCCGCCGTCGCGCGCGAGCGCCAGCGCGATCAGCGGCGCGCACGCGAGCGTCTCGCCGGCGCGGACGCGTGCGAGCGTCTCGAGCGTCGACGGCGTCCGCGGCGCGTCGTATCTCGCGCGCAGAGCGCCGGGCACGAGCAGCGCGCATACCGCCGCTTCGACCAGCGGGCGCCTGACGAGCCAGCGTCCCCGCGCGTAGAGGGCGGCACACTCCTCGAAGGTCTCGACGGCGAGCACGAGCGCGCGCTCGCACCGTCCGCCGGCCAGGAGTCGCGTCGCCTGCCAGAGGGCATCGATCGTCGTGGCGGCTCCGCCGATCAGGATGCCATACGGGCCGGTCAGTCCGAACTCGATCGCAACCTCACCGGCCATCGCGCTGGGCGCCGTGTACGGGAAGTGCAACGTGCCGCTCGATGCGACCGAGCCGGGTCGCTTGTCCGTCAGGCCACCCTCGATGCGAGCTTGCCTCAAGGACTCCGCTACGACAAACGCCTGATTCGAGGCGCCATAGCCGGCGCCGGTGACGTAGATCAGCGCGGTCGCGCTTCCGCGTATCATGTCACGGGTGATGCCGCTCTCGCGCAGGAGGGCGTCCACGGCCGCCACGCCCAGCAGACACTCCCGAGTAGCCCGCCTGAACCGCTCGCCCTCGAGTACCGGACGGAAGAGCGGGATCACCGCCCGGCCCGCCGCCGCCCGCTCAGCGTCCGCCGGCAAGGCGCGGATGCCGTGACCCCAGCCGGTGAGCACCGCGACGGCCTCGACGGCGGTCCCCGTCGGCGGCGTGGCGTTCGCTGAACCTGCTGCAGCCGACCGGGCCTCGAGCGAGGCGGTCATGTCTCCCCACCTTCCAGGACGAGCGCGGCGTTACAGCCGCCGAGGCCCAGCGAGGTGCTGAGGCTGATCCGAGGACGCGTGGCACGGGGGGACCCGACCACGTGGTCCAGATCACACGCCGGATCGGGCTCCTCCAGACCGCGTGTGTGAGGCACGACACCCTCGCGCGAGGCGAGAAGGCACATGATGGCCTCGAGGGCCGCGGCCGCCCCCATCGAGTGGCCGAACGCCCCCTTGATCGAGTTGACGGGAATCGCCGAGGCGCGGTGGCCCAGCGTTCGCCTGAGCACTTCGGCCTCGATTCGGTCGTTGAGCGGCGTGCCGGTCCCATGGGCGCTCACGAAGTCTACGTCGGCCGGCGTCACCGCGGCTTCGTCGAGCGCCGCCCGGACGGCGAACTCGAGGCCGCGACCGCTCGGATCAGGGGCGGCGATGTGCGAACCGTCGCTGGCGCTCGCATGACCGAGGAGCCTACCAAGCCTTGGCTCGCCCTTGCGGTCGTCGCGGGTCATCAGCACCAGGGCCGCCGCCTCGCCCAGCAGGAGGCCGCTTCGCCGGCGGTCGAAGGGCCGCACGCGCTCGCGCGTGAGCGAGCGCAGGGCGTCGAAGCCACGCATCACAAACCTACAGAGGCCATCATAGCCGCCGGCGATCACGACATCAGCCGCCCCGTCGCGCAGCAGGTCCGCCCCGATGCCGAGCGCCGTCGCCCCCGCAGCGCACGCCGTGCTCACGGTGAGCACGGGGCCTCGTGCGCCGAGCCGGCGCGCGAGCGCGTGCGCGGGGCTGTCGTAGAGCGCCCCGGCTGCGTGGCGTGGACGGCCCCCCCGCGCCAGGGCGCGCTCGAGCTGCTCGACCCCGCCGAGCGCGGTGCCGAGAACGACCGCCACGCGTTCGGGCACGGCCGAGATATCGGCACGGGCCAGAAGGTCTTGGGCCGCGGCCAGCAGAAGCTGCGTGGCCCGACATCCCGTGTGGCGTGTGGGGGGCAGCGGCCTGAGCTTCTTGATCTCGCCACCGCGCCCAACCCGCAGATCGTCCACCGGGAAGCGCTCGATCATCGAGATCCCATCGCTTCCCGTGATGAGCCCTGACCAGAACGCGTCGAGGTCGGTGCCGAACGGGGTCACGGCTCCGGCGGCGACGAGGGCGACGGGCTCAGCGCGCAGGCGCGTTGCTCCCGACATATCCAGGGTCGTGCCAGTGTTCCGGGTACCGCCGCACGGCGTTCTCGACCACACTCAGCAAGGGCGTCATCATAACAGCCGCGAGTAATACATCCGAAACGCCCGGATGGGCCCCGGCTCCGTGTCGTAGAGACGCGTCGCCCAGAAGCTCCGAGCGCTCTGATCGAACGTCATGATGCCGGGCTCGGCCGGATTGTTCGGGTCCCACACGACGAACTCGACGCCACGACCGGAGGCGTGCGACTCGAAGGCAATGACCGTGTGGTTCAGCTCGGGCTTTGGCCAGTTGGTCACGAGAAGCTGGACCAAGCGTCCCGCCCGCAGCTCGTCGAGGATCTCGTGGGCGACCGCCTCCTGGTGCTCGCCGGTGACCGGGAACACCACGCGCCAGTTCGTCCAGTGCACGAGCGTCAAGAACCGGCTTCCCAGCCCTTCCTTGACGGCGGCCTCCTCCTCGCGCGAGAACTCGCGGAGATTCGCGTAGCCGGGAATCACGATCCGATCGTCCGGGGGCCAGGCCGGCTGCCAGGGCGTCAACGCAGCGACCTGCTTGACGCGCTCGACGTACCCGGCTTGATCGAGCTTTGGTAACGCGGGATCGAACCGGGCGAACTGGACGAACTGGCGCAGGCCGCGCGCCAGCACGAAGCAGTAGTTCGCGTAGAGGCCGGGCTCGTCGGGATGGCGCGAGCGGATCATGTTCGGGAACGCGAACGTGTCGGCCGTGAACGAGAACGCCGGCGCGACGAGGCGCTGATCGAGGCCGAGCGGCGGCCCGTCGTTCGTCGACGGCGTGCCCGCGCACGCTGTAGTCACGGCTACCACGCTGAGAAGGGTTGCAAGACGCGAGTTCACGATGAAATTCAACGTCTCACCCTAAATGGCACCGTCGCCATCGTCAAGAGCGCGTGTTATTCTTCGGCCGGTCGTCCCGCATGAGCCGAACGATCGCGGTGCTCTACCGGCTCCTCTACGCCGGCCTCCTCTCGCGTCTCCCCGAGCCAGCCGCTATCTCGCTGGGGCAGGGCCTGCTCCGACGGTTCCCACTCGATCGGCTCGGGTATTTCCAGCTCCAGGATCCCAGGCTCGCGATCGAACTCGGCGGTGTGCGACTACCCAACCCGGTGATCCTGGCCGCCATGTACTACGACCCGGTGATCCTCAAGCGTGCGATGGGCCTGGGTTTCGGCGCCGTCACCGCCAAGTCCATCACGCCCGAGCCACGGCCCGGGCACCCCCAGCCCAACCTCGTCCGGACGCACACCGGCGCCGGCCCGGGGCTCGTGAATTGCAACGGCTTTCAGAACCCCGGTCTCGAGGGCTTCCGCGCCGCCGTGGCGTCGCTCCCCCACCGCGTGCCGCTGATCGTAAGCGTGGCCGGCGAGTCGATTGACGACTACGTGCGGCTCGTGCGCGAGCTCGGGCCGCTCGGCGAGCTGGTCGAGTTCAACATCTCCTCACCGAACACCAAGCTCGTGTACGAGTGGAGCGAGAAGCCGACCGAGCTTGCCACGCTGCTCCGCGAGGTGCGCGGAGCGACGACCAAGCCCCTCATCGTCAAGCTCTCGCCCGACTTCGTGGAGGTCAACGAGCGGGAGATCATCCCGGCGGCGCTGGCCGCCGGCATCCGCATCGTCAACTACGGGAACACCCGCAAGATCGCGGATCGGCGCCTCTCGCAGAGCACGGGCGGGCTCTCCGGCCCCGATCTGTTTCCCGCGACGCGCGAAAACCTGCGCCGGACGCGCCGGGTCTTCGGCGCCGACCTCGAGATCATCGCGACCGGCGGCGTGGACTCGCCCGAAAAGGCCTGGCAGCTCCTCCATGAAGGGGCGAACGCGATCGGATACTTCACCGGATTCATCACGCGGGGGCCGATCCTGGCGCGGCAGATTCTCGAGCGCGTCCTCGCGGGCCGCTGAGTGCCCCCAAATTGCTCACATGTTATCCACTTGTCCACCGGTGTCCACATACGACGAAAGCGCACGGTCTGGCGCGGGCTCACGAACGCGTCGCCAAAATATGACGGTCCGTTCGTCCACCGAGAGCGCTCCCCGAAGAATCGCGGGATTCCACGCGGGTCCCCCTCGCGTCCGCGTCTCTCGCTCGCACTTTTGGCGGAGAAACGAGACCTTGACACTGAAATCACGCCGCTCGTAAGGTTGGCGCGCGATGGTTCCCGTTTGTTTGAACGCTGCACCGCGGTCGCATCGACCGGCCTTTCCTGGAGGGGACACACCACGATGGACGGCAGCAGGAAACCACTGGCGAAGGTGGAAGGCCGGCGACGCCTGCGCCTCAGCGGCGTTACCGTCGCGTGGCGCGGCACTCCCAATCTCGACGACTGGGTCGCGTACATCGTGGACGGAACCCGGTCCAAGAAGCTGATCCTGGCCGATCACTCGTCCGAGCGTAAGGTGAAGTCGCTCCTTTCACGCCTGCAGACGCTGCCGCGGAGGGACATCGAAAAGCTCGCGAAGAGCTGAGCGACCGGAGCGGGCGGTGGTGCTAGACAATGCCCCGCTCGGCCAAGCTCACGAACCGGCCGTGTCCGATCACGAGGTGGTCGTGGATCCGGAGGTCCAGAAGGCGCGCGCATTCGACGAGCTGGCGCGTCAGCCGGATGTCTTCACGGCTCGGCGTGGGATCACCGCTCGGATGATTGTGCAGCAGGATCACCGAGGCGGCCGATTCGAGGATCGCTGGCTTGAACACTTCCCTCGGGTGCACGAGGCTCGCCGACAGCGTCCCCTGGGAGATCACCCGATCGCGCAGGAGACCGTTCTGCGCGTCGAGGAGCGCGATGCGGAACACCTCGCGCTTGAGGTCCTCCATGAGTGGCCCGAATGCCGCGTACACTTCGGCGGGGCCGGACAGGACGACGCGGGCGCCCGGGGTCCGCGCCCTCAGACGCCGCGTCAGCTCGAACGCGGCGACCAGTCGTGCGGCCTTGGCCGGCCCGATGCCTGAGACCTTCGCGAGCTCGATGACCTCGCGGCCCGCGACTTCGGCCAGGGAGCCGTAAGCGGCCAGCATCTCGCGCGCGACGTCGAGCGCGCTCTTGCCGCGGGTGCCCGAGCCGAGCTGGATGGCCAGGAGCTCGGCGTCGGCGAGGGCTTCGGGGCCGTTCCAGTAGAGCCGCTCGCGCGGCCGCTCGGCCGCGGGCCAGCGTGCTATCGCCATAGGCCTGTCGTACGCGTGGCGCGTCCGCCGGTCAATGCGCCGCTTCCGATACAGCTCCTGCGCTCACGTCCGGATCGTGATCACGCGGGGCTCGTCGCCGACGCCATCGATGTGCACGCGGATCGCCTCGGACGGGAGCAGCGACGGCAGCTTGTCCGCCCACTCGATGACCGTCACGCCGCCGCCGCCCAACAACTCGAGAAGACCCAGATCCATCAGCTCGGTCAGGCTGTCGGTCCGGTAGGCATCGACGTGGTAGACGGGCACACGGCCGCGGTACTGGTTGATGAGCACGAACGTCGGGCTCGTCGCGCGGACGGAGACGCCGAGGCCGCGAACGAGCCCCTGGATGAAGCAGGTCTTTCCCGCGCCGAGCTCACCCGTCAATGCGACCACGGCGCCAGGCCCGAGAGCACGACCCAGACGCTCGCCGGCGTCTTGCGTCTCCTCGGGGCTCGCGCTGGCGATCTCAGCCCGAGGCGCCACGCAGCCTCTTGAACGCCTCGGGGATCGCCGCGACGACATCGCGGGCGATCAATGCCTCCTCCCCGACGCGCTCGGCGGCGATGTCCCCCGCGCTCCCGTGCAGGTACACGCTCGACTGCAAGGCCGCCCCCGGCTCCATGCCGCGCGCCAGGAAGGCCCCGAGCATGCCCGTGAGCACGTCGCCGGTGCCTCCGCTCGCCATCCCAGGATTCCCGCTCGGATTCACGAAGACGCGCCCGTCCGGCGTGCCGATCACGCTCCGCGCGCCTTTGAGCACGACGTAGACGCGATAGCGGGTCGCGAACTCCCGCGCGGTCTCGATCCGATCACGCTGGACGTCGTCCACGCGGGCTCCGAGCATCCGCGCCATCTCACCGGGATGAGGCGTGAGGCAGCGCACCGACGGGGCCGCGCGCAGCGCCTCGAGGTGGCCGGCGAGGGCCGTCAGCGCGTCGGCGTCGGCGGCCAGCGGCTTGCGAAGCTCCTGGATCAGACTCCGCACGAGCTGCTGGGTCTCCTCGTCGAGACCGATGCCGGGGCCGATCGCGACCGCGTCGCGAGGCGCCGCGAGCTCGACGATGACATCCCGCGCCTTCAACGCGAGCGTGCGGGCGGGCGTTTCCGGCAACGGCTCGGTCATCGCCTCGACCACGAGGCTCGCGACGACCGGCTGCTGGCTCACGGGCGTCGCGACCGTGACGAGCCCGCTGCCGCTGCGCATCGCCGCGGCCGCCGCCAACGCGGCCGCGCCCGTTTTGCCGAGCGAGCCCGCCACCAGGAGCAGGTGGCCGTAGGTTCCCTTGTGAGCCGCGCGTAGGCGTCGCGGGACGTGAGGGGCGACGTCGCTCGCCTCGAGGAGAAACGTCGTGACCCCCCGCGCGACCTCGCCGTCGGGGACGCCGATCGGGACCACGCTCACCCGTCCGGCGAGCTCGTCGCCCGGGGCCGTGACCAGACCGCGCTTGAGTCCGGCGAACGCCAGGGTCAGCGCCGCCCGGATGGCGGGCCCCGCCGGCGCCCCACCGTCCGCCGACATCCCGGAGGGAATGTCGAGGGCGACGACGGGCCGGCCGCTGGCGTTGATCAGCTCGATCGCGCGCGCGACGCTGCCTTCGGGCGAGCCCCGCGAGCCGGTGCCGAGGAGTGCGTCGACGACGACGTGGGCCCGCGCCAGCGCGCTCGCGGCGCCGTCGGCGAGGCGAAGGGGTCGAATCCCGCTGCGCCGCATCTCCTCGAGCTTGAGCCGGGCGTCGCCGCCGATCTCGGCGGGCGGGAACGCGAGCAGCACCGACGGCAGAGCGCCGCGGCGCTTGAGCCACCGCGCGACGACGAACCCGTCACCACCGTTGCCGCCCTTGCCGCAGACGACGACGACCCGCGCGCCGCGGCGGGGCGCGCCGAGCTCGGGCAGCGCGGCGATGATCGATTCGGCCGCGCCGCGACCGGCGTTCTCCATCAGGGTGGCCCCGGGAATGCCCAGCTCGGCGATCGCATGCCGGTCGAGCCGCCGCATCTCCTCGGCGGTGAAGACGCTCCGCACGGCGTTTACTCCCCGGGTGGGAGCGGGAACGCCTGGACGAGAAAGTCGGCGAGGACCGCGGTGTAAGTTTCCCGCCACTCCGTGCGTGCGGCCTTGGGAAGCTCGATGTGCAGCGCCATCTGCGGGAGCTTGAGGATGCCGCCGCGCTTCGCGCCGGACGCGGCGTAGCGCACCGTGTCGGCGGGCTCGATGAGGATCTCGAGACGTGGCGCGTCGCGGTTCACGCGGAGGTGGGCGTCTCGGACCAGCTCGAAGAGCGTTCGGAGCCGGACGGCTTCATCACGGTCGATCCCCACGGTGGCGATTTCGATCCGGTTCACCGCATCGCGATGGTTGTTGCCGTGGATCTCGGTATAGAGGGTGAGCGGCCCCTGAGCGACCTCACGCACGCGCCGTTCGTACGCCTCGTAGACCTGCCGAGCGCTCTCGGTGGCGACCTCCTCGGACGGCGGGCGCCCCGGCATGCCCTGGAGCGGCCGGTTGACCTGGTATCGCCGGCCCGGGCGCTCGCGCGTGTCGGGCTCGAGGTTGAAGCCGGTCGCGATGACCACCCCGAACCCGGTGCGGCGGCCGAGCTCGGCGACGATGTCGCCGGTGCGCGCGTCCGAGATGCCGTGCGGCGCCGCGATCACGACGCCGCGCCGGCCGACCTTGCCGGCGATCCTGCCGGGCAGCCCCTCGATGTCGGGAAGGCTCGCTCGGGCGGCGCAGCCGGAGAGAACGCTGGATCCGATCGCCAAGCTAATCGCCCACCAGAATCGCCTGCGCGAGCGCATACTCCCCTTCGTGCGTCAGCGAGAGCAGCATCCGGCTCCCGCCCTTGAACAACCCGATCTCCTTGGACTTGCCCGACAGCACAAGCGTCGGCGCCTGGGTCCGTTCACGGCGGACCTCGAGCTCGCGCCAGTGGACACCGAGCTGCAGCCCCGTGCCCAGCGCCTTGAGCCCCGCCTCCTTGGCGGCAAAGCGCGCCGCGAAGTGCGGCGCCGGATCCCTCCGCGCCCGACAGTATGCGATCTCGTGCTCGGTGAAGACGCGGTGGAGAAATCGATCCTGCCAGCGGTCGATCATCGAGCGCATGCGCGGAATGCTCACCAGGTCCACGCCGATGCCGGAGATCGTCATCGGTCGCCGATCTGCGCGCGGATGAGTCCGGCCAGGTCGTCGGCCATCGCGCGGATGCGGGCCCCGTCCGCGCCTTCGATCATGACGCGGGCCAGCGACTCGGTGCCGGAGTATCGGAGCAGGACGCGCCCGCGGCCGTTCATCTCCTGCTCGAAGGCGGCCACGCGCCCGCTGATCCCCGTGATCGAGTCGATCGGGGGCTTGGACCGGACGGGCACGTTGACGAGCACCTGGGGAAACTTGCGCAAGCACGTCGCCAGCGACGCCAGCGGCTCGCCCGTCTCGGTGGCCACGCTGAGCAACGCGAGCGCCGAGAGGATCCCGTCCCCCGCGGTCGAGTGGTCGAGGAACAGCAGGTGGCCCGATTGCTCGCCGCCGAGATTGGCGCCGAGACGCTGCATTTCCTCGAAGACGTAACGGTCCCCGACCTGGGTCTTGACCACGCGGATCCCCGCGGCCTCGAGGGCCTGGTCGAGGCCCAGGTTGGCCATGACCGTGGTGACGACGAGATTCTGCTTCAGCCGCTGGCGCGACGCCAGATGGCGCCCCGCGATCGCGAGCGCGTAGTCCCCATCGCGGATCTCACCCGTGTGGTCGACCGAGATGAGTCGGTCACCGTCGCCGTCGAAGGCGAAGCCGATCGAGGCGCCGCTGGCCTGAACCTTCCGCTGGAGACCCTCGGGGTGGAGCGCGCCGCACCGGGCGTTGATGTTGGTGCCGTCGGGCCGGGCACCGATCGTGTTCACCGTGGCGCCGAGCCGCCGGAACACGCGCGGCGCGATGCGATAGGTTGCGCCGTGAGCGCAGTCGAGGGCGATGGTGAAGCGGCTCAGGTCGAGCGGAAAGCAGCCGCACAGGAAGTCGACGTACACCGCCTCGGCGCGGTCGTAGCTCACGAGCTGGCCGATCTGCGCGCCGCGGCCGCGGGGCGCGCGATCCGGCCCGTCGAGCCGCTGCTCGATCTCGGCCTCCCACGCGTCCGGGAACTTGGTCCCTTCGGACGAGAAGAGCTTGATGCCATTGTCCTCGAATGGATTGTGCGAGGCGCTGAGCACGATGCCACCGTGGGCCTCGAGGTGGTGCGTGAGCACCGCGATGCCAGGCGTGGGCAGCACGCCGACGGAATAGCAGTCGGCGCCGGCGGACAGGGCGCCGGCGATCAGTGCCGCCTCGAGGAGCGGACCCGAGCGACGGGTGTCGCGTCCGATGACGAGTCGCACCCGGTCGGCGCCGTGGTCGAACTGGAGCGTTGCCACGAGCTGGCGGCCCACACGGAACGCGAGGTCGGGCGTGAGCGGCTCTTCGTTCGCCACGCCCCGGATCCCATCGGTGCCGAACAGGCGCGTCATCGCACGTCCATTGCTCGCACGTCCATTATAGGGTGCGGGGGGCCTCGCGGATGCGTTCGGCGATGCGTACCGCATCCAGCGTTTCGGCGACGTCGTGGGCTCGGATCAAGGCCGCGCCGTTCCACACGGCCACCGCGGTCGCGGCGAGGGAGCCCGCGAGCCTCTCCTCGGTCTTCGACCGGCCGGTCATCGCGCCGATGAAGGACTTCCGTGACACGCCGACGCAGAGCGGACGCCCGAGCGCCCCCAGGGCGCCGAGCCCCGCCAGCACACGGGCATCCCACTCGTCCCAGGGCAGCCCCTCGTTCCGGAAGAACCCGATACCGGGATCGAGCACCACACGCTCCTCGGAGATCCCCGCCGCGCGGGCGCGCTCGAGCCCCCGCGCCAGCAGCGTTTGCACGGACGCCACCGGGTCCACGCCTGCTTGCCGGAGCCTTCCGACGTCCGACGCGATGGGGTGAGCGGCGGCTCCGGGGTCCTGTGGGGAGGCCATGAGAATGATACCGGCGCCGCGCTCGCGGACGAGCTCGGCTACCGCCGGGTCCCGCAGGCCCGAGACGTCGTTGATGACACGCGCGCCGGCTTCGAGCGCGGCACGGGCCGGGCCCGGACAGGCCGTGTCGGCCGAGATCGGCACTGGCACCTTGGGCGCCAGCACGTCGATCGCCCGCGCCAGTCGTGCGCGCTCGGCCTCGTCGCCGATGGTCGCGTCGAGATAGGGCGCCGTCGATCGGGCGCCGACGTCGATGAGCGCTGCGCCCGCCTCCACCATCGCGAGCGCGGCGGTGAGCAGATCATCGCCGGCGGTGTGGACCGAGCCGGCGTAAAAGGACTCGGGGCTGACGTTGAGAACACCCATGACGGCGACGGGAAAGCCGCTACCGAGGGAGACGCCGGCGAGGAGGGCTCGACGACGAGGCAAATCGAGCCGCGAGCCGCTACGCGGGCGCGCCGGCCTCCTGGAAGGGGCGGGTACGGAGAATGCGAGCGATCTCCTCGCCGTCGAGGGTCTCGCGCTCGAGCAGGGCACGGGCCAGAGCGTGAAGCTTCTCGATGTTCTCCTGGAGAATCTGCCTGGCGCGACTCGCGCATTCCATCACGATCCGCTTGATCTCGGAGTCGATGAGAAGAGCGGTCTCTTCGCTGTAGTCCTTCTGCCGGGCCACCTCGCGGCCGAGGAAGATGTGCTCCTCGTTCTTGCCGAAGGTCAGGGGCCCGAGCTTGTCCGACATGCCCCACTCGCAGATCATCTTGCGAGCCATCTCGGTCGCCTTCTCCAGATCGTCGCCCGCGCCGGTGGTCTGCTGGTTCAGCACGATCTCTTCGGCGGCCCGGCCGCCGAGCAGGATCGTGATGCGATTGACCAGGTACTCCTTCGAGTAATTATACTTGTCGTCGACCGGGAGCTGCTGCGTGAGCCCGAGGGCGCGGCCGCGCGGGATGATCGTCACTTTGTGGACCGGGTCGGTGCCCGGCAGAACGTCGGCCACCAGCGTGTGGCCCGCCTCGTGATACGCGATCGTCCGCTTCTCGCCATCGCTGATGATCATCGAGCGCCGCTCGACGCCCATCAAGACCTTGTCCTTGGCGCTCTCGAAGTCGGACATCTCGACGAGCTTCTTGTTCTGGCGAGCCGCCAGCAACGCCGCCTCGTTCACGAGGTTCGCCAGATCGGCGCCCGAGAACCCGGGCGTCCCGCGCGCCAGCACCTTGAGCTCGACGTTGGGAGCCAGCGGGATCCGTCGAGCGTGCACCCGGAGAATCTCCTCGCGGCCCTTCACGTCGGGCCTGGGCACGACGACCTGACGGTCGAATCGTCCCGGCCTCAGCAACGCCGGGTCGAGGACGTCGGGCCGGTTGGTGGCGGCGATCAGGATGACGCCTTCGTTCGTCTCGAAGCCGTCCATCTCGACGAGGAGCTGGTTGAGGGTCTGCTCCCGCTCGTCGTGGCCTCCGCCGAGGCCGGCCCCGCGGTGGCGCCCAACGGCATCGATCTCGTCCATGAAGATGATGCAGGGCGCGTGCTTCTTGCCCTGCTCGAACAGATCGCGCACGCGCGAGGCGCCCACGCCCACGAACATCTCCACGAAGTCGGAGCCCGAGATCGAAAAGAACGGGACGTTCGCCTCACCGGCGATCGCCTTGGCGAGCAGCGTCTTGCCGGTGCCCGGCGGTCCGACGAGAAGCACGCCCTTCGGGATCTTGCCACCGAGCTTCTGGAACTTCTGCGGGTCCTTCAGGAAATCGATGATCTCGCGCAGCTCTTCCTTGGCCTCGTCCACCCCGGCGACATCTTGAAAGGTGACTTTGTTCTGCTTCTCCGAAATCAGCCGGGCCCGCGCCTTCCCGAAGCTCAGCGCCTTGGCGCCGCCCCCTTGCATCTGGCGCATGAAGAAGACCCAGACGCCGATGAAGAGCAGCATCGGTACCCACTGCAGGAAGATCGCGTACCACGGGTTGGAGTCGGGCGGCTTCACCGCGATGCGGACGCCGCGGTCCTTCAGGGTCTTGACGAGGTCCGGGTACTCGAGGATGTACGTGCGCTGCGTCTGCGCCGAGTCCTTGAGCGAGTACGTGACGAGGTTGCCCCGGATGACGACGGATTCCACCCGGCCCTGATCGAGCGCCTTGAGAAACTCGGAGAAGTTCGGCTGCTCCTGGCCACCCTGCTGCGCGCCCTGGAAGACGGTGAACAGGAGGATGACGATGAGGCCGATCACCATCCAGAGCGCAAGGTTCTTGTAGACCTGGTTCATGCCCGCCCGGTCATTATAACACCGGGGCCCGGCGACGGAGGGGAGCGTCAGGTCACGTCGAGCGCCGCGACGTAGGGCAGGTTTCGGTAGAGCCCGCCGTAGTCGAGACCGTATCCCACGACGAACACGTTCGGGATCGTGAACCCGACGTAGTCGATGGTGACGTCCGTCTCTCGACGACCGGCCTTGTCGAGGAGCACGCACGTGCGCACGCTCCGCGGCCGGCGCGCCTCGAGCGTTCGCTTCAGCGCGGCGAGCGTGAGTCCCGTGTCGACGATGTCGTCGACGATGAGCACGTGCCGATCCGCGACCTCAACCGCCAGGTCGGCGACGAGCCGCACCCTGCCCGAGGAGCTCGTCCCCGCGCCGTAGCTCGAGGCGCGAATGAAATCGACCGTGACGTCGATGGGAAGCGCGCGCATGAGATCGGCGACGAAGGGCACCGCTCCCTGGAGCACGCCGACCAGCACCGGATTCTCGCCCGCGTAGTCGCGCGCGATCGCGCGCGCCAGCTCGGCCACGCGCGCGGCAATCGCCGCTTCGGCGACGAGCACTCGCTGGGGCTTGGGCGCCGGCATCTCACCGGGACGTCACGTAGGCCGAGAGCGAGCGCTCGCTGCCGATCCGGTCGGCGACCTGCTGGGCCGCTTCCCGCGTGGCGAAGGAGCCGACGCGCACGCGGAACCGGACGCTGCCGGGCGCGTCTATCTGGACGACGTACGCGTCGTGGCCCCCGGCGGCGAGCCGCGCGCGCAGCGCCTCGGCGGGCTCTTTCGCCTTGTACGCGCCTACCTGGACGGTGAACGCCGCCTGGTTCGGCGCCGGTCGGGGGATCTCGGTCGCCGCGGTCCCCTCGTTCTTCGGCGCCGCGTCGAGCTTGGCGCTCCGCTCGACACGCGGGGGCTTCGCGGGCTTCGCCGGCGGCGGCGCCGTGAGCGGCGCGGTCAGCTCCGAATAGAAGGTCAGCGCCGGAGCCGGCTCGGGCGGGCGCGCACCTCTGTCCCCCGCTCGCGCCGGCGACAACTCCCTCGCGCCTTTGGCGGCGGTGGGGACCTGGGAAGACGGAGGACGCGGCCAGAAGCGCCCCGCCACGACCCCGAGCATGAACGTGCCGCCGAGCACCGCGAGACAGCCCACCAGGAAGAGGACGGTGGCGGTGCGGTTTCCGTCGCGTCGCGCCCGTCCCCCTCGCACCGCCATCACATGCTCTCGGGCGCGCCCACGCCAAGGAGGTCGAGGCCGTTTCGGATGACGGTGTCCACGGCCACGCAGAGGGCCATGCGCGCGTGCATGAGGCGAGCGTCGTCCTGGATGACCCGATGGCTCTTGTACCAGGCATGGAATTCGGCCGCGAGCTGCTGCAACCAGTAGGCGACCCGGTGCGGCTCGAGTGTCCGGGCCGCGCCGGCGACGAGCTCCGGGAATTGCAAGAGCAGCTTGATCAGCGCCAGCTCCGCCGGCTCCACGAGCGGGCTCGTGTCCACGTCGGTCAAGGGCGGGGCGGCGATCCCCTGCTCTGTCGCCTGGCGGAAGATCGAGCGAATACGCGCGTGCGCGTATTGCACGTAGTAGACGGGGTTCTCGTTCGACTGGCGCGTCGCGACGGCCAGGTCGAACTCGAGAGGGCTGTCGTGCCGGCGCGTGAGGAACGTGAAGCGCGCGGCATCGCGGCCGACTTCCTCGAGCAGCTCTTCCATGAGCACGAATTCGCCGCGGCGCTTGGACATGCGCACCGGTTGCCCGTCGCGCAGCAGGGTCACGAGCTGCACGATCAGGACTTCGAACACCGCGGGCGGGTGGCCGAGCGCCTGCATCGCCGCCCGCATCCGTGGGACGTAACCGTGGTGATCGGGGCCGAGGAGGTTGATCACGCGGTCGGCCGCCGCGAATTTCACGTAGTGGTGATAGGCGACGTCCACGGCGAAGTAGGTCACCTCACCGTTCGACCGTCTGAGCACCCGGTCCTTGTCGTCGCCCGCCTCTTCCCCCTCGGACGAGCGGAACCAGAGCGCCCCATCCCCTTCGTAGCTGAGGCCGCGGGACGCGAACTCCGCCAGCACCTTCTCCGGGAGGCGTTTCGCACGGACGTCGCGCTGCTCGGACGACCAGACATCGAACTCCACACCGTACTCGCGCAGGGTGCGGCGCTGCCCCTCGACGATGCGCGCGACCGCATATCGCCCGAAGTGCTCGAGGCGCTCGCGCTCGGAGGCGCCGTCCATGAGGCTCCCGCCCTCGGCGCAATACGCCTTGGCGAGCTCGACCAGGTACTCGCCGGGGTACCCGTTCTCGGGGAGCGCGGCGGGCGCGCCGCACTCCTGCTTGACGCGCGCCTCGAATGAGCGAGCCAGGGCCTCGAACTGGCTCCCGGCGTCGTTGACGTAGAACTCGGTCGTCACGAGTGCGCCCTGCGCCCGCAGCAACCGCGCGAGGGCGTCGCCGACCGCGGCGGCGCGCGCATTGACGATGACGAGCGGCCCGGTCGGGTTCGCCGACACGAACTCCATGCGGATCCGCCGCCCCGCGTGACTCTCACCACGCCCGTAGGCGGCACCCGTCGCGAGGATGTCTTTGAGCGCGCTGGCGCACCAGGCCGGAGTCAGGAACACGTTGAGAAATCCGGGACCGGCGACCTCGATGCGCTCGACCTCGGGCATCGGCGGGAAGTGCTTTACGACGAGGTCGGCGATCTGTCGCGGCGCGCGCTTCGCGGCCCGGGCGAGAACCATGCAAACATTGCTCGCGTAGTCGCCGTGCTCCGCCTGGCGCGGGATTTCCCACGCGCACTCAGCGGGCTCGGGCAAGCCCGCCTTCGCGAGCGCCGCCCGCACTCCGTCCGTCAACCGGTCTGTCAGCCGCACTCGCGTAACAGGGTACCTGCCCGGCACTGCGTCGTGACGAAGAAAAAGCGGACAGCGGCGCGAGCCACGGAGTGGCCCGACGCCGAGCCCCGGTGCGCGGCGCGAGATGCGCGACGATGCCTGGCCGTGCGAGCCGCCGGACGTCGCCGCGCCGGGGTCGCGCGGCTCGAGGCAAACGGAGACGACGATCGTGCGGGCCCATCGACGGGCGCAGCGGCTCGGCGACGCGCGCCGCGAGGCGAGCGGTTCAGTGGGGTCGACGGTTGCGCGACACGCCGCGCGGCCGGGGCGATGTGCCCGCGCGGGCGAGGCGTGCCAGGAGCGAGTCGCGCGAGCGCACGGACGGCTCCGGCGAGTTCGGGCGCATCCGCGGGTCTCGGGTGGAGACGGTCCGTGCGCCGGGCGCTGATTCCAGTCCTCTCTGAGGCTCAGCGATGTAACTGACTGTCATAATGGTACAAAGGAGGGCGCGGGAGCGCGCCCTCGCCGCGCTCGTCGAGCAGGTCGTCGTCGCCCAGGAGGCCCGGCACGAGCGTCGAGCCGCTGACCTCGCTCGAGCAGGAAATGCAGCGCCTGGTCGCCCCGGGGAATGACGAACCGCGAAATCGGCGCTCGACTTCGATGGAGCGTCGGCACGGCGAAGAAGTATCTCCAGCGGGCCCTCGAGAAGCTCGGCGCGGTCGAAGTCCTAGGAGGAAAGTCCGAGGAGCTTCCGTCCCACGAGAGAGGCGGCGACCATGAGCACGAGGCTCGCCGCGGCTGCCGCTCTCAGTACCCTCACCGACCGCTCGATATCGCTCACCGTCGGTAGGGCCCCCGCGCCAAGCCGGTAGTGGGTCGGCTTCTCGAGGGCCACGCCCAGGGCCCCCGCCATCGCAGCCATCGTCCATCCCGCGTTCGGACTCTCGGTGCGGCACCGGTCGCGTCGAAGGGTCGCCAGAGCCCCCCGGGCGCTCTCCCCGGCGAGAGCGGCTCCGGCGACGAGACTCAGCCCGGCGATCCGCGCCGGGAAGAAGCTCAACAGATCGTCGACCCGGGCCGCAGTCTTGCCGAAGTACTCGAGCGGCCCCGTGTTGTAACCGAACATCGAGTCCGCCGTGTTGATCACGCGATAGACGGCGGCGCCCGCGAGCCCCCCGGCGAGGAAGAAGCACACCGGAGCGACGACGCTGTCGGTCAGGTTCTCAGCGACGGATTCGATGGTCGCCGAGGCGACGTGTCCCTCGTCGAGCCCGGCCGTAGGGCGGCTCACGAGGTGGTAGCCGACCGCCCGGCGGGCCGCCGGCAGATCGCCTCGGCCGAGGTCGGCGGCGACCGAACGGGCCGCGCCGGCGAGACCTCGGAACGAGAGTAGGGACGTGAGGGCGAGCGCCTCGAGTAACGGACCGCCGGCGCCAAGCCGCGCGGCGAGCGCCGACACGAGCGCTCCCGTCCCTCCGGCAAGCGCGGCCACGCCGATCGTGACCACCGCGCCGCCAGACAGCAGCGCCGCGGGCGAGCCACGGCAGAGCCAGCGTGTCCCCGCCGCGAGGAGGCGGCCGATCCAGGCGACGGGATGGTAGCGGTTCGAGGGATCGCCGAAGGCGAGATCGATCGCCAGCGCCACGAGCAGCGCGACCAGCGTCTCGCCCGCGGGACTCAGGACGTGGGGCACGAAGCGACGCCGGTCACCGCCCGAGCCGCACGCTCACCCCGGCGCGGAACGCGTAGTCGGGCCCCGGTCCGCCGAACGAGGTCTCGGCGGCCGCGTCGAGGGCAAGGCGCGGCGTCAGGAAGAACTGGATCCCGGCGTCGAGGCCGACGATGTCGTGCGCGCCGCGCTCGGACGGTGAGGAATAGAAGACCTCGACATAGGTCGACCACCGCTCACCGATCTGGCGTGAGAGCGCAGCCGACACCACCTCGTGGAGCCGGAAGGCGTCGCCATTCGACTGACCGATGGCAGCAAGGCCCACGTTCGCGTCGAGGCCGAGTTGCCACGTCAGGTCGACGCTCGCGAGCGCCGTGACCCCGAAATCCACACGCTCCGAACCGATCGGCGCGCGGGCGATCGGCAGCTTGACGAACGGCAAGAGGCCGAGCGAGGGCCACCAGCTGCCTTCCCGCACATCGAGGAACCGGTACTTCAGGCTCAGCGTGGGATCGCCAAAGCCCGTGTCGTCCTCCGCGCCCCGCAGCCGGACCAGCGGAGCGCCGTCGAGCCGGACCTCGAGCCGATCGGTCAGCCCCGCCCGGAGCATCGCACCGAGCTGGAACTGCCGCTCGTCGGAACCACCGCTCACTCGCGACACCGAGTAGTCGACGCCGCCCTCGATCTGCAAAGCGCCGGGTAGGACCGTGCTCGTGCTGTTGCTGACGCTGGGGCGGTCGGTCTGGATGCGGGTGGGCTCTTCGGCGACCGCGACGGATGCCTCCAACGCCAGGGCCGCGCAGACCGCGACGACGCTGCGGCCCGCCGCCCTCACGTGCTCAGTCGCCCGTGTACCGCCGCCGGAGCTCCTGCCAGAGCGCCGTCTTCTCCCAGCGGGGCTCCGCGAGACGCCGCCAGTCTGCGTCGAAGTGGGGGTTCGGGAACAGGATCGTGATCATCTGCTCGCCGCGACCGTTCCAGAGCCTGAGTCCCCACGTCGTCCCCGAGCAAGAACCGCCCTCCGTCCGAAAGAAGGCGGCGCGTGCTACGCGCCGGATGCGGGCGAGCTCCTCGCTCCGAGCCCCGCGGTGATCGTTGACGCACAGGTGGAAGTGCCAGGGTCCCGTGTCGATCGTCAGGTACCCGTCGAGCGTCGTCACCTTCGGGGCCGAGGTGAACTGGATCTCGTAGGCCGCGCCCTCGATCAGCGGTCCGACGGTGAGCTGCGCCCAGTGCTCCGTGAAGAGCTCGGTGAGAAGGCGCTCGACCCCGTCGCCCTCGACGGCCATGTCGTGATACTCGGTCGTGGTGCCGTCGAGGTCCCGCTCGATCGTTCGCACACTGAGCATACTACTGCAGATCGAAGACCACCGGCAGCCGCACCCGCAACAGCCGCGGCATCAGACCGGAGGGGAAAGGCTGGGGCGCAAGACCCCGCACCGCCTCGAGCGCCGCCTCGTCGAGCACCTGGTGCGACGATGAGCTCGTGACCGAGACAGCGCTGATTCCGCCATCCGGCTTGATGAGAATCTCCAGGTGCACGGTGCCCCTGAGCCCTCGCCGGCGCGCGGCCTGCGGATACTGGAGCGACTCCTGGATGCGTCGCCTGACGTGGGCGAGGTAGGCGCCGTACTCTGATCCTGGCTCGCCTCCCGGTGGCCCGGTCGGCGCGAGCGCGACGCGCGCCCCGGTTCCACCGGAGCTCTCGCCGGACATCGCCGAGGGCGCCTGAGTCGCACGGGGCCCGCCACCGTCCGAGGTCGCGCTGGTCCGTTCCGCGCTGGCGCCGGCCGCGCTCATCCCGACTTCGACCGTTGATGCGCTCGGCGAGCTCGGCGCCACGCCGGTCGGAGTCACCTCCCGCGGCGACACCGTGGCCAGCGCCGGCTCGGGCTGACGAGGCTCGGGTGGCCTCGCGACGGGGACGGCTCGTTCCGGCGGCGGCACGGGCTCGGGACTGGAAGACGGCGCGGGGGCGACGGCCGGCGGTGTGGGGACTCCGATCGGGCGTGCGGAGCCGGCCCGCACCTGTCTCAGGCCACCCTCGGTAATCGCGGCCTTACGCTCCGATACAACAATCGCGGCCTTACGCTCCGATACGATCCCGGCTTCCTGGGTCGCCAGATCAATGAGGAGCGCGCTCGGGGGCGACTCTTCCGACGTGAAGAAGAAGAGGAGCGCGAGTGCGCCGCTGTGAACGGCCAGCGAGGCGAGCAGCGTCAGGAGCGGCGGTCGCCGGGTCGTCACGGATGCTCGTCCATCCAGCGGCGGATCCCGGCGCCCAGCGCCGATCGAGCGGCGCGCGCGACTACCCACCCGAAATCACTGATGGGTCCTCCAAACCGCCGTCGCGTACCTCGCCCGGTCGCCGCGACGACGACGGCGTCCGTCGATGTGCCGCTCGCCACACGACCATCGTCGCACCGGACTTCGGCGTCGGCCAGCAGTGCCGTCTTGACTTCGGTGACCGTCATCACGGCGTTGACGAGCGCCGCCGGCTCGGGCGCACCGTCGACGATGACGATCGCGTTGATCGTGGACGGGGCCCACGCCGCGATCGGGGTCGACCCTGCCGCGACCCGGTTCGAAAGCCCGACGGTGACGATCGCGAATGCGCTCAGCCCACGGCTCGTCGCTTCGGCGACCTCCGCCTTCTCGGTCCACGCCGACGTCACGAGCCCGACCCACAACCCGGCAATTCCTCGACGCTGCGTAAAGCGGGACAGCAGGCCGTCCATCTGCTCTTCCTGGAGATCCTTGGGGACGTGGAGGTTCACGAGCGTGCGGGCCATGGCGAACCCGCCCATCACGAATGCCGAGGAGAGAACCGACAGCGGCTCGCTCGCCGTGACGACGACGGCTTCACGGTCCACCGAGACTTCGATCCCGTCGATCACGCCCGCCACGTCAGGCGCACGACCGGCCGGCGCGTCGTCTCGGTCTTGTCGACGATCACCTCGCAGCCGAAGACCGAGGCGAGGAGCGATTCGCCCAGCACCACCTCAGGCGCGCCGGTTGCCACCGGCCGGCCGCCCGCCAGCAGGAGCAGCCGATCGCACACCTCCGAGGCCAGATTGAGATCGTGGGAGACGAGCAGGATCGCCATGCCGCGCTCGCGGTTGAGGCGTCGCAGGAGCGCCGCGACCTCGACCTGATAGCGGAGATCGAGGTGCGCGGTTGGCTCGTCCAGGACGAGCAGGCGCGGCTCCTGGGCGAGGGCGCGCGCGATGACGGCGCGCTGGCGCTCCCCGCCGCTCAAATGGTCGAGCGGCAAATCGGCCAGCTCGAGGACGCCGGTCGCCTCCATCGCCGCGCGCGCGGCCGTCCGATCGCTCGGGCTCTCGAAGTAGCGACCGGGGCCGTGGGGATAGCGACCCATCAGCACGAGCTCGCCGACGTTGAAGGGAGCCTGCTCCAGGGAAGCCTGGGGCACGACGCCCACGCGCCGGGCCAAATCCGTGCGCGTCAGCCGGCGAATCGGTGCGCCTTCGAGACGAATTTCTCCAGCCGCGGGCTCGAGCACGCGCGTCAGGAGCCGGATGAGGGTCGTCTTGCCCGAGCTGTTCGGCCCGATCACGCCCACAATCTCGCCCGGAGCGATCTCGAACGAGAGCTCGGACACGGCAAAGGGCGCGCGATGCTCGGCCGACGCCGGATAGACGAAGCTCACGCTCCGGAACTCTACCAGCTTCACTTGACCTCGATGCGTGCGGCGCGAGTGCGGGCCGCCGGCCCTGGGAAGGGGTCGCGTGACCACGCGGCACGCGTCCGAATGGCCTGACGCGAGGGCCGGCGGCCCGCACCCGCGATCACCGTCGAGGCCTGGCCCGGCATCAGAGGTTGGCGCGGTAGCGCGTGCGCAGGAGGTAGACGAAGAACGGCGCGCCGCACAAGGACGTGATGACGCCGACCGACATCTCGGCGGGCGCCACGACATTTCGGGCGACCGTGTCGGCGACCAGGAGGAAGATGCCGCCGCCCAGGAGCGAGGCCGGCACGAGCAGCCGGTTGTCGGAGCCCAGCAGGATTCGGAGCGCGTGCGGCACGATGAGCCCCACGAACCCGATCGGCCCCGTGAAGGCCACCACACTCGCGGTGAGGAGGGACGCGCCGACGAAGATCGTGAGCTTGAGCCGCTCGGCGCCCACGCCGAGGACCAGCGCGGTCTCCTCGCCGAGCGCCATCAGATTGAGCTCCCGGGCGTGGCTCGCGACGAGCCAGAAACCGACCGCCGCGAGGAGCGCGAACAGGCCGAGGGCTCCGGGTGGGATCGGGGCGAGGTTGCCCAGCAGCCAGTGAATGACCCCGCCGAGCCGGTTGAAGTCGAGGAGCGAGATCACCACCGTGATCGCCGCGGAGAAGAAGATCCCCACGATGACGCCTGCCAGCAGCAGGGTCTGGATCGAGAGCCCCCGGCCGACCGCCGCGATCAGGTACACCGCTCCGGCGGCGAGGAGCGCCCCGGCGAACGCGAAGGCGGTGAGGCCGGCGGCCTCGAGAAACGTCAAGCCGAGCCCGAGACTCTGCCCGAGCACGACACCGAAGGCGGCGCCGCTCGAGACGCCGAGCACGGAAGGCTCGGCGAGCGGATTCCGCGTGAGCGCCTGGAACGCGACGCCCGCGACGGCGAGCGCGCCGCCGGCGAGCGCGGCGACCGCGATCCGCGGCAGGCGGATCGACAGTGTCACGACTCGCTCGACCGACTCCGGTGCGGCCCGTCCCGCCATGGCGCTCAGGACCGCCCGCGGTGAGATCGAGGCGCTCCCCACAAAGAGAGCGGCGACCGCGACGAGGAGCAGCGCCGTCGACAGAACGCCAAGCACCAAGGCAAGGCGTCGCGCCGGGCTCAGGGGAACGCCTCCGGGTGGATCGCCCGCGCCAGCTGCTCGAGACCGTCGACGACCCGTGGCCCGTAGCGGTGCAGCAGGTCGCCGTCGACCGAGTGGAGTCGCCCGGCCTTGACCGCGGGCAGCTCGGTGAAGCGACGCCACCGGTCCATCGCGATTGCGCCGGTGCCGGCGCCGTGGTTGGCGAGCAGGATGACCTCGGGGTCCTTGGCCACCGCCGCCTCCAGGCTATAGCGGGGCCAGGGATCGGCGTCGTCGGCCGTGAGAGATTGCCCGCCCGCGAGCTGGATCAGCTCGGTCACGAGCGTGTTCCGCCCGGGCACGATCAGCGGCTCCGGCCACAGAACGTAGAGGACGCGCGGGCGCCCGCGCGGACGCACGGCCTTCTTCACCGACTCGATCCGTCGCTCGAGCCGCGCCACGAGCGACTCGGCCGCCGCCCGCCGGTCCGCCAGCTCGCCGATCTTCGCGACCAGGGCCGTCACGTCGGCGACGCGGTGAGCGGCGACGAGGTACACGGGAACCTTGAGCCGCGTGAGCTGCGCGAACGCGTCGTCGCGGGTCCCCTCCGTGGTGGCGACGACGAGGTCTGGCCGAAGCGCCACGATGGCCTCGAGGCTTGGCGCGATCATTCCTCCTACGCGAGGCTTGCGCCGCGCCTCCGGAGGGAAGTCGCAGAAGTCGGTGACGCCGACGAGCACGTCCTCGGCATTCAGCGCATACAGGATCTCGGTGACGCTCGGGACGAGCGACACGACACGCGCGGGGGGCGCCGCGAGCGTGACGTCCCGGCCCAGCATGTCGCGTGTCGTGAACGCCGTGACCGGCGGCGAGACCGCGAGGAGCCAGACCGCGAGAGTCGTCGCGACCACGAGGACCAGGACGCGCTTCGTCATCGATCAGACGCCCGGGGCGACTCGCTCACGCCGGCGGTCTTGAAGGTCGCCATCTCGCTCCACACGAGGGCGGCGGCGCGGGCGAGATGAATGAAGAGCGCGGCGCCGGTGCCCTCGCCGAGGCGCAGCGAGAGGTCGAGGTACGGCTCGAGCCCGAGGTGGCGGAGAACGAAGGCGTGGCCGGGCTCGGCGGAGCGATGCGAGGCGAAGAGGACGTGCCGCGTCGCGGGCGCGAGCGCGACGGCGATCAGCGCCCCCGCCCCCGCGATGAAACCGTCGAGCACCACCGGGACGCGCCGCGCGGCGCCGGCGAGAATCACGCCGACGAGGCCACCGATCTCGAAGCCGCCGACTTTCGCGAGGACATCGAGCCCGTCGCGGGCGTCCGGCCGGTTGATCTCGAGTGCCCGGCGCACAACAGCCACTTTGCGCGCCAGCGTCGCGTCGTCCACCCCGGTGCCCCTTCCGGTCACGCGCTCCACCGAGACCCCCGTGATGGCCGCCGCGATCGCGCTCGCCACCGTCGTGTTGCCGATGCCCATCTCGCCGGTCGCCAGCAGATCGGCGCCGGCGTCGAGGGCCTCCTCGGCGAGCGTCGCGCCGGCCTCGATCGCCCCCATCGCCTGCTCGGGTGTCATCGCTGGGCCCGCGGCGATGTTGGCCGTGCCCGGCCCGATGGGGCACGCGACGAGGCCCGGCGACGGGTGGAGCGGGCCGGCCACGCCGAGATCGGCCACCACCACGCGCGCCCCCGCCTGCCGCGCCAGAACGTTCACCGCCGCGCCCCCGCGCAGGAAGTTCTCGACCATCTGCGCCGTCACGACCTGGGGGTAGGCGCTGACGCCCTCCACGACGACGCCGTGATCCGCCGCGAACGTGAAGATCACGGGGTGTGCGACCTCGGGAGCACGGCCGCGCAGGAGAGCGAGGCGGAGCGCAATCTCCTCGAGCCGTCCCAGGCTCCGGGGCGGCTTTGTCAGGCTATCGAGATGGCGCTGGGCCGCGTCGGCTCCGTCCGAAGGAGGCGGCGCGATCGAGCCGAGGAGCCTGGAGAGGCGTGTCATCGTTCGCGGGTCGCCGACGGAGTCTTGACGGTGAGCGGAACGCCCGCGACCATCAGCACGACGGTGTCGCAGGCCGCCGCGACGCGCTGGTTCACGCCGCCCAGCAGGTCGCGGAAGCGCATGCCCGTCGCGGTTTCCGGGTGCACACCCGCACCGACCTCGTTCGACACCACGGTGAAGCTCGACCGGCGGCGCCCGATCAGCCGCGCGAGCGCGTCCGACTCACCGAGGATCGCGTCGTCCGGCTCGCCGCGCAGCAGTCGGTTCGCAACCCAGAGCGTGAGACAGTCGACGACGATGCCATCGCAGGTGCCCTCGAGCTTCTCCAGGCGCGGAACGAGGTCGAGGGGCTCCTCGACCGTCGCCCAGTGCGACGGGCGCTCGGCGCGATGGCGCGCGATGCGCGCCGCCATGTCCTGGTCGCGAGCCTCCGCCGTCGCGACAAAGACGATTCTCTCCCGCGAGGGGATCCGATCGACGGCGAAGCGGCTCTTTCCGCTGCGGGCGCCGCCGACGATGAAGAGCGACGAGACCACCTGCCCGGATCCTCCCTCGAAGACCGGTTTCGGATAGGCGCCCGGGCAGGTCTCCTGGCTCTCGGATCGTCCTACTCCCCGCGCCTTCCCGACCCTGCTGCCGGCCAGTGGCACTCGCGGGTTTCGTCCCCGATCACAGTGACGGGGTCGCGGCGGCTTCTACCGCCTTCCCTGGGCCCTCGTGGGCCTCCCGGACGCGCGCAACGCCGGGAACGCTAACAAAATCGCGGCCGGAGTGCAACCGGGCGGCCGGCGCGCCCGCTCGGTCGAGCCCACTGGCGACCTCGCGTTTCCCCCGGTATCGGTGATAGGGTCAAGCATCTTCGTCGACCCTCGGGAGGAAAGCCATGGACATCCCTCGCCGCGACTTCCTGAAGCTGACGGCCGGCACGCTGAGCTTCGCACTGGCCGCCGACCGCGCCTGGGCACAGACGGCGAAGACCGAGGTGCACTGGCTCGGTCAGGCGGCGACGAAGATCACCACGCTCACCGGCAAGGTGATCGTGATCGACCCGTTCCTCACCAACAACCCGAAGACGCCGCCGCCGTACAAGAACCTCGACTCCCTCGGCAAGGTCGACGTGATCCTCGTCACCCACGGCCACGGCGACCATACCGGCGACGTGTCGGAGCTGGCAAAGCGCACGGGCGCGCCCGTGCTGGGCCCCGCCGGGCTCATCGCGACGATGATCGACCTCGGCTGGGTGGTGCCGGACAAGGCGGTGCGCTTCGGCAAGGGTGGCCGCGTGAATCCGGCCGGCCCCCAGATCACGATCACGCAGGTGCGGGCAGAGCACTCGTCCGAGGTGACGGTCACCGACCCGGTGACGAAGAAGACCGCGACCTACCCGGGCGGCGAGCCCTGCGGCTTCATCGTCGAGGTGGAGAACGGTTTCAAGATCTACCACATGGGCGACACCGGGCTCTTCGGCGACATGCGCTTGATCGGCGAGTACTACAAGCCCGACCTCATCATGATCCCGATCGGCGGGCACTTCGTCATGGACCCTCGGGACGCCGCGTACGCGACGAAGGAAATGATCAGGCCGAAGTTCGCGATCCCGGTTCACTACGGGACGTTCCCGGTGCTCCGCGGCACGCCACAGGAGTACCAGGCCGCACTCGGTCAGACCCCGACGCAAATCTTCCCGATCAGCCCGGGGGACAAGCTGACCTTTTGACCGGCGCCGCGCCCGGTCAAGCGTTCACGGCGTTCTCGAGATCCCGGATGCGGCGCGAGAGGTTCACGAGCATCTTCTGCGTCAGCTCCGGGACTTCTCTCAGGAGCTGCCAGAAATTGATGCGATTGATCACGAGCACGCGCAGATCGGTCTCGGCCTTCACGGTGGCCGAGCGGGGCTCGCCATCGAGCAAGCTCATCTCGCCGAAGAACTCGCCGGGCCGGAGCCGGTGCCGCTTCTGCATCGAGAGCGTCACCAGCGCGGTGCCGTCGATGATGATGAAGAACTCGTCGCCCGGCTCGCCCTGGCGGGTCAGGACGGTCCGCTCGGGAACCTCGACGACTTTCGCGATGTCGGCGACGGCGCGCAGCTGACGCGTGCTGCACGCCTCGAAATGGGGGACCCGCTCGAGGTACTTGATCTTCTCCTCACGGGCGGTCCTGAATACCTCGAAGATCTCGCCGATCAGTTTCATTGCGCTCTCGTCTCCTTCGCCGCGTAGCTGACCGCCAGCCCCGCGCCGGCGTCCGACTGGATGCCGTAAGGCGGCACCGGATAGCGCAGGCCATTCTTGTCGAGCGCCGCTAGCCCCTCGAGCACCTTGGGCAGAAAGCGCGGCGGAATCGCCATCAAGAGCTCATCGTCCGCGACGCCGCCGTAGCGGCGTTCGGCGTAGCACGGGATCGTCAGGGCCGGCTCCCCGGTTTTGAGGGCCTTCCCCCACGAGTCGGCGCACGCCGATTCGCCGACAGAGGTGAAGCTCAGCTTGCGGTAGCCCGTCCACTGGAGCCCGTTGATGAAGAAGATCATCTGCCCCGGCGTGCCGTAGATGAGGCAGATGTCGGGCGGATCGAGCCGCCCCGACGTGAGCGGCGCGACGGCCATTGCACGGTAGCGGCCGTGCGGCACGCAGTCCATCGCGTGCTGGTGCAAACTGGCGTCCTCGGCGCTCTTGAACCATACGCCCGCCATGCGGCGGCCCGAGAGCCACTCGGCATCCTGGGGATGCAGCCCGATGACGGCACCACACTGGGCGCCGATGAGGTCGGCCATTGTGACGCCGACGGTCCAGCCGAGCTGCCGCGCTTGGGCGACGATCTGGTCGGTCGTGTGCTTGGCCTTCGGGCGACGAATCTTCGGGATCGCCTCCATCGCCTCGACCGTCTCGAAGAGCTTCATACCGATCGGGATCGAGCGCAGTCGCAGATATCGGTTGAGACCGTCGACAATCGCGTTCCAGTCGTAGCCTTCCATGACACGCTCCACCGCTCAGGTTGACCAAACTATAGCTCACCAGTGATGTGATCGCCTCGTGGCACGGCGCCGCTCCGGCCCAGTGAAAGGCTCGCCTCGCGGACGCGACGCCCCTCGGCTCGCACTACCTCCGGCCCACTGAAGGGCTCGCCTCGCGGACGCGACGCCCCTCGGCTCGCACTACCTCCGGCCCACTGAAAGGCTCGCCTCGCGGACGCGACGCCCCTCGGCTCGCACTACCTCCGACCCACTGAAGGGCTCGCCTCGCGGACGCGACGCCCCTCGGCTCGCACTACCTCCGGCCCACTGAAGGGCTCGCCTCGCGGACGCGACGCCCCTCGGCTCGCACTACCACCCGCGCAGGCGATCGAGATCGCGGCGTTCGCGCTTGGTGGGTCGGCCGGTACCGGGCTCGCGCGCGGGCGGCGGCGCCAGGCGGGAACGCGGGGGCTCGGGCGGCGTCAAGTCCTCGTAGAGCACCCGCGCCGCCTCCGCGGATCCGCGCCGGTCGCCGACGGCGGCAACCTTCAGGACGCGACGGCGCCCTCGCGGCAGCGTCACCTTGATGAGATCGCCGGCACGGACACGCCTGGCCGGCTTCGCCGCCTCGTCGTTGATGTCCACCTTGCCGCCATCGCACGCGGTCGAGGCCAGGCTCCGCGTCTTGAACACGCGCGCGGCCCAGAGCCACTTGTCCACGCGGATCGAATCGGGCGAGGCCTGCACGCGGAGACGGTATCATAGCCGCAAAGGAGCATCGGACGATGACACGGCTCGTGGTGCCGGCGTTCTTACTCGTATTCACGGTCGCCGCGTGGGGGGCCGACGTCGTCATCGACGACTGGAAGAGCCAGAAACTCGGGGCCCGGGGTGTTCCGGAGGGCTGGCTGGGCGGCCAGAACTGGGGCTTGCCGCAGTACGACATGACGATCGAGGAGAACGAGGGCCATCGGGTCCTTCACCTCAGGAGCAAGATCGAGAGCTCGGTCATCAGGAAGGACATCAGAGGCAAGGTCAATCTCAAAGAGACGCCGATTCTCGTGTGGAGCTGGAAGGCGGTCACGCTGCCGAAGAACGGCGATTGCCGGAAGAAGAGCGCCGACGACCAGGCGGCTCAGCTCTATGTGGTGTGGCCGCGCTTCCCGGAGGCGGTGCGCTCGCAGATCATCGGCTACATCTGGGACACGACGGCACCGGCCGGCAGCATCGTGAAGAGCGAAAAGACCTCGACGGTCACCTACGTCGTCATGCGCTCCGGCCCGGCCGATCTCGGCAAGTGGATCACCGAGCGGCGCAACGTGGTCGAGGACTACAAGAAGATTTACGGCGCCGAGCCTGACAGCCCGGGATACATCTCGATCGCCATCGACTCGGACGACACCACCTCATTCGCAGAATCCGTCTTCGGGTCGATCCTGCTCCGGAAGCCGTGACGCCCGTCCGCGAGCTCGTCGCGGCCCTGGGTGAGGATGGCGCGAACGTTCCGGACGGGGCTCGACGTCCTTCTGGATGGAAGGAGATTAGCGGAGGTCGCCGACGAGCTGAGGCACCGCCGTCACAAGCTCGGCCGCGACCGCGTCGGCCGCCACGTCGACCGCGATCAAGAGCGTGCTATTCATCACGCTCATGTACCACAGACCCGCTTCGGACTCCACGAACTGCACGTACTGCTCGAGCTCACGGTCCGAGAGGGTCCGATAGGCGAGAAGCATGCTCACGAGGCACGCGGCTCTGATCTGTTCCCGGGTTCGATTCCGAGCCCGCACGAGCTCTTCCTCGAGCTGACCGGGGTTGAGTCGGCGCACGGCGGGCAAGGCGGGCTGGAAGGCCCGCGTCAGGCTCCGCACGATGGCCATCGTCACGTCCACGGTCGTTTCCGATGCGCCGCCGCCAGCATCGAGGCGCTCGATGAGCGCGAGGCGCCGAGGTGATGGGCGATCATTCTCGAGGTCTGCGACCGCGCGCGGTCCGCCGTCGAACACCAGGGCCGCGAGCTCGAGCCCGGTGATCCGCTTCCCGAGCGGAGAGTCGTACCATGCGAGGGCCTTCGCCATTTTCGCCGCGTCGAGATGGGGCGCGAACTCACGGCTGATCCGCGCATAGAGCGCCTCGGCGGCGAAGCGCTCCGACACGATCTGGTCGATCGTGAGGCGATCCTGGCCGCTGAGCCGGCCCCGGCCGCGCAGGAACTGCACGCGGACGCCGGCTGACAGGCTCGCGAGCTGAACTCTCAGGCCGGAGCGCTCGAGGAGATGGTCGAGAGCTTGTGTCTCGGCCCCGGACCGCTTGTCCGGACGCGCGACGGCTCGAGCGCCTTCCAGAGGGACCGTGGCCGCCGCGGGAGTACCGCTCGAGATGAACGCCGTGCCGAGCACCGTCAGGATCGTCAGCTCGCGAACCATCGCCCCGCACCCCCGTGGCGCGCTGTGCGCGCTCACCAAGGGATGGTGCATAACCGGTGCCCCGAGAATCTTTCGATTTCTTACAGCCTTAGCCAGGGATCGCGGAGCCGGTACCGGTCAGAAATAGACCGGTCAGAGGCGTTTCGCACCGACCGGCCCAGCCCTAGAGGGCTAGCGCGCGCTGCCTCTCGGTCTGCCGGCGTTGAAAATTCAACAGATCGCCGGGATGCTCGGGCCCGCGGCGCGCCATCCGCCGCCAAGGGAACTGGATCAGAGCATCGGGCGCTCGTTCAGGCGCCGCAGGCGCCACGTTGCGTCGATTCGCTCGAGCACCGAGAGCGCGCCGTAGTCCTGACCGAGCGCCAGCAGCCGGCCGAGCGGGAGCCCGAGCGCCCGGCAGATGAGCGTGCGGTTCGTTCCCCCGTGCGCGACGATGGCGATCGCCCGGGCCGCGTGGGTGCCGACGATCGACTCGAACGCCGGCCACGCCCTGGCCTCGAGATCCGGCACGCTCTCGCCGCCCGGGAACGGGAACTCGCCGACGCGCGCCATCCACTCGGCGAACCGCGCCGGCTCGCGCTGCCGGATCTCGGTGGCGGTGAGCCCATCCCATCGCCCCATCGCCATCTCGCGGAGCGCCGGCACCACCGTGGGAACCAGCCCGTGCGGCGCGCCGATGATCTCGCCGGTCCGCCGGGCACGGACGAGATCGCTGGCGAACACCGCGGTGAGCTTTACGGAGGAGAGCCGGGCGGCTTGCGCGGCGCTCTGTCGCTCGCCCAGCGCCGAGAGCGGGACGTCGAGGTGGCCGATGAAGCGGCGCGTCTCGGCCAGCTCCACCTCCCCGTGCCGGAAGAGGTAGATCAACGTGCCAGGTGTGACCACGCCGACACGGTGAGGAGGCCGGCCAGCTCCGCGACTTCGATCGCGGCACCCAGGACGTCGCCGGTGATTCCCGAAAGGCGCGACGCGAAGAACCGCGTGAGGGCCAGCGCGCCGAGGACCGAGATCGCGAAGACCGCGACGCCGATGGCGTGGAGCGCGGCGAGGGCCACGACCAGCGCGGTCGCCAGGGCGATCGGCGCCGCCCGCCCGCTGACGCTCGCGCCGAACGCGACGCCCAGGCCTTCCGACTTCGCCGCCGGGAACAGGCGCACGAGGAGGGGTGGCGTGGCGCGGGCGATCACCGGCATGACGAGAAGCGCGCGACCGCGGATGCCGGGCGGCAGCTCGGTCACGGCGACGATCTCCAGCAGGAGAAGAAGGATGAGGCCGATCGCGCCGAACGCGCCGATGCGGCTGTCGCGCATGATGGCAAGCCGGTGCTCGGCGTCGCGGCCGGCCAGACCGTCGAGGCAATCGGCGAGCCCATCGAGGTGGAGACCTCCGGTCAGGAGCTTCCAGACCGTCACGGTGAGCAGCCCGGCGAGGAGCGAGGGGAAGAGCGTCGCCGTCACGCGCTCGGCGGCGACGAGCACCACGCCGATGCCGAGACCGATTACCGGAAACCAGACCGCGGCGCGACCGAGAGTGTCAACGCCGCCCGGGACCACGCCCGGTAGGGGCACGATCGTCAGGTAGCGGGCGGCAACGACGAGGCCCCTCACGCCGCGATGCTAGCATGTTCTTCTTGACGTGCCCGCCGCCGCGAGGCGACAATTTCTTCTCAGACGTGATCGCACCGCGACCAACGAAAAGGCCCTCATGAGCGTGACCAGCGTCGCACAGAAGTGGGTGTCGGAAGCCGCCGGCGTCACCCAGCCTTCCCGTGTCGTCTGGTGCGATGGGTCCAAGACGGAGTTCGACGGCTTGATCGAGGCGATGCTGCGGGATGGGACGCTGCTGCCGCTGAATCCGAAAACCTATCCGAGCTGCTATCTCCACCGGAGCCACCCGTCGGACGTGGCGCGCACGGAGCAGCTCACCTTCATCTCCACCCGGGACAAGGACGCCGCCGGCCCCACCAACAACTGGATCGCCCCCGCCGAGGCGAAGGCGACGGCCGGCGCCCTGTTCCGCGGAAGCATGCGGGGCCGGACGATGTACGTGATCCCCTACCTCATGGGCCCCGCCGGCTCGCCCATGAGCCGGGTCGGGCTGATGGTCAGCGACAGCGCCTACGTGGCCGCGAGCATGCACATCATGACGCGCGTGGGCCCGGTGGCGATTCAGCACATGCGGCGCGACGACGACTTCATCGGCGGGCTGCACTCGCTCGGAGACCTCTCCCCCGACCGCCGCCTGATCCTCCACTTCCCCGAGGAGAACCTGATCTGGAGCGTGGGATCCGGATACGGCGGCAACGCGCTCCTCGGGAAGAAATGCCACGCGCTCCGCATCGCATCGTGGCAGGCGCGCCGGGAGGGCTGGCTCGCCGAGCACATGCTGATCATCGGCGTCGAGGACCCGGAGGGGCGCGTCACCTATCTTGCGGCCGCCATGCCCAGCGCATCGGGCAAGACGAACCTCGCGATGGCGGTGTCGCAGCTCCCGGGGTGGCGCGTCTGGACGGTCGGTGATGACATCGCGTGGATGTGGGTGGACGCGAGCGGTCAGCTTCGCGCGGTGAATCCGGAGCGCGGCTTCTTCGGCGTCGCGCCCAACACGAGCCCCAAGACGAACCCCAACGCGACGTCGATGGTGCGCTCGAACACGATCTTCACCAACGTGGCGCTGACCGCGTCCGGAGAGCCGTGGTGGGAAGGACTCACGGCGGCCCCGCCCGCCGGGCTCACCGACTGGCAAGGCCGGCCGTGGAAGCCGGGCGACGGCCCCGCCGCCCATCCCAACTCACGTTTCACCGTGCTCGCTCAGCAGTGCCCGTCCATCGCGCCGAACTGGGAGGAGCCAGAGGGGGTGCCGATCTCCGGCGTGATCTTCGGCTCGCGCCGCACGGGAGTGATCCCGCTCGTCTTCGAGGCCTTCGACTGGTCGCACGGAGTCTTCCTGGGCTCGGCCATGAGCACCGAGACGACGGCGGCGATCACGGGCAAGGTCGGGGTCGTGCGCCGCGACCCCATGGCCATGATCCCGTTCTGCGGCTACAACATGGCCGACTATTTCGACCACTGGCTCGCCACCGAATCCCGTCTGGCCACGCCGCCCCGTATCTTCCGCGTCAACTGGTTCCGCCGCGACGCGGACGGTCGCTTCCTCTGGCCGGGTTATGGCGAGAACGTGCGCGTGCTCAAGTGGATGGTCGAGCGGATTCGTGGGACGGGGCGGGCCGAGGAGACGCCGATCGGGCTGGTCCCGGCGCCCGGCGCTCTCGACACGGATGGACTCGACGTCGCGCCGGCCCAGCTTCGCGAGGCGCTCCGGTGCGACGCCGGCGAATGGCTCCAGGCACTCGACGAGCTGGGCGGATTCTACAAGCAGTTCGGCCCGCGGCTTCCGGCGCCGATCAGCGAGACGCTCGCGCGGACCCGGCGCCGCTTCGGTGGCTGAGCGAGCAAGCCGTCGTCCCTACCGCTCCTCCCCCGTGACCAGCTGAATCACGCGACGAACCTCGCTCCGATCGACGGGCTTGCTCAGCCCGGGGACGCCCGTAAGCTCGAGGAACGTCTGGATCTCCGCGCTCAACACGTCGCCGGTCATGAGGACGAAGCGACGACAGAGGTCCGGGAGCCGGCGCTCCAGCGCGCGGTAGAGCCCCGGCCCGTCGAGATACGGCATGCGCGCGTCGCTCAGAATCAAGTCGTAGGAAGTCCGGCGGAGCCGCTCGAGCGCCTGGGTCCCGTCGCCGGGATCAGACCGGGTAGATGCCGTTACGCCGCGGCGGGAACTCGTGAACCTTGGTCTGCGCGTACGCGAGGCGCTTGATCAGCTCGTCACGGAGCGCCGCGCCCGGCACGATGTCGTCGATCAGCATCTCGGAGGCGAGCTTGTAGGTGTCCACGTCCCGCGCGTACTCTTCGCGCTTCTGCCTGACGTAGTCCGCCCGCTCGCTCTCGGGCAGCTCCATGATCTTGTTGTAGTAGACGGCGTTGACGGCCGGCTCCGGTCCCATGATCGCGATCTGCCCCTGAGGCAGCGCGATCGCGGCGTCGGGCTCGAAGGCAGGGCCGCACATGGCGTAGAGGCCGGCGCCGTAGCACTTGCGGACGATCACCGAGATCTTCGGCACGGTGGCCTGCGAGGTGGCGAAGATCATCTTGGCGCCGTGACGGATGATCCCCTGCTGCTCGACCTTCGTGCCCACCATGAAGCCGGCGATGTCGGCGAGGTAGAGGAGCGGGATGTTGAAGGCGTTGCAGAGCCAGATGAAGCGCGCCGCCTTGTCGGCAGAGTCCACCATCAGCACGCCGCCCTTCACCTTCGGCTGGTTGGCGACGATCCCGAGGGGGCGGCCCGCGAGGCGCGCGAAGCCGACGACGACCTCTCGCGCGAAGAGACGCTTGATCTCGAACCACGAGCCCGCATCGATCAGCCGGTCGATGACCTCGTACATGTCGAAATACTTCCGCTGGTCGTACGGCACGATCTCGTCGATGGGTCGGCCGGCTTTCGGCTCGGCGGCCTCGCGGGTGGCCGGCAACTCGCCGTACGACTGCGGCATGTAGGCCAGGTACTGTCGGGCCAGCTCGATGGCGTGCTCGTCGGATTGCGCCAGGACGTCGCCGCACCCGGAGACGGTGCAGTGCATGCGCGCGCCGCCCAGCTCCTCCAGCGTCGTCTTCTCGCCGATGGCCATCTCGACCATGCGCGGGCTGCCCACGTAGAGCGAGGCCTTGCCCTCCACCATGATCACGACGTCGGTCAGCGCCGGCAGATAGGCCGAGCCCGCCGGCGACGGGCCGAAGAGAACGCACACCTGGGGGACCACGCCCGAGAGCTGGACCTCGTTGTAGAAGATACGCCCGGCGTGGAACCGCCCCGGAAAGATCTTGATCTGCTCGGATATGCGCCCGCCCGCGGCGTCCACCATATAAAGGAGGGGCACGCGCAGCCGTGCGGCCTTTTCCTGGATCCGCACGATCTTCTGGATCGTCTTCTCGCCCCACGAGCCTGCCTTGACCGTGTAGTCGTTGGCCATGACGCAGACCGGCCGCCCCCCGACCTTCCCAACCCCGGTGACCACGCCGTCGGCGGGGGTGTCGGGCTCGGCGGAGCGGGCGAACAGCCAGTCCTCCTGGAAGTCGCTGCCGGGATCGAGGAGGAGCTTCAGCCGGTCACGGACGAAGAGCTTGCCCTCCGCGCGAAGCTTGTCGCGGTACTTCGTGTGGCCCTGCTCGATCCGGGCGCGCTCCTGGCGGTAGCGCTCCTCGCCCGAGCTCACGGCCGCGCTCCGATCACGGGCTGGGGTTGGTCCAGAGGATGATGATGAGAGTGCCGGCGCCATGACGCGGGCCCCCGATCACGGCCGGGTTGCCCGACTGCGCCTGGATGTTCGTCGAGACTTCGGCGACGCTGCCGCGCGTGAGGCGCACGTTGAAGCTCACGGTACCACCCCGCACGCTCTGGGGCGTGACCTCGAGCCGGCGATCGCCCGGCACCGGCCAGCGCTGCGTCGTTCCCACCGGCACCTCCGCCCGATATCGCTCGAGCGAGGTGTAGTCCTTGTAGCGGAAGAGCTGTCGGAGCTTCGGCAGGAACGCCTCGAGCCGCTCGTCGGGCGGCTCCGGCGCGCGGCTCGGCGCACTCGGCGGCGGTCCGTCGCTCGCGAGGACGACCCGGGTGCCGAACCTCACGATCTGCTGGGCGTTGGCGGTCGCGGCCGCCACGAGCGCGGCCAGCAGCACCAGCACCAGGACCAGCAGCGGGCCGAGCGCGTCGCGTAGACGCCGGCGCGCGTTGTGCAGCCGCGACATCACGGTCCCCATCGGAATGTTCAGCACCTCCGCGATCTCGCGGTACGAGAGCCCCTCGAGATCACTCAACATGATAATGGCCCGGTGCTGCTCCGACAAAGTCGAGAGCGCCCGCCCGATGCGCTCGCGCTCCTCGACCTGCACGGCTCTCGTGTCGGGCGCGGTCCCCTGGCCCGCGAGCACCCGATCCCAGTCCTCCTCCTCGACGCGCTCGGTCCCGAAGGCACGGCCGCGCGCGGCGTGCTGCCGGGCCCGGTCGCGAGCGACGTTCATCACAATCCGAAAGAGCCACGTGTAGAAGGCCGAATCGCCGCGGAACGACGCGAGTGCCTGGAAGGCGCGGATGAAGGCGTCCTGAGAGACGTCCCACGCTTCTTCGGGATCGCGCAGGACGTTGTAGGCGAGCCGGTAGACCCGCTGGCGGTATTTCTCGACCAGCGGCTCGAAGGCCGCCAGGTCGCCGGCGCGGCACCGTTCGATCAGGGCCGCATCGTCGCTGTCCACCCGCGTTCACCCGCTCACCCCTTCCCGTCGCGGTTAGACGACGGGACGGCGGCGGCGATTCACCGTCGTGGGATCGGTCGGCGCGAGGGCGCCGCCGCCAGGGCGTCGAAGCCAAGGAGGTAGCTTTGTGGACCGAATCCCGAGATCTGCCCGCGCGCGACGGCCGCGATCACGGAATGACGCCGGAACTCCTCGCGCGCATGGACGTTCGACAGGTGCACTTCCACGACCGGCAGCTTGATCGCGGCGACGGCGTCGCGGAGCGCGATGGAGTAGTGCGTGAACGCCCCGGGGTTGACGACCACGCCGGCGAACCCTTCGCGCTCGGCCCCCTGCAGCCAGTCGATCAGCTGCCCCTCGGCATTGGACTGGCGGCACTCGACCGAGGCGCCCCGGCGACGGGCGTGATCGCGGATCATGCGATCGAGCTGGACGAGCGTCACGCGGCCGTACACGCCGGGCTCACGGGTGCCGAGGAGATTCAGGTTCGGGCCGTGCAGCACCAGGATTTTCATGGCCGCGAGCTTAGCATCAGTGGCCGCCGAGGGGCGAGACGAGCCAGTCGGCCAGCGCGAAGAGCACGAGCCCTGCGAAGACCGTCCAGCCGAGCGCCGGCCCACCCTCGCGGTTCACCTCGGGGATCAGGTCCGACGCCGCCACGTAGATGGTGACGCCCGCGGAGAGCGCGAGCGCGTAGGCGACGTGCTGCGCGGCCAGGAAGGTCGTCGCCGCCGCGCCGGTGAGCGTCAGCACGCCCAGCAGCGCGCCGGCGCCGACGGCGGCGCGGCGCGACTGGCCGCCCGCCAGCATGATCGACGCGATCGTGAAGCCCTCGGGCACCTTGTGGAGGAGGACCGCCATGAACAGCACGGTGCCGAGCGCGGGTCCGATCATGAAGCCGGCGGCGATCGCGACGCCGTCGAAGAGCGTGTGGACACCGAGACCGAGGAGGGCCAGGTAACCGGCCGAGGGACGCAGGAGCGCCTCGGGGTGGATCTCCTCGCCGAAGTGGAAGTGCGGCGCCACCGTGTGCTCGAAGAGGTGCACGCCGAAGTAGCCGATCAGCACGAACAGGAACGCGTGCGGCACCTGCGCGCTCTCCGGAAGCATCCGCACGAAGGCCGCCGCCAGCATGAACCCGGCCCCGCCGGCGACGAAGTAGCGGAGTGGCGCCAGTCCCTTCTGGTGGGCGGTGGTCACGAGCAGCGCGCCCGCGAGATCGGCGGCCGCCGCGGCGGCCGCAAACGCCAGGTATGCTAACATGCTCGGTGAGCATAGCATGGTGATCACGGGGCTTTTCCGCCGGCTCGGTGAGATCCTTGTGCACGAGCGCGTGACCACCCCCGACGTCGTGGAAAAGGCCCTCGCACGCAGCCGGACGACCGGCGAGCGGGTGGGCGAGGCGCTGGTGGCGCTCGGGGCCGTCAAGGACGACGAAGTGTTGCGGGCGCTCGCGCAGCAGCAGAACCTCGCCTACCTCACGCGCGACGAGCTGCCGTCGCCGCTGCCGATCGTGAAGAACCTCTCGCCGAAATACCTGCGACAGTACGCGGTCTGTCCGGTGAGCGTCGAGGGCAACGTGCTGACGGTCGCGACGGCCGATCCGCTGAATCCGGTCATCGTCGACGACCTCGCCCAGTCGACCGGCCTCACCGTGAAGGTCGTCGTGAGCCCGGCCGACGCGATCGTCGAGGCGATCGACCGAACGTACGACGGCGTGGCGACGCCGCTGCAGCGCATCGTCGAGGGCATGGAGGACGACCGCGGCCCCGAGGGGGACGAAGACGTCAACCAGCTGCGTGACATGGCATTCGAGGCGCCGGTCGTCCGGCTCGTGAACCTCCTCATCGAGAACGCCATCAACGCCGAGGCCTCGGACATCCATATCGAGCCTTTCGAGGACACGCTCCGCATCCGCTACCGCATCGACGGCATCCTCTTCGATCAGGAGGCGCCCCCGCGGCGGCTCCAGGCCGCCGTGACCTCGCGCGTGAAGCTGATGGCCGAGATGAACATCGCCGAGCGCCGGCTACCCCAGGACGGCCGCATCCGGGTCACGCTCCGCGGTCGCCGGGTGGACATCCGGAGCTCCACGATCCCCACGGTGCACGGCGAGTCGATCGTCATGCGCCTGCTCGATCGCCAGAGCGTCTTCCTGCCGCTCGAGAAGCTCGGCTTCGCCCCGGCGATGCTCCCACGCTTCGAGTCGCTGATCCGCAGACCGCATGGCATCATCCTCGTCACCGGGCCGACGGGGTCCGGCAAGACGACGACGCTCTACGCCGCGCTCGACAAGATCAACTCGCCGGATCGCAAGATCATCACCGTCGAGGACCCGGTCGAGTACCAGCTGAAGGGCATCAACCAGATCGCCGTCAAGCCGAAGATCGGCCTGACCTTCGCGACCGGGCTCCGGCACATCGTCCGCCAGGACCCGGACGTCATCCTGATCGGCGAGATCCGCGACCTCGAGACGGCCGAGATCGCCATCCAGGCCTCGCTCACCGGCCATCTGGTCTTCTCGACGCTCCACACCAACGACGCTCCCGGCGCGATCACGCGACTTCAAGACATGGGTGTCGAGCCCTACCTGGTCGCCTCGGTGCTGGAAGGCGTGCTCGCCCAGCGGCTCGTCCGGCGCATCTGCACGGCGTGCCGCGCGCTCGACACGCCGTCGCCGGCCGACCTCGGCGCGCTCGGCATCGCCGGCGCGGACGGGACCCGCCTCTACCGCGGCTCCGGCTGCGACGATTGTCGCGGCACCGGCTACCGCGGACGGACGGGGATCTACGAGCTGTTCCCGATCACGGAGGATGCGCGCAGCCTCATTCTCCGCCGGGCGCCGACCCGTGACGTCCGCCGGGCGGCGCTCGAGGCGGGCATGGTCACGCTGAGGCTCGACGGGTGGGCCAAGGCGTGCGCCGGGGTTTCAACCGTCGAGGAAGTTCTCAGAGTCACCCAGGAAGACGCGTAGTCGCGATGCCCGTTTTCGTCTATCGGGCGGCCGACCGGCGCGGTCAGACGATCGATGGTGTGATGGAGGCGCCCGACGCCCGCGCCGTCGTCGAGCGGCTGCAGCGGGACGCCTATTTCCCGATCCGCGTCGCTCCGCACGCCGAGCGGAGAGGCTGGTTTTCGCTCGGCGGCTCGTCGCGCGTCGGCCAGCGCGATCTGCTGGCCTTCACCCAGCAGCTCGCCACGCTCTTCGAGGCGGGGCTGCCCCTCGACCGCGCGCTGTCCATCCTCGAGGAGCTGGCGCCGACCGCGCGCGTCAAGGCCATCGTCGCCGACCTGCTCGTGAGCGTGCGCGGAGGCTCGTCACTCAGCGAGGCGCTCAGCAAGCATCATCCCCGCCCGTTCTCGCGGCTCTACATCAACATGATCCGGGCCGGTGAGCGGGGCGGCGTCCTCGAGATCGCGCTGCGACGGCTCGCCGAGTTCCTGGAGGCGCGTGCCGCGTTCGCCGACGCCGTCAAGACGGCGCTCGCGTACCCTCTCGTCCTCAGCGCCGTCGGCATCGGCGCGATCGTCTTCCTCATGACGTTCGTGATCCCGCGCTTCGCGACGATCTTCGCCGACCTCGGCCAGGCGGTCCCGCTCCCGACCCAGATTCTCCTCTGGGTCAGCGCGGGCTTCCAGGCCTACTGGTGGGTGGGCGTGATCGTGATCCTCGCCGGTGTCCTCGCCTGGCGCGTATGGACCGGCAGTCCCCAGGGGATGATCCGCTGGGACCAGATGCTGCTGGGCCTCCCGTTGATCGGCTCGCTTGCCTTGAAGATCGAGACCGCGCGGTTCGCCCGGACCCTCGGGACCATGCTCAAGAGCGGCGTGCCGGTCATGAGCGCGCTGGCGGTGGTGGGCGACACGATGACCAATCAGGCGATCGGGCGCGCGGTCGATCGGCTCGCCGACGGAGTGAAGCGGGGCGGCACGATCGCCGCAGGGATGCAGGCCGAGGGCCAGTTCCCGTCGCTCGCGATCCACATGGTGCGGGTCGGGGAGGAAACGGGCCGGCTCGAGGACATGCTCCTCAAGGTCGCCGAGACGTTCGAGGGCGACGTCAACAACGAGCTCAAGCGGGTGCTGGGGCTCCTCCAGCCCGCGATCATCCTCAGCCTCGGCGTACTGGTGGCATTCATCGTCGTCGCCATGATGCTCGCGATCTTTTCGATCAACGAGATTCCGCTGTGAGCCGGTTGTCCCGGGCGGGGAGGCGTGCCGCAGGGGTCGACCGGACCACGCGGCACGCGTCCGCTACCCCACAACGCTGCGGCAGGCCTCCCCGCCCGGGACAACCGGCTCCCGGATGGTCATGGAGCAGGAATCCGAGGCACCCGTTGGACGCTTGATCGGGCGCTCGGGAATCAAGGCGGGTTCACGCTGATCGAGCTGCTGGTCGTCATCATCGTGCTCGGGCTGCTCGTGGGTCTCGTCGGCCCTCGCCTCTTCGGCCGGGTGGGCCAGTCCAAGCAGGCGGCGGCGCGGGCGCAGATCGAGCTGCTGGGCGCGGCGCTCGACCAGTACCGTCTCGACATCGGCGCGTACCCGAACTCGGGCCAGGGCCTCGACGCGCTCCAGCGGAATCCGAACGCTCCCAACTGGAATGGCCCGTATCTCAAGAAAGCCGTGCCCAAGGATCCGTGGGGCAACCAATACAAATACCGCTGCTGTCCGGGCCAGAACGGGGAGTACGATCTCTGGTCCGAGGGCGCCGACGGGGCTCCCGGCGGCGACGGGGAAAACGCCGACATCACCTCATGGGACAGCAGTCAGAAATAGATTCCCGGGGCTTCACTCTCCTCGAGCTGATCCTCACTCTGCTGGTCGTCGCGGTCGCCGTGGGACTCGTGGCACCGGCGATCGGGCGCAGCACGGAGGCGGTGCGAGCCCGAGCCGAGGTCGCCGGGTTCTCCGCGACGTTTCGCCACGCGCGAGAGCAGGCGATCACCACGCGGCAACCGTACACCGTCGTCGTCAATCCCGTGAGCCGGCTCCAGACGGTCATGACCGGCGAGGACGAGGTCCGATGGACGCGCGCGCTCTCCGCCCGCCTGACGATCGAAGCCGCCACGCCGGGCGCGCTGACCGTCCGGTTCGAGCCGCAGGGCACCTCCAGCGGGGGAGAGTTCCGGATCAGCACGGGCGCCGTCACCTATCGCGTCTCCGTCGACCCGGTCACCGGGCGCGTGCGCAACCACCGCGAATGAGCGCGAACGACGCCAGGCCCGCCGCGCGGCGCACTGCGGGCTTCACGCTCCTGGAGGTGCTGGTCGCGTTCGCGATCCTGAGCGTCGCGGTCGTCGCCCTCATCCAGGGATTCGCCCAGGGACTGCGCCTCCTGAAGGTCGCTGGCGACCACCAGCAGGCCGTGCTGCTGGCGGACCAGAAGGCGCGCGAGGTGGTCGTGCCCGTCGAGGGACGCGAGCAGGGCCAGGACGGCGCCTTCGACTGGGAGCGCACCGTCACGGTGGTGAAGGCGCCCGATCTCGAACGAACGACGGCGACCGCGAAGTGGCACGTCTACCAGATCGACGTCAAGGTCCGCTGGGGCGACAAGCGGGGCGTCGAGATCGTCACGCTCAGGACGACGGCCGAGAAGCCGCCGATGGGAGCGCCTCGGTGAGGCGCGGCGAGCGCGGCTTTACCCTGCTCGAGCTCTTGATGGCGCTGGCCATCGTGGGGGCCCTCGTCGTGATCGCGTTCAGCGGCGTCCGGATCGCGCTGGCGGCCTGGCGCCAGGGTGAGGATCGCGCGGAAGCTCACCAGCACATGCGCAGCATCGTGCTGTCCCTGGCCCGCTCGGTCAGCGCCACGTACCCGTACAGCGCCCCGCGCGGCCAGGCTCCGACCCCCGAGCTGCTCTTCACCGGGACCGAGTCGCGCCTCGAGTTCGTCACGCAGGCCGCGCCCTACCCCGCGTCGATTCCCGTCGCGTTCACCGCTGTCGTCGTCGAGCTCGGCACGCGCGACGAGCGCCCCGGCCTCGTCATCCGCCAGCGCGTCCTGCCGAACCGCGACCCGTTCACCGAGGCCACGGTCGTGTTCAACGACCCGTCGCTGACCGAGCTCTCGTTCAGCTATCTGGACGAGGCCGGCGCCTGGCAGAGCACGTGGGAGACCGAGGTCAGCAAGCGCCTGCCCCGCGCCATCCGCATCAGCGTCGGCGGCACGATCGGTGGCCGCGCCCAGACGCTCTTGCCCCTGACCGTGCCGCTCCGCGCGGGCACCGCGCCATGAGCCGGGCGCGCCGCGCGGCGCGGCCGGCGCTTCGCGACGAGCAAGGATTCGCCCTGCTCCTCGTCCTGCTCGTGCTGGCACTCGTCGCCGTCGTCAGCGTCGAGTTCGCCTACTCGATGCGGCTCGAGGCAGCGGCGGTCCGGGCCTACAAGAACGGGATCATCGGCAACCATCTCGCCGAGACGGCGCTCGAGCAGGCGATCCGCGAGATCGTGGCCGACACCAAGTTCGTCGTCGAGGAAGAAGACGGCCTGCTCACCTTCTACACCGCCGATCTGCGCCCGCTCCCGCGGCTCCGCCGCGAGAAGGCCGAGCTCGGCGGCGGGCAGTACTCCTACCGGATCACCGACGAGGAGGCCCGCCTCAACGTCAACAACTCGCCGCCCGATCGAATCGACCGTCTGCTGCAGACGCTGGGGGTCGACAAGGAGGTGCGGGACACGATCGTCGACTCGATCCAGGATTGGCGCGATCCCAACGAGGAGCATCGGCTCAACGGCGCCGAGAGCGAGGACTACTATCTGAAGCTCCCGGTGCCCTACCGCGCCCACAACGCGAACCTCGAGTCCATCACCGAGCTGCTCCAGATCAAGGGCGTCACGCCGGCGATCTACAATGGCACCAAGGACCGCCCGGGGCTCGCCGGCCTCGTCACCGTCCGCGGCTCGGGCCCGGTGAACATGAACACGGCCGGCGCCGACGCGCTCCGCGCGCTCGGGCTCTCGGCCGCGGAGATCACCGAGATCGTGCAGTCGCGGCACAACAACGGCCCCTACCCGAACGTGCCGGGGAAGTTCGGCGGGCGAAATCTGAGCGTCGCCACGAGAACGTTTCGCGTCGAGGCGGAGGGGATCGTGGACGATCGGGTGGCCGTGCGGTTGACCGCGATCGTCCAGAAGCGCACCGACGGCGACCCGCCCGCCGCCGTCGTGCTCGAGTGGTCGGGCCTCCGGTGACTTCTTCATTGCGAGTTGCGAGGAGTGTTACCCTACGATGATGAAATTTTCCCCGCTCCGGCTCGCGGTCGTGATGCTCGGCGATCGGCTCAGCGTCGCGGCGATCCAGCGCGATCGGCAGGAGACGTTCATCATCGAAGCGGAGAACCCGGGGGCCGCGCTGCGCGCGGAGCTCGACGCCCGGGGCCTCGCCGCGCGGAAGGTCGCGATCGGCGTCGCTCGCTCAGCGGTCACCGTCAAGCCCATCGAGCTGCCGGCCGTGGCCGGAGAGACGCGCGAGATGGTGAAGTTCGAGCTCGAACGGCACCTGCCGATCCCCGCGGACGATGCGGCGTTCGACTTCGTCCCGCTGCCGACGGAGGCCGAGGCCGACGGCGCGGCGACCGAAGGCAAGCGTGTGCTGATCGCCGCCGCCGATCGCCGCGTGATCGAAGCCGCGCTGCGCCTCGCCGAGGAGGCGAAGCTCCGGCCGGTGTCGATCACGGTCGCCGCGCACGAGATGATCGCCCTCGTCGAGACCGACCGCCGCCAGCGCGTCGCGTGGCTGCACCGCACAGGCGACTCGGTCGACCTCCTGCTCCTGCAGGGCTCGACCCTCGTGTGGAGCCGGTGCTTCCCCGCCGCCGATGACGCGACGCTCGTCGCGGAAACCCGGCGGAGCTTCGCCGGCGCACGCTGGCGCGAGTGCGACGCGGTCTGGGTGTCGGGCGATGGCGCCGCCGCCGCCGCGCTGCTCGACCTGGGCGTCCCGATTTCCGATCCGCCCTGGACGTCGCGGGCGCGGCGCCACCTGGCCGAGATCACCGAGCCTCGTGGCGCGGCCGAGCTGGCCGTGGCGACGGCCGCGGCTCGGGGCATCCGCCCGCTCGACCTCATCCCGTCGGCGCTCAAGCCGCGCCGCTTGACACGCCAGGAGATGCTCACGGGCGGGGTCCTGGCGGCGACCGTTCTGCTGGCGCTGGTCGCACTGCTCCTTCCGGGTTACCGGGAAAGCCGCCGTCTCGCCCGGCTCAACGCGGAGATCGCCCGGATCGATCCGGAGGTGCGCGTGGTCGAGCGGGTGGCGCGCGAGCTCGAGCGCAAGCGCCAGCTCCTCGCGACCCTCGAGAAGATCGGCACCGGCGCGCTCCAACCCCTGCCCGTGCTTCGAGAGCTGACGGAGGTCCTTCCGGGCGACGCGTGGGTGACGTACCTCGCGTTCGACGCCAAGGGCGTCGAGCTGACGGGACAGGCCGGCGCGGCCAGCACGTTGATTCCTTTGCTGGAGAACTCGCCGAGGCTCGAGCGCGTCGAGTTCGCGTCGCCCGTCACGCGCGGGCGCGACCGCGAGCAATTCAGGATCCGTGCGGCGTGGGAGGCGCCGACGCCGGCGGCGCCGACGCCGACCGCCAAAGGGCCCGGCGCGACGCCGCCCGGGACCAAAGGCGAAGGGAGCGCGGGCGAGCAGCCGATCGTCCCGCCGCGCGCCGTGCCGCCGGGGCGCACTCCGGGACCGACACGACCATGATCGGGAATCTCTCACGCCGCGAACGGATCGTGGTGGGCCTCGCGCTGGCGGTGGGCATCCTGCTGGGCGGCTGGCTGCTGGTGATCGAGCCGATCCTCGAGCACAACCGCTCGGCCGCCGAGCTGGTGCCGGCACGCGAGCAGGTGCTGCTCCAGAGGCGCGAGCTCCTGGCGCGCCACGCCGCGATCACCGCCGACCTGGACGCGACGATGAAGCGGTTCGACAAGCTCGCGGAAGGCTTCCTCACGTCCGCAACGCCGGCCGTGGCCGCCGCGGAGCTTCAGAGGCTCGTCAAGGACATGGCAGCGCAGGCGAAGACCGAGGTCCGCAGCGAGCGAATCCTGCCACCGGCCGATCACGGTGAGCTTCTCGAGATTCCTGTCGAGATCGCCGTGTCCTGCGAGATCCGGCAGCTCGTCGACCTGCTGGCGCGGCTCGACAGCGCGCCCAAGCTCCTGCCGGTCCAGGATCTCAAGATCCGCGTCGTCAACTTGACGCAGCCGAAAGATCTGCTCGTCACGCTCACGGTCTCGGGGTTTCTCCTGACCGGAGCGCCGGGCAAGGCCAAGACCTGAATGCCGCGCCGGCTGCTCGCCGTCAACGTGGTGCTCGCCAGTGTGTCGTTGCTCTGTGCTGGGTTCATCGTAAAGCAGCTCACCGGATCGCGAGCGCCGGCGGTCTCGCGCGCGCGGCCGCCCGCGGCCACACCGGCGGCGCCGACGCCGAACGCCGATTCGCCGCGCCTGCCGGCGCAGGCTTACAGCGTGATCGCAACGCGCAATCTCTTCAGCCCCACGCGAACCGAGATGCCCGGCGCGGGGCTGGCGGGCGGTCCCCCCATCAATATCGTCAAGCCGAACCTCCACGGAGTCGTGCTGCGCGATGGCGCGCCCATCGCGTATCTCGAAGACCCGCTGACCAAGCGCATCGCCGGCTACCGAATCGGCGACCAGATCGCCGGCGGCACCGTGCAGACGATCTCGGCCGACGCGGTCGTGATCGCCCGCCCCGACGGCGCGGTCGACGTGCGACTGCGCGACCCGTCGAAGCCGCGCCCGCCGGCTCCGCCGGCGGCCGGTCAGCCGCCCGCGCTAGGCCAACCACCGGGCGCCGGCCAGCCTCCGGCCTCGAGCCCCCAGCCAACACCAGGGGTACTACCACCGTCGCCGCGCGTCTTCATGCCGCCGCCGGTCGCGCAGCCCGTGCAGCCCGGTTCGCCGCCGGCGGTGCAGCAGCCCACGCCAGGGTTGCCAACGCCGGGTCCTTTCGTCCGGCCTTCGCCGAGTTTGGGGCGCCGTCTTCCTCCCCTTCCGATCGACCCGGCGGCCCCACAGCAGCCCACCCCACCAAACTAGCGTGAAGCGACTCGTCGCGACGCTTGCCCTGCTCGCCCTCGCCTCCGGATGCGCCGCGCCGCGTCCCAAGCCGGCAGTGCCCGTGACGGCGCCACCACCGGCCGCGCTGACGCCGCCACCCCCGACGCCGGAGCCGCTGCCCCCGCTACCGCCCACGTCCGTGGGTCCGCGCGCTCTGATGCCGGTGCAGCCGGCGGTCGAGCCCCCACCGACGCCGCCCACTCCCCTGCCGCCGACGGCGCCGCCCGTGCCGCCCGCTCAGCGGGGCCGCTTCGTCGTCCTCAACTTCGACAACGCCGACGTCGAGACCGTCATCCAGGCGGCCAGCGAGATCATCGGCTTCAACTACGTGCTCTCGCCCGACGTCCGCGGCAAGGTCACCGTGCAGACCTCGGGCCGCATCGCCCAGGAAGAGGTGTTCGGCGTCCTGCTGGCCATCCTCGAGGTGCACGGCTTCACGGCGGTGAAGGCCGGGAACCTCTACAAGATTCTCCGCATCGAGGGCGCGCGCGAGCGCGCCGTCCCGACGATCGTCGGCCCCGTGCCCGATCCGAACCGCACGACGGACGAGATCATCACGCAGATCGTGCCGATCAAGTACTCGGCGGTCGCGGACCTGAGCGCGCTCCTGCGTCCACTCATCTCGACGCGGGGGACGCTGATCGCCCACCGCGAGACGAACGTGCTGATCATCACCGACACGTCGTCGAACGTCACGCGGCTGCTCGACATCATCCGGCTCGTCGACGTGCAGGTGGCGCAGGAGGAGCTGCAGATCATCCCGATCACGTATGCCGACTCCGCGGAGCTGGCGACGATCCTCACCCAGCTCTTCGCCAGCGGCCGCATCCGCTCGACGGCACCCGGAACACCGCCCGCGCCGACGCCGGTCCCAACTCCGGGGGTCCCGACGCCCCCGCCGGCCGGACAGCCCAGCGGCTCGGCGGAGCGCGCGCCGTTGATCATTCCCGAGCGCCGCTCGAACTCGCTGATCGTGCACGCCAAGAAGCACGAGGTCGAAACGATCAAGCGCCTGGTCGCGCAGCTCGACGTCAACATCTACGGCGGGCGCCGCGTGTTCATCTACTACGCCGAGAACGCCAAGGCGAAGGACCTCGCGGCGACGCTGAACGCGATCTACGGGTCGCGCGACGCGGGCGCCGGACCCGGAACCGGGCCGTCCGGTGCGCCGCCGCCACCCGCTCGACCCGGGGTGCCGGTGCCGCCGCCCCCGCCTCCGCCACCGCCCGGCAGCCCGGCTCCGACGGCCCAGGGGGCGTCCGATGTCCTGGCCGAGGGCCAGGTGCGCTTCATCGCCGACGAGGTCACCAACGCGGTGATCGTCACGACCTTCCCGCGGAGCTGGACGGAGATCGAGAACACGGTCAAGCAGCTCGACCGGATGCCGCGTCAGGTGCTGATCGAGATGCTCGTGGCCGAGGTCACCTTGACCGACGACACGAGGCTCGGCATCGACTGGGCCGTGCGCGCGGGCCGGTTCAACGCCGCGAACGTCAATACCGGCCCAACGGGCGGCCTCCCGACGTCGGCTCCCTCGAGCACCGGCGCGCTCTCGCTCCCTCAGGGAGTCGCCCAGGGAGTCGCCGGCCTGGCGGCCCTCGGTCCCTGGGGGGCGGGGCTCACCGCGTTTACGTTCGCCTCTGACCAGTTCATCGCGATGCTCAACGCCCTGGCGTGCGGGAACAAGATCAACATCGTCTCGAACCCGCACGTGATGACATCGGAAAACAAGAAGGCGGTCATCAACGTCTCGAGATCGGTGCCGATCATCACGAGCCAGCAAACGAGCGCCGTCAGCACACCCGGCACGACGGGCGGGACCACCAGCACGACGATCACGACGGGCGGCGTGAACCAGACCGTCGAGTACCGCGACGCCGGCGTCATCCTCACCGTGACCCCGCGCATCGGCGAGCGCGGCACGGTCGCCCTCGACGTGAAGCAGGAAGTAAATAAGGTCGGACCTAGCTTCTTGCCGACGAACTCGCCCTCGTTCGACAAGCGCGAGGCGGAGACCTCCGTGGTGCTCCTGAACAACCAGACCCTCGTACTCGGCGGGCTCATCCAGGACACGGTCACCCTCGACAATCGCGGGATACCCGTCCTCAAGAATATTCCGGTCATTGGCTACCTCTTCGGCTTCACGGAGCGGAAGATCGAGAAAACGGAGCTCCTGCTCCTGATCACGCCGCGGGTGGTCGGCACCGCGCTCGACGCCGCCAGGCTCACCGACGAGATGCAGAAGTCGACGCGCGATCTGGACGAGGCGGTCCGGAAGGCTCCACGTCGGCCGCGGATGCCGCTGTCGCCCCTTCCCGCACAACCGCCGCCGCCCACGACGCCGTAACACGCCCGCGTCGTCCCCCCACCAGCACGGCGGAGCCACATCATAGGCGGGTGAATTTGGCGGGCGCTTGTCGAAAACGGCGGCGACGCCCTCCTAGTGATCGTCGGAAGCCACCGCGACGCCGTCACTATAGCCGACGCTCGCGCGGTGACAATCATGGCCACCCGATGCCACGTCAGGGGCGCGCGTTGTCGAAACGCTGCATCACGCCCTTGCCGTCGGGACGCGGCTGCTCGTCGTAGCGACCGCCGGTGTAGCTCCCGATCACCCGTCGCCAGAAGGCCTGGGCCTCGACGTTGCTCGTGAGCTGGGTGACCTCCCATTTGCCCCGGAACTTGTCGAACACACGCCGGGCGGTCTCGGTGCCGACACCGCGCCGCCGGTGGCGCCGCAGGATGAAGAACTCGCTGATGTCCCGCGTTCCCTCGCCCGCGAAGTGGGCGCCGTCGCGGACCAGCACGAAGCCCGCGAGGGCGCCGTCCACCCGCACGAAGAACGACGTCATCCTCGGGTCGTTCCAGAAGCTCTCGATCGTCGCGGCATTGCCGTAGAGACCGTCCTCCCCGATGGCCCAGTCGTCGATGGCGGCGAAGTCGTAGAGGTAGAGCTGCATGAGACGTCGCAACACCGGGACCTCGTGCTCGCGCGCCTGGCGAAGCTCGACCCTCATGATGTCGTGCTAGGCTACCGCTGATGCGACTCGAGCGCACGATCATCGGCATGGTCCACCTCCCGCCCCTGCCCGGCAGTCCGCGGTGGGACGGCGCGATGGCGCGGGTCGTCGCGTCCGCGCTGGCCGACGCCCGCGCGCTGATCGAGGGCGGCGCCGACGCCCTCCTCGTCGAGAACTTCGGCGACGCGCCCTTCACGCCGGGCCGCGTCGAGCCCGCCACCGTCGCGGCCATGAGCGTGGTCGCCGCGGAGGTGCGCCGCGCGCTCCCCGGGGTGCCACTCGGCGTGAACGTGCTGAAGAACGACGCGCGCGCGGCGCTGGCCGTCGCCGCGGCCGTCGGCGCCGAGTTCATCCGCGTCAATGTCCACGCGGGCGCGGTCCTCGCCGACCAGGGGATCGTCCAGTCCGACGCCTACGGGACGCTCCGCGACCGGCGGCTGCTCGGCATCGCGGTCGCGATCTTCGCCGACGTCGGGGGCAAGCACGCCGTGCCCCTGGCCCCGGTCGAGGTCGAGCAGACGGCGCGGGACCTCGTGCACCGGGGTCTCGCCGACGCGCTGGTCGTCTCCGGCCCGGCCACGGGCCAGGCGACGCCGCTCGCGGAGGTCAAGCGCGTGCGGAGCGCCGTTCCCGCCGTCCCGCTCCTGGTCGGCAGCGGTGTCACCGCCGAGACCGCCGCGGAGCTCCTGTCGGTCGCCGACGGGCTCATCGTCGGAACATCGGTCAAGCGCCACGGCGACGTCGAGCAACCGGTCGATCGCGCGCGCGTGGAGAAGCTGGTTGCCGCGGCTCGTCACCGCTAGTCTCCTGGGTGTCCTCCTCGCCGCCGGCTGCGGCGCCGCGATGGCCCCGTCTCGCGAACGTCTCGCGGCCCTCGAGCCCGAGCTGGGCTCGCTGCTCCTGGTGGGCTTTCGTGGCACGGACGCTGCCGGGAATGCAGACGTGGAAGCGCTCCTCTGCGAGGCGCGGGTCGGCGGCACGGTGCTCCTGTCCCACAACATCGTGGACGCCGACCAGCTCGCGCGGCTCACGGGCGCGCTCATCCAGCGGGCGGCCGCGTGCACGGGTCGCAAGCTTCTCGTCGCCGCCGACGCCGAAGGCGGCAACGTCATGCGCCTGGCCCCGCGCGACGGCTGGCCGGCGACGTTCTCGGCGCAGGAGCTGGGTGAGACGAACGACTTCGTGCTGACCGAGCTGGAGGCGCGTCGCATCGGGACGATGCTGCGCGCGGTGGGAATCAACTGGAACCTGGCGCCGGTGGTGGACGTCGGTTACAACCCGGCGAACCAGGTCATCGTCGGCGCGGCGCGGAGCTTCAGCGCGAACCCGCAGCTGGTCACCGAGCACGCGCGCGCGTTCGTCCAGGGGCTGCGGGCCGAGGGCGTCCTGACCGCGCTGAAGCACTTCCCGGGCCACGGCTCGAGCTTCGACGACTCTCATCGCGGCTTCACCGACGTCACCGCGACCGCCGCACCGGAGCTGGAGCTGGCGCCCTATCGCGCGCTGATCGGTGAGGGATTCGCCGACAGCGTGATGACGGCGCACGTCGTCAACCGACGGCTCGACGATCAGCGCCCGGCGACGCTCTCGCGCGCGACGATCTCCGGGCTCCTCCGCGGCGATCTCGGCTTCAAGGGGCCGGTGCTCAGCGACGATCTCCGGATGGGCGCGATCGAGCAGCAATACGGGATCGGCGAAGCGGCGGTGCTCGCCCTCGACGCGGGGGTGGACGTGCTGCTCATCGTCGACGACCGACTTCCCGACGGCCGCTCGGCCGCGCAGGTGGCGCTCGCGGCGATCCGCGAGGCGGTCGCGAAGGGGACAGTCGACCCGGCGCGGATCGAGTCGGCCATCGAGCGCGTACGCGCGCTGCGGGCGCGCCTGCCCTGAGCAGGCGAACGATTCGCGAACGTTCTGTCAGTCGGACACGTCGTTCCGCTCGGTCGCTCCCAGCAGACGGTCCACCTCGGCACGGGTCGGCAGCGAGGGCTGGGCGCCGCGGCGCGTGCACGCGAGGGCCGCGGCCGCGTTGGCGAATCGAAGCGCGTCCTCGACGCGGTCGCCCGCGCCGAGCGCGACGGCAAGCGCGCCGTTGAAGGCGTCGCCGGCGGCCGTCGTGTCGACCACCGCCACCGCGCGCGCCGGGGCCGGGATCTCGCCCTGCGCCGTGCACGCGAGCGCCCCCTGGGCGCCGAGCGTCACGATCACGGTGCCCACCCCGCGCCGGCGGAGAGCGTGGCCGGCGGCGGCGGCGGATCGCAGATCCCGCACGGCGATGCCGGTGAGTCGCTCGGCCTCGCGCTCGTTCGGCGTCAGATAGTCCACGAACCGCCAAACGTCGCCGAGGCCCTCGCGGACCGGGGCCGGGTTCAGCACCGTGACGATGCGCCGCCGCCGCGCTTCCTCGAGCGCCCACACGATGGTGTCGGGCGGTGTCTCGAGCTGGCAGACCCGCGCCGACGATGACCTGGTTCGCCGGGTTGTAACCGACGTCCACCACGATCAGCGCCGTCCCCGTGGCGGCCTCGCCCGTGATGGCCACGCCGGCGACGCCGATCCCCTCGGCCGCGAGCGCCGCGCGGATCTCGCGGCCGGAGCCGTCGTCACCCACGCATCCGACGAAGCGCACGTCGGCGCCGAGGCGGCGGGCGGCGACCGCCTGATTGGCGCCTTTGCCCCCGTGGTTGACGAGCAGCGTGCCGCCGCTGACCGTCTCGCCGACAGCCGGCAGGCGCGGCGCCGCGACGGTGAAGTCGACGTTCGCCGAGCCGACTACGAGGACGCGCCGAGCCGTGAGGTCGCCGGACACAGGCGGTCGAGGAACAGTCGGAGAAACCGGTCGCGCTCCACGCCCTTCGCGATGCGGCAGTTGGGCGCGCCGCTCGCGCGCAATGTCTCGCCGTCCGGCCCGATGGCGAGACGCACCGCCTCCCACGTGGCGAGCGACGAATCGACCGCGACGGCGACGGCGAGTGGATCGTGGAGCGCCATACCCTGCGATCCATCGGCGTGCGAGATCCTGAATGCGCGCTCGCTGAACGCCTGGATCCGCGAGGCGAGCGTCCCCGGCGACCGCGCGAGCGCCGCCCGCATTCCGGCGCGCGGAAGTACAGCCTGGCGCGTTGCGTCAAGCGGCACCAGCTCGAGCGGCAGCCCCGAGGCGAGCACGCGGTGGGCCGCTTCGGGGTCCACGTGCATGTTGAACTCGGCCGTGGGCGTGACGTTGCCGGGCACGTCGACCGCGCCGCCCATGGCGACGACGCGCCCGACTCGGGCGACCGCCGCCGCGTCCTCTTTGAGCGCCAGCGCGAGGTTCGTCAGAGGCCCGAGGGCCACGAGCGTGAGCTCCCGGCCATACCGGCGAGCCGCGTCGACGATGACGCCCACCGCGTCGGGCGACGCGGCCATCGGCCCGACCGGGGGCCAGTCCGGGAGGTCGCCGAGCCCGTCCTCGCCGTGGTAGCGGGTCGCGGTCGTCAGGGCCCGAGCCAGGGGGCTCGCCGCCCCCGCGGCCACGACCGGTCGTGGCGTCGGGCGTCGGAGCGCCAGCAGCCGCAGGACGTTCGTACTCGCCGAGTCGAGCGGTACGTTCCCCGCGACCGTCGTGATCGCGTCCACCCGGATCTCGGGCGAGCTCCATGCGAGGAGCAGGGCGAGGGCGTCGTCAATTCCGGGGTCGGTGTCGATCAGGGTGGGCGTCACGGAATCTCCTCACGGTTGTCCGGCATCATATTAGAATGAAGGCCACTTTCTCAGGGAGGAGGCGCGGATGCAGGCCGCCATCAAGAACAAATACAAAATCACGGCAGTCCTCAAGGAAGGCCACAGCGGGATCTTCGAGGTATCGATCGACGATGATGTCGTCTACACCAACGAGACGACCTACCGATTCCCGACGGACGAGGAGATCTTCGAGAAGATCGACGCCGCTAAGAAATAACACGCTGTAACAGCTCCTCCTGAAACCGAGGATGGGCGACCGCGGTGAGCGCCTCGGCCCGTCCCCGTTCTCCCTGTCCCCGCAGCCGCGCCGCTCCATGCTCGGTCACGACCCAATCGGCCAGCGCCCGAGGGCTCGTCACCGCCGCGCCCGCCTGGAGACGTGGGACGATCCGCGACACGCTGCCGTCGCGTCCCGTCGAGGGCAGCGCGATGATGGCGGCGCCCCCGTGCGATCGGGAGGCGCCGAGGACGAAGTCGAACTGGCCGCCGATCCCCGCCACCTGGCGCGGCCCCAGGCTCTCCGCGGTCACCTGCCCACCCAGATCGACCTCGAGCGCAGAGTTGATGGCCACGAAGCGATCGTTCTGCGCCACGATCTCCGGATCGTGAACGAAGCCGGAGGGCTCCATGTTCACGAGGGAGTTCTCGTGGAGGAAATCGAACAGCCGACGCGTGCCCATCGCCTCGCCGATGTCCATGCGCCCGCGGTGAACGCGCTTGAGCGCATTGGTGACCGCGCCTCGCTCCACGAGCGTCACTGACGCGTCGACCAGGAGCGAGTGGAGGGCGAGGTCCCGGTGGTCCACGAGCGCTTCCAGCACGGCCTGCGGGATCGCGCCGACACCCACCTGCACCGTCGCGCCATCGGGCACCAGGGCGGCGACGTGACGCCCGATGGCGCGCTCGACCTCACCGATCGGTGGAGGCGGATACGGCGTGAGCGGCTCGTCCGCCTCGACCCAGCAATCGATCTGGCTCCGATGGAGAAAGGCATTACCGAGCGTGCGCGGCATCGCCGGATTGACCTGGGCGATCACGAGCGGGGCGCGGCGGGCCGCCGGCAGCGCCACGCTGACGGAGACGCCGAGGCTCAGATAGCCGCGCGCGTCCGGCGGCGCGCAATGGACCAGGACGCAATCCGGCGCCCACGCGCCGCCAGCGGCGAACTGGCTGACGAGATCGAAATAGCGCATCGGCACGAATTCGACCCGCCCCCGGCGCCGCGCGTCGTCGAGGCGGGGCGACATGTGCCACGTCGCGAAGCGGAGCGCCGCGTGTTCGGGCCGCGCGAAGGGATAGTCGCCGAGGTGGATGCCGCCCAGCAGCATCAGATCCGGTAACCGTTCGGACTGCCGACAGATCTCGGCGACGAGCGCGGCGGGCTCGCCGCACCCCGGCGGCAGCAGCACCTTCATCGCCGGCCGCAGCCGGGCGACAGCGTCCACGAGCGAGCACCGGGCGAACGCGCGCGACATGAATCGCGACGCTATATATACCCGATCCCACGATAGAATGGCCGCATGAATTGGTCCCGGCGCTCGATCGTGCTGCTGGTCTGGCTCGCGATCCTCGCCGGGTGCGCGACGGCGCCGCCGGACGGAGGCTCCCAGAGCAGCAGCTCGCCGCGCGTGCGCTGCCTGTCTGACCCTGCGCGTGACGATCGATCGACCAGCCGCCCGCTCATCTTCTTGTTCTGCGTGGAGAGCCCGTGAACGCACCGGTGGCGCGGATCGCCCTTGTCACCGGCGGCGGTCGCGGCATCGGTCGAGAAATCGCGCTCGCGCTGGCCCGCGAAGGCTGTCACGTCGCGGTCGGTGCGCGATCGTCCGATCAGGTGGAGGCGACCGCCGATGCCCTCCGCGGGCTCGGCGTGCAGGCGATGGCGCTCGTGCTGGACGTGAGCGACGCCGACGCCATCACGCGGGCGATCGACGATGTCCGCGCCACGCTCGGCGCGATCGACGTCCTCGTCAACAACGCGGGGATCGCCGAGTCGGCGCCCATCGCGAAGACCGAGCCGGCCCTCTGGGACCGTCACCTGCGCGTCAACGCGACCGGGCCCTATTTGCTCACGCGCGCCGTCCTGCCCGCGATGCTCGAGCGCCGCTGGGGACGCGTGATCAACATCGCCTCGCTCGCCGGGCTCCACGGGGCCGCGTACGTGAGCGCGTACACCGCCTCCAAGCACGCGCTCGTCGGCCTCACCAGGGCGCTCGCCGCCGAGATCTCGGGCAAGGGCGTCACCGTCAACGCCATCTGCCCCGGATTCGCGGCGACGGACCTCGTGTGGAACAGCGCGCGGAACATCGCGGCCAGGACGGGCACGTCGGTCGAGGAAGCCGTTGCGGCGATGGCGCGCATGAACCCCGGCGGCCGGCTCATCGACCCGGCCGAGATCGCGGCGGTGGCGGCCAAGCTGGTCCACGACGACACGACGAACGGGGAGACGATCGTGCTGGACGGCACACAGTCCTGAGTAGGCGTGCGCGCCGCAGGCCGGCGCGGCGCTGGGGCCCCGCCGGCCGAGGCGAGGACATGAATTGAGGAGGCGCGGATGACCCGCCAGATCGAGCTCCACAATCCGCCGTCGCTCATGAAGCCCGTCGGCTTCTCCCACGCCGCCGAGACCCGCGGCGGTCGCATGCTGTTCCTCGCCGGTCAGGTCGCGAAGGACCGCGACGGCCGCGTCGTCGGCAAGGGCGACCTGGTCGCCCAGTTCCGACGGGTGTGCGAGAACTTGAAGACTCTCGTCACCGCCGCGGGGGGCCGGCTCACCGACGTCGCGAAGCTCACCATCTACGTCCTCGACGCCGGCGAGTTCAAGCGGCAGGGCGAGCCGATCGGCGTCGTCTACCGCGAGTACTTCGGCAAGCACTTTCCCGCGATGACGCTCGTCGGCGTGCGAGACCTCTACGACGCCGCGGAGGGCTGCCTGATCGAGGTCGACGGGTTCGCCTGCCTCCCCGAGTGAGGCGATGACCTCGCCGCATCGGGTCCGTCATCCCCTGCCGCTGGCCAGCTGGCCGACGCGCGAGGCGGCCGGGCGCGCCCGGTGGTTCTCGCCAATCCGGATCGGCCGGCAGCTGACCGCCGCGGAGCGGACGTGGGTCCCGGCGATGGTGCCGTGGCGGGCGACCGACGACGGGTTCGTCACCTCGGAGGTCCTCGAATGGTACGCTCGATTCGCCGAGGGCCAGCCTGGCGTCCTCGTCGTGGAGGCCACCGGCATCCGCGACATCGCGAGCGGCCCCCTGCTGCGAATCGGCGATGACCGGTTCATTCCCGGACTCCGGGCGCTCGTCGAGACGGTCCGGGAGCGGAGCCGGGGCCGGACGCGGCTCTTCATCCAGATCCTCGACTTCGTCACGGTGCGGCGACGCCCCGAGCCCGAGCGATTCTTCGCTCGGTATCTCGAGATCACCGACTCGTTGCGGGGCCAGCTCGCCCTCTGGCTCGACGACCCGCGCTGGCGCGAGGCGCCGGAGACCGACGTGCGCGAGTTCCTCGCCGCCGCCGACCGCGTGACGATCGAGACCGTGCTGACCGATCGCGAGCTCGAGGCGCTCGACTATGGATACCGGGAACGGGTCTGGGACATGCACCTGCCCCACATCCGTGAGCTGCCGCGGGTGCTCCCCGGCTTCTTCGCCGAGGCCGCGGGCCGCGCCCGCGCGGCGGGTTTCGACGGCGTCGAGCTGCATTACGCCCACGCCTACACGATGGCGTCGTTCCTCTCACGCCTGAACTCCCGGGCCGACGGCTACGGCGGCTCGCGCGAGAACCGGGTCCGGCTGCCGCTCGAAGCGCTGGAGGCGGTCCGGGCACGCGTGGGCGACGACTACGTCGTCGGCATCCGGTATCTGGGCGACGAGGTGGTCGACGGCGGGAGCGACCTCGACGACGCGATCTGGTTCGGTGTCCGGTTCGCCGCGGCGGGCGTGGACTACCTGTCGGTCTCCAAGGGCGGCCGGTTCGAGGATGCCAAGCAGCCGAAGATCGGCGAAGCCGTGTACCCCTACACCGGCGCGTCAGGCTACGAGTGCATGCCCACGGTCCTCTCGGACCACCGCGGCCCGTTCGGCCGAAACGTGCCGCTCGCCGCGGCGATTCGCCACGCGATCCGGGACGCCGGATTCCAAACACCGCTCGTCACCAGCGGCGGCATCGCCACCTTCGAACAGGCGGAAGGCATCCTCGAGCGCGGCGAGGCCGACTGCGTGGCCGCCGCGCGCCAGACCCTCGCCGACCCCGACTGGTTCAGGAAGATCCGGCTCGGCTACGGCGATCTCGTGCGGCGCTGCGAGTTCACCAATTACTGCGAGGGGCTCGACCAGCGCCACAAGCAGGTGACGTGCAAGCTCTGGGACCGGAAGTTCGACTCCGGGGATCATCCCTCGGTCAGGCTCGCGAGCGACGGCCGGCGCCGCCTCGGCCCGCCGTCGTGGTCACCGCCTGGCGAAGCGGGCGCCGACGCGCGAGCCGGCTGAGCGGCGCGCCGGTGAGACGGGTGAGGATCCACTCCTTGCGGAGCGTCGCCCCGAGCCCCCGGTAGAACCGGATCGACGGCGTGTTCCAGTCGAGTACCATCCATTCCATTCGGCCGCACCCGCGCCGCAGGGCGATCCGCGCCAGCTCGGTGAGCAGCGCCCGGCCGGCGCCCCGCCCGCGCTCTTCGGGCAGGACGAAGAGATCCTCGAGGTAGAGCGTCGGACGTCCCATAAACGTCGAGTACGTGAAGAAGTAGAGGGCGAAGCCGACGGCGGCGCGGCCCCGCCGGCAGATGAGGGCCTCGAAGTAGGGCCGCCCCCCGAAGCCGTGGCGGCGGATCTGCCCGGCGGTGGCCTCCATCTCGTGCGCCAGCCGCTCGTACTCGGCGAGCCCGCGGATCAGACGGACGATCGTCGGAACGTCGCGGCGGGTCGCGCGGCGGATCGAGAGCGAGGCCACGCGCTTCAGTGGGCCCCCGGCGCCGGCCTCACGCCTCGGCCTCGGGCCGGCGCCGCACGTTGAAGAAGATCTGCGGCGACTTGCGCTTTGCGTCGATGCCGGCCCGGCCGGTGGCCACCAGCACGTAGAGCATGTTCAGCGCGGCCAGCGACGAGACCACGAGGCGCCCCTTGCGCGAGCGGTCGAAGACGAGCCGCGCCGTCAGTCCCCGCTGGCCCCGGAGCCGCCGATAGAGCCCGTCGACGGCCGCCCGGCTCACGAGGTTGAAGTTCCCGGCGTCCCGCTTGCTGAGCGAGATCGACATGACAAAGTACTGCCGCGGGCTCGACAGCACGTAGTAGTGCTGGCGCTTGCCCTGAACTTCCCCGTGGAACTGCAGGCCTTTCGTCAAGCTCTCGACGCTCAGCTTCATGGGGCCCCCTTCTCCTGAGCGGCGCCTCTGCGTGTCTCATCATGCCGGTCGCCGGCCCACCGCACCAGCGCCGTGACCACCAGCGCGACGCTGGTCATTGCCCGCCTCACGTTCCGCGCGAAATCGTGGGCCGCTGAGCCATCGGCTCCATCCGTCACGCCTCGAACCTCGACGAACTCCACTCCGCTGAACTGACTCGCCCGGGCCCCGCCGGCTCCTTCCCATGCCACGACCAGCGCCCGGGTTCGCTCGTGAATGGCCGCGCGGCGCTCGACGTCCACCACGTCCTCGTCGCCGCTCGCCACCGGACCGTAGTGGACTCGCACCGGTGGGTCCGTGCGCAGGGCCCGGCGGCAGTGTTCCAGGATCGGCGCCGATCCGCCGAAACGCGGCAGGCGAGGCGCACCGAACCGGTTCAGGATGTCGTGCTCCACCGTCTCCGTCGCGATGACGACATCGCCGACGGAGAGATCGGACACGAGCGCGCCGGCGGCGCCCGCGCACACGACCAGCCGCCACCGCCCGGAGTCGAGGAGATGCTGCGTCCGGATGCCGAACTGCACCTTGCCGAGACCGCCGCACGCGACCGCCATCGCCAGCTCCGGAAAGCGCGTGATCGGCAGTCGTCCCACGACGGCAGGCTCGTCGTGATGGCCCTGCGCACGGCACCCCTCGACGAAGGCGTCGAGCTCGTCGCGAGTCGGAATGACCGTGAGAATCACTTGCGCCGCGGGTCGATGATGGCGCTCAGCTTCATCGGCGTTCCCCCGTGTCATTGGACGGCAGCAATTCGAAGACGGGATAGCGCTCGGCGATTCCGGCGAACGCTTCCGGCGGCGAGCCGGCGGCCAGGGGGAAGTAGCGCTGGACGACCGGTCGGAACCGCTCGAGGTAGGCGCGCAGCACCGGCGGCTTGTCGGCGTCGGGAACGGGGCGGAGCCGAAACCTCTGGCGGCTCGATCCCCGCTTGAGGGTGACGTGCCCGGCGGCTTCCGCGTTACGCACCCACTGGGTACGCCCGCGGGGGGCCACGAGGAAGCGCCTGCCCCGAAGCTCGACCAGGCTCACCGGCGTCGCGAACACGCGGCCCGTCTTCCGCCCTCGCACCTGCAAGAGGAAGTAGTCGCGCGGGCCGAGCCCCAGCCCCACGAAGGCGCCGAACGCCTTGTTGAGCATGCGCTCGAGAGGAGTCGGCTCCCGAAACGCCGGTCCCTGCGGATTCACTTAGCGCTGGCTCAGGTAGTGCTCCGCGATCTCGAGGGGCCGCGCGGATCGCGAAGGATCCACGGGCTCTCGCCGTCGACGTCGAACGAGATCATCACCGCGCACCGCGCGCCGTTCTTCCACCTGATCGGCCGGTCCATGAAAGTCTCCCCACGCTGGCGGCGCGGGCCCCGGGCTAGGCGCCCGCCACGTCCACCAGCATCTCCGTGTACGCGCGCACGCCCTCGCGCAGGTTTTCCAGCGAGATGCGCTCGTCGTTGCCATGGATGCGCTGCAGCTCCGGCTCCTCGAGGACGAACGGGCTGAAGCCGTAGCCGTGGAGCCCGCAGCGCCGGAACACCCAGTTGTCGGTGAAGGCGACCAGGATCATCGGCGCCACCACGGCGCCCGGCGCCCGCCGCCGCAGCGCGTCCGCCATGGCCTTGTAGAGCTCGGTGTCGGGGGGCGAGAGATTCGGGATCTTCGGCTCCCGCCCGATGTCGACCTGGACGTTGGGATCGGCGATGACGCTCCGGACCCAGCCGGCGATCTCTTCGGGATCGTCCCCGGCCAGCATCCGGCAGTCGACCTGGGCCGCGGCTTCGGGCGGGATGACGTTGCTCTTCTCGCTGCCCCGCAGCATCGTCACCGCAAAGGTCGTCCGCACCATCGCGGCGTACTGCCGGTTCGCGAAGAACTGCGCGCGAAAAGCCGGATCTTGAAAACCGCGCGCGAGGTCGTCGTAGCCGGCGCCCCGGTCGGCCGGCAGCAGATCCGCCATGCGCGAGAAGAATTCTTGCACTTCCGGCAGCACGCGGAGCGGCCGCTCGGCCTCGAGCAGCCGGTTGAGCGCGCATCGAGCCGTGCCCGGGCTCGCCGCGGGCGGTGAGCGTGAGCGGCAGGCCCGTCTTCTCCGAGATGACGATGGCGGCGAGCGGGGCCTTGAGGCCGATGTGCGTCTGGATCACTCCGAGCTCGGAGATCGCGTACTCGGCGCCCGCGAGCCAGTCCCGGTGACGATTCGCGATGAACTGGGCGCCGAACTCGCTCCCGGCCTCCTCGTCGGCCGTCGCGAGGAACACGAGGTCGCGCTTGAGCGGCACGCGCGCCCGCTTGAGCGCCAGCAGGGCAGCCAGGTGCAGGATCCCGGTCGATTTCATGTCGATCGCGCCGCGCCCGTACAGGTAGCCGTCCGCGATCGCGCCCCCGAACGGATCCACCGTCCAGTAGCGGCGGTCGGCGTACACGACGTCGATATGGTGGTGCAGGACGATCCCGCCCAGCGAGCCGTCGCCCGGCAGGCGCGCTCTCAGGCTGGCGCGCCCGGGCGCCGCCTCGATCGTCTCGCTTTCGATTCCGTCGCGCGCGAACACGTCGGCGAGAAACCGGGCTCCGGCGATCTCGTTCCCGGGAGGATTCGTCGTGTCGATCATCAGATAGCGGCGCAGGAGATCGACCGTCTCGTCGCCCAGCGCCGTCCAGTCGATCATCGAGCTTCCGCCTCCGGGATCATCGCCTGCACATCGCCGAGCTCCCATCGCGCCATGTGGCAGTAGAGGTCGAGCAGCTGCATGGTGCGCTCGATGGCGGGGTTATCGCTGGCCCGCCGGAGCTCTTGCACCTTGAGCTGAAGGTCACGGATGCGCTCGAGCGTCTCGTCGCGCGTCACGGGCCGGTCCTCGCCGCGAGCTGCCAGCGGTGGGCGGCCGGCCGGTGATCGAAGAAGCGCTTCGCTTTCAGCTCGTACCGGGGCAGGCTCCCCGGTTTGTGCACCTCGACGCCGATGCCGACGCCGATGACCGACTTGAAGACCGTCTCCGCGTGGCGGCCGAGCTCGGCGTAGCGTCCCTCGACGATCTCGGATCGCGCCTCGGCCTTCACGGTCACGAAGTCGTTGGTCGCGTCCCGGTCGACGTGCAGCTCGTAGTGCTCGGAGAACCCCGCCACCCGGTGCAGCAACGCTTCGACGGCCGACGGGTAGACGTTGACGCCCTTCACGATGATCATGTGGTCGGTGCGACCGAGCACGCCGCCGGGGTAGTAGAGCCACGTCGTTCCGCACCCACAGGGTTGATCGGTCCAGCGAACGAGGTCGTGCGTGCGGTATTTGATGAGCGGCTGGCCGTCCTGGATGTAGCTCGTCACGATGTGCTCGCCCACCTCACCGTACGGCACCGGATGGCCCGACTCGTCCACCACGAGCGCGTGATACCAGTCCTCGCAGAGGTGGACGCCCTCCTGCAGGGGGCACCCCGGGTTGGTTGGACCGAGCTCCGCGATCCCGTAGAGCTCGTAGCACCTGGCGCCCCACAAGTCCTCGATCGCCCGGCGCGTCGCCGGAATGCTGCCGCCGGGCTCGCCGGCGACGATCACGTGCGAGATGGACGTCTTGGCCAGATCCATGCCGACCTCGCGCGCCGTCTCGCCGAGATAGAGCGCATAGGTCGGCGTCGCGAGCATGACGTCCGGGCGGTACTGCTCGATCTGGCGCAGCCGCGCCGTGCTGTCGAGCCCGCCGCCGGAGACGACCGTGGCGCCGAGCCGGCGCACACCCATGTAGGCCGACCAGAACGCGGCGAAGATCCCCCAATTGAACGGGAAGTAGAAGCTGTGGCGCGCGCGCAGACCGGCGGCCCAGTAGACGTAGACCCACGACTCCCCCCACAGCTCGGCGCTGTGGTACGTGAGCGGGATGTGGAGCGGCGCGCCGGTCGAGCCGGACGTCGCGAAGCGCTGATGGAAAAAGTCCTCCGAGATGGCGAGCGTCTCGCCAAACGGCGGATTGACCGCCTGCGCATCGAGGACCTCTGTCTTGTCGATGAACGGCAGCCGCTTCACGAAGTCGTCCATCGTCCGGATCTGCGCTGGCCGGACCTTGTGGCGTTCGAGCAGCTTCCGGTACATCGGGCTCCGCGCGTACGCCCACTCGATCACGGTCTGGAGCTTCCGAAGGTGCAAGTGGTCGAGATCGGCGCGCGGCATGGTCTGCGTGTACGGGTTCCAGAATCGCTGGGCCTCGACCTCGGGCTTGTAGAGCTTCATGGACCTGCCTCGATCTTCTCGTACGCGGCCCAGAGCCAGGCGGGGATCGCGTAGCTGCCGACGACGGTCGTGGGGAGGATCGGCAGCGTCGAGGCCGTCACGCGTGATTACTCGGCGAGCGTGAAGACGCCCCGCTTGACGGTCAGGGCCCAGATCTGCCCGACGTTCACGCCGAGCTCGTTCATGGTGACCGCGCCGATCGCGCCGTCGTAGCTCTTGAGTCCCGACCAGCACTTCGCCAGCTTGTCCCGGTCGCTCTCGAGGTCATCGGGCTTGTTGGTCACCCCCGACGTCTCGACGCACATCTTGGAGATGAAGAGCTGGTCGTACATGGCAAGGCCGGACGAGTTAGGCCCGTACGTGGTGGTGTACCAGCCCTCGACCGCGTCGCCACCGAGCGCGATGAGGTCGGGGGTGGCGGTGGCGACACCGCCATGGATCGGTCCTTTGAAGCCTTGCTTGCGCGCCTCCTTGGCGATGAGCGCGGCCTCGCGTGAGCCGGAGCCGAGGAAGAGGAGGTCGGGCTGCTTGGCGAGGGCGCGGGTGACCTGCGCGCTGAAATCGAGATCGCCGGTCTGGAAGGTGATCGAGTCGAGGAGCTCGATGTTCGCCTGCTTGAAGGTGGGCGGCATCACCCCTTCGCCCTCCGCCTTCGAGATCGCGTCGGCGCTGTTGTAGAGAATCGTCGCCTTCTTGACGTTCGGATGGTGCTTGCGGAGTGCCGCGAGCCCGGTGCCCAGCGCCCGGGCGGCGCCGGGGTTCATGGTGTAGGCCCACGGCCGGAACTTGTCGGTGAGCCCGGGCGCCGCGGCGGTCGGGGTGATGATCGGCACCTTCAAGCTCGCCGACAGCGGGAACATGACGCCGGCGCTCGAGCTGGAGATCGACCCGTGGATCATGAGGACCCGGTCGGTCTGGGCCAGGCGGCGCGTCAGCGTCACGGATTCCTTCGGATCGCCACGGTCGTCGGCGACCACGAGCTCGAGCGGCAGGCCACCGATCCCGCCGGCGGCGTTGATCTCGTCGCGCGCGAACTCGGCGCCGATCAGCCCGTGCTGGCCCCAGTCCACGAAGAGGCCGGCCTGCGGCATGATCACCCCGAGCCGGACCTTGTCACCCGCCAGCTTCGCCCCGACGGCCGGCGGCAGCCCCAGGCTCGCGAGCAGCACGGTGACGACCGCGACCGTGACCGCTCGACGCCGCATCCCGATCATCTCGGTTCCTCCGCTCACGCACGTGACAGCGCGAGATGGTCATCCCACGGCGCCACGGGTTCGAGGCCCTGCTCGCGGACATAGCCTTCCTCGAACGCGATCCACTCGTGCCGCCGCATGCCGGTCGGAAGTATGCGGATCTTCGTGAGGACGCTCATCGGTTGGGCGACGGTAATACGGCGGACCGAGGCCTGTCAATCCAGGTGTATCATCGCGCACAATGTTCGTCCAGCAGCTCGTCAACGGGCTGATGCTCGGTGGCGCCTACGCCCTCGTCGCGATCGGGTACACGCTCATCTTCGGCGTCCTGAACCTGCTCCACCTGGCGCACGGCGAGGTGTTCATGGTCGGTGCCTACGTGGGTCTGGCGCTCACTCTGGCGGGCGTCACGCCGTGGGCGACGCTGGGCGGCGCGATGCTCGCCGCCGCCGCGCTCGGCGTCGTCGTCGAGCGCGTCGCGTTCCGGCCGGTCCGTGCCCGTGGGAGCCACGTCACGCCGCTGATGACGACGATCGCCGTGGGTCTCGTGCTGCAGCACACGGTCGTGAAGATCTTCGGCGCCGAGCCGGTGGCGTTCCCGGCGCCCTTCGCGTCGACGGCCCTCGCCCTCGGGCCGGTGACGCTCACGACGCTCCAGCTCCTCATCCTCGGCACTTCGCTGGGCCTGATGGCCCTGCTCGAGGCGTTTCTGCGCGCGACGCCGATGGGGATGGCGATTCGCGCGACGGCCGAGAACCCGACCGTGGCCGGGCTCATGGGCGTCAACGTCTCGATGGCGATCGTGATCACGTTCGCGATCGCCTCGGCACTCGCCGGCGCGGCCGGCGTCCTTCTCGCCTGGAACTTCACCGCTCTGAGCCCGTTCTTCGGCGTCAAGGTCGGCCTCAAGGGGCTCGCGATCATGCTGCTGGGCGGGCTCGGCAACGTCACCGGCGCGATGGTCGGCGGCCTGGTCATCGGCGTGGTCGAAGTGCTGAGTGTCGCCTATCTCGCGTCGTCCTACCGGGACGCGTTCGCGTTCGCTGTGATGATCCTCATCTTGCTGGTACGTCCGACGGGCCTCCTGGGCGCCCGGCTCCAGAGCGGGTGAGGCTGGCGTGCTGTCGGATCACGCCGTCTCGATCGTGATCTTCGCGGGCATCGACGTCATCATGGCGCTGTCGTTCTTCCTGCCCGCCTCCGCGGGACAGCTCTCGGCGGGCCAGGGGGGCTTCATGGCGCTCGGCGCGTACACGTCCGCCTATCTCTCGGTGCATCACCAGACGCCGTTCCCACTGGCGCTGGCCGCCGGCGGTCTCGTGGGCAGCCTCGTCGGGCTCGCCGTCGGCTTTCCGGCCCTGCGGCTGCGCGGGCTCTACCTGGTGCTCGTCACCTTCGGCTTCGGCGAGATGGTCCGCGTCTTCTTCCTGAACGTGCCGGCGTTCGGCGGGCCCGCCGGGTTCGCCGGCATTCCGCCGGCGACGACCATCTGGTACGTGCTCGGCCTGCTCGTCGTCCTCGCCTATTTCTTCACACGGGTCGGCGGCTCGCGGATGGGGCGTGCCTTCACCGCGCTCCGCGACGACGAGGCGGCCGCCGAGGCGATGGGCGTCAACTCGACGTACGTGAAGCTCGCGGCCTTCGCGACGGGCGGCGCCATCGCCGGGCTCGGCGGCGGGCTCTACGCCCACTACACCCTCTTCATCGATCCCGAGGCGTTCGGTATCGGGCGCTCGCTCTTCGTCATGCTCTACGCCGTCTTCGGCGGGCTCGCGAGCTTCTGGGGCTCGGTCGCGGGCGCGACGATCCTCTCGGTCCTGCCCGAGCTCCTGCGCTGGGTGAAGGACTGGCGCGAGATCCTCTACGGGCTCCTGGTGCTGACCATGATGCTCGTCCGGCCGCAGGGTCTGCTCGACGCCGCCTTGCTGGCCCGGCTCTCACGCGGTGAGCGAGCCGCTGCTCGCGGTTGACGGGCTCTCCCGGAGCTTCGGGAAGCTCGTCGTCCTCGCGGGGCTCGAGCTCACCGTCGAGGCCGGCGGTGTTCACGCGATCATCGGCCCGAATGGCGCCGGTAAGACGACGTTCTTCAACCTCGTGACGGGCGCCCTCGAGCCCGCCGGCGGACGAATCCGCTTCGGCGGGCGCGACATCGGCCACCTGCCCCCGTACCGTCGGACGGCCCTCGGGATCTGCCGCACGTTCCAGAACATCCGGCTCTTCGGCTCGATGACGGCGCTCGAGAACGTGCTGCTCGGCCTCCATTGCCGGACACACGGCGGGCTGCTGGCGCCGCTCCTCGGCGTTCCATTTCGTCGATCGCCCGGCGAAGTCGCGGCGCGCGAGCGAGCGGTGGCCGTCCTCGAGATGATGGGGCTCGCGGCCCGGGCCCACCAGTCCGCGGTGGAGCTGCCCTACGGCGAGCAGCGCCGGCTCGAGATCGCCCGAGCCCTCGCCAGCTCGCCCCGACTCCTCCTGCTCGACGAGCCGTCAGCCGGAATGAATCCTCAGGAGACCCTCGAGCTGGAGGCGCTCATCGGCGAGGTCAATCGGCGCGGCGTGACGATCCTCCTGATCGAGCACAAGATGTCGCTCGTGATGAAGCTCTCGAGGATCGTGACGGTGCTGAACTTCGGCCAGAAGATCGCCGAGGGCCCGCCCGCCCAGATCCAGCGCGACCCACGCGTCATCGAGGCCTACCTTGGCAGTGACTAGCGCCCCGACACTCCTCGAGGTGCAGGACCTCCACGTGAGTTACGGCCGGATCCGGGCGGTGCAGGGCGTGAGCCTGAGCGTGCCGGACGCCGCTGTCGTCGCGCTGATCGGCGCCAACGGGGCGGGCAAATCCACGCTGCTGCGCGCGATCTCCGGCATCGTCCGCCCGCGCCGGGGCGCCGTCCGGTTCCTCGGCGAAGACCTCGTCGGCCTGCCGGTCCACCAGATCGTGCGCCGGCGGGTGGTCCACGTTCCCGAGGGGCGGGGCATCCTGGCCCGCATGACCGTGCTCGAGAACCTGCGTCTCGGCGGCTTCGCGCGAAGAGACCAGGCGAACCTGGCGCTCGAGCTGGACCGGGTCGTCACGCTCTTTCCCCTGCTGCGCGAGCGCCGCGGCCAGCTGGCCGGGAGCCTCAGCGGAGGCGAGCAGCAGATGCTCGCCATCGCCCGCGCGATGATGGCGCGCCCGCGACTCCTGATGCTCGACGAGCCCTCGCTCGGCCTGGCGCCGCTCGTCGTGCGCGAGATTTTCCGGATCATTCAGCGGCTCACCGCCGAGGGGACGGCCGTGCTGCTCGTGGAGCAGAACGCGCGGATGGCGCTCCAGTGTGCGGCCCACGCCTACGTGCTCCAGACCGGGTGCGTCGTCCTCTCCGGACGCGCGGCCGATCTGCTCGCCGCGCCCGAGGTCCAGCGCGCGTACCTCGGGGCCGGCTGAGGCAGGTGGGGAGGCGAGTGCAAGGTATGACATGATAGGGCGCATGGCGCTGACCACCGAGATCGTCAAGGCGAAGGCGCGGGAGCTCGGCGCCGACGGCGTCGGGATCGCGGATGCCGCCGTGCTCAACGCGTATCCTCCGGATAAGGCGCACCCGCAGATCCCGGCGCGCATCTCGCCGGAGATCCGGAGCTGCGTCGCCTTCTTCAAGCGCATTCCGGCCGGCGCCTTTCGCGCGCGCGACAACGCGTGCATCCACCACGTGGACCAGCTCGTCCTGCGCGAGATGGACCGCGTCGGCTACCGGATCGCGCGTTTCCTCGAGACCGAGGGCCACTGGGCCTTCCAGACGGCGGCGCAGGAAACGGTCTGGGAGATGAAGAACGCGAGCTACGGCTCTCTCTCGACGCGTCACGTCGCCATCGAGGCCGGCCTCGGCACGATCGGCCTCGAGCTGAATCTGCTGACGAAGGAAGCGGGCCCGCGCTGCTACACGACCGTCGTCCTCACCGACGCCGCGCTCGAGCCGGACGGCAAGCTCACCGAGCAGCTCTGCATCGGCGAGCCCTGCTCGCGCTGTCTCTACTCCTGCCCACCCGACGCGGTCCAGCACTGGGGACTCGACAAGCGCCTGTGCGCGACCTTCGCCCAGGAGTTCGGCTTCTCGACGATCGTGCGCGTCTTCAGCGCGTTCCTGGGCGGCGAGGGCGACCAGGCGAAGCTTCGGGCGCTCGCCGGTCATCAGTGGTTCGGCATCTGGCAAGGGCTCCTGCGGGTCGTCGGCGCCTTCGGCGACTGTCCCCGCTGTCTCGCCGTGTGCCCCGTCGGCGACGACTACAACCGCTTTCTCAAGGACGCTCAGCGCGAGATCCCGGAGAAGACCGACGCAAAGGTCGCGCGAGCGCGCGAGCTGCTCGGGATCAAGAAGCGGGGCGAGCCGATCCGCGGTAGGGCCGACGGCCGCGTACGCTGGATCGGCGAGGACGGCTATCGCCCGCCCGCCCGCCGCGCCGGCGCGCCCGCGTGAATCTCACCGCCGCGGCCGTCAAGGCGAAGGCGAGAGCACTCGGCGCAGACCTGGTCGGCATCGCCCGTGGCGATGTGCTCGATCGCCACCCGCCCGACCCGTCCCGCCCGCAAACGCCAGGGCGCATCACGTCCGACGACTCGAAGTCGGTCATCGTGCTCGCCCGTCGGCTCCTCACCGGCATCAACCGCCTGAAGGGGCACGACGACCGCCACAAGCAGTACTCGACCGAGCTCGTGCTGACCGATCTGGAGGAGATCGAGCTGAAGCTCGTCTATTTCCTGGAGGACGCCGGTTTCCCGTCGATCACGGTGCCCCCGGTGCACTTCGACCCGCGCCACTACGACCCGAAGGGCGACACGCGCGGCCCGCTCTCGCTCGCCCACGCCGCCGTCGAGGCCGGGCTCGGCACGCTCGGGTTGAATCTGATGCTGCTCACGCCCGAGTACGGCCCGCGAGTCCTGCTCGGCGCCGTGCTCACGAACTGCGAGCTGGATCCCGACCGCCCGCTCGGCGACGCCCTGTGTCTCGGCGAAGCATGCGGCCGCTGCCTCCTCGCCTGCCCGGCCGACGCGATCGGTCAGTGGAAGCTCGACAAGGAGCGCTGCGCGCCGCTCGCGTCTCCGTACGGGTTCAGCTATCTGATGGGCCATGTCGAGCGGATGATGAAGGCCTCGCGCGAGGAGCAGCTGGCGCTCCTGAAGTCGAAGGAGTCGTTCATGAGCTGGCAGTCGATCCTGCGCGGCGTCGGCGTGTATTCCGGCTGCACGCGCTGCGTCGACGTCTGCCCGGTCGGGCGCGACTACGACACGCACCTCAGGGACGCGCAGGAGGAGATCGCCGAGCGAACGCCCGAGAAGGAAGCGCGCCTGGCGCAGATGGCGCGCCGGCGCGAGTCGGGGGACCGCGGCCCCCACTACGCGCACTCGGCACGCTGGATCGAGGGCTCCGAGGGCGAGTAGCGACACCGTCCTCGCGCACCGCCCGCCACAGCTCACGCGAAGGGGTCGTCGTCCGCGCTCTCGTGCCAGACGTACTCCATGT
>QHSR01000210.1 GCA_003221635.1 Candidatus Rokuibacteriota bacterium | reverse complement strand
GTAGAGGATGCCGTGCGGCTTCGTGTGCTGCAGCTCGCTGCCGGACGAGCGGAGGAACTCGCGGAGCGCGCCGGTCTGGTAGCACAGATAGTCCTTCAGCTCCTGGGGCGAGACGTCCATCACCCGCCGCCCGAAGCCCATCAGATCCGGCAACGAGGGGTGCGAGCCCACGGCCACGCCGTGCTGGAGCGCCAGCAGGACCGACTTGCGCATCACGTGCGGGTCGCCGCCGTGGAACCCGCAGGCGACGTTGGCCGAGGTGATGTGCGGCATGATCTCCTCGTCCGCTCCGAGCGTCCAGCGGCCGTAACTCTCACCCATGTCGGCGTTGAGGTCGATGAACTTTGCCATGCTGAAAGCTCCTTACGCTCGGGCGTTCACGCGCGCGAGCGCGTTGATGAAGCGGTCCACGTCCTCGTCCGTCATCGCGAGCGAGCAGGCGCCGAGGCCGCGCTGTGTCATGAGGATTCCCTCGTTCAGGAGCCCCAGGAACACGCGCAGCGGCGCCTCCGAATCCTTGGGCCTCGCCGAGCGGTAGTCGGTCAGCGGCTCCGACGTCCAGTGTAACCAGAAGAGCGAGCCGAGCCCGGTCACCTGGCCCCGCCGCCGCGTCCCGGCGAGCAGGCGCGTGACGCCCCCTCGGAGGCGCTCGCCCAGCGCGTCGAGCCGCGCGTATGCCTCGGGCGTGAGCGCGTTCAGCGTCGCGACGCCGGCGGCCATCGTCACCGGGTTCGCGTTGAAGGTGCCGCCGTGGCTGATCCGGGCGCCGCTCTTGCGCGGGTCGTAGAAGTCCATGATGTCGCGCCGCCCGCCGAAAGCGCCGACGGGTAGGCCACCGCCGATGATCTTGCCGAAGGTCGTGAGGTCGGGACGCACGCCGAACCGCTCCTGGGCGCCGCCCCACGCCGTGCGGAAGGAGATCACCTCGTCGAAGATCAGCACGATCCCATGACGCTCGGTGATCTCGCGCAGCCGGGCCAGGAACCCCTCCGCGGGCGGGAGCAGGCCCGCGTTGCACATCATCGGGTCCACGATCAGGCAGGCGAGCTGCGTCGCCTCCGCCTCGAGGATCTCCGCGCACGCCTCGGCGTCGTTCCACGGCAGCACCACGACGTGCTTGAGGACCGCGGGGGGCAGGCCCGCCGACCAGGCGATGGCCTTGGGCCGCTTCCGGCTGCCGGTCGCCTTGGCCTCGCCGCTGACGCTCACCATCACCCAGTCGTGCGTGCCGTGGTAGGCGCCCTCGAACTTCGCGATCTTCGGTCGGCCGGTGAACGCGCGCGCCAGTCGCACCGCGTTCATCGTGGCCTCGGTGCCGGAGTTCGTGAAGCGGACCGCCTGGACAGACGGGACCCGGCGGGTCAGCATCTCGGCCAGCCGTACCTCGTGCTCGGTCGGTCCCGGGAAGGACAGACCGTTCTCGGCCGCCTGCTGCACCGCCTTCACGACGTCCGGCGGCGCATGGCCGAGGATGAGGCTCGTGTAGTTGCCGTTGAAGTCCAGGCGATCGATCCCGTCGGCGTCCCAGAGGTGGGCGCCCTGGCCCCGCAGGACGGCGAACGGGTAGGGATCGAAGAAGGTCGTCGTCCGGCTGTTGCCGCCGGGCATGACCGCCAGCGCCTCCTCGTGAAGGGCGCGCGAACGGCCGGTCTTCGCAGTGTACTCGCTCAGCTCCTTGTCGACGCTCATGCGGTCTCCTCTCTCACTGCTGCTTCCAGCACCGCGTCGGACTCGCGCAGCAGCCGGTGCGCCTCGGTGACGCCGACCGCCTGGAAGCGGAGCGATTGCCCCGGCCTCGCCTGACCGACGCGTCCGACGTCGCAGGAACAGACGGTCGCGACCTTCGTGTAGCCGCCCGTGGATTGCCGGTCAACGAGGAGCACGATGGGCTGCCCGTCACCGGGAACCTGGATGGACCCGAGCGCGATCCCGTCGGAGATGATGTCGTGGCCTCGCGCGTGCTCGACCCGCGATCCGCGCAGTCGCGCGCCCATCCGGTCCGACTGCGGCAGCACCTCGTACGGACCGCCGAGCAACGCGCGGATCCCGGCATCCGTGAAGCGATCGGCCTGCGGCCCGAGGACGACGCGGATCGCGGACTCTCCGGCGTAGTCCGGGATGGCCCGACGCTCCACGCGCCGCGGCCGCGCGACCCCGGACGGTACGACCCGAAGCGCGTCCCCCTTTCGGAGCGCGCGCCCTTCGACTCCACCCAGACGGCCGCGGATATACGTAGCCCGCGACCCCAGCACGAGCGGCACGTCGACCCCCCCCGCGACGGCGATGTAGGAGCGCACACCGGTGCGCGCGGGCCCGAGCTTCACGACATCGCCGGCCTTCAGCGCAATCGTAGCCCACCGGAGCGCCTCCTCGCCATTCACGGTCAGCGGCATGTCGGCGCCTGTCACGGCCATCGCGCCCGGCGCATCGACGTCGAAGCGCGGGCCCACCAGCGTGCACTCGAGCGCAGCGGCCCCGTCGGCATTGCCCACGAGGCGGTTGGCGACCACGAACGCGAATCGGTCCATCGGCCCCGAGGGCGGGATGCCGTAGCGCATCTGGCCGGTGCGGCCGAGATCCTGGACCGTGGTCTGGGGGCCGGGGTCGAGGATCCGGATCACGAGATCACCGGCCGGTACGCCCGTGGGGCACCGCCGCGCTGATGGAGTCGAACTCGGCGCGGTCGATCCGCCGGAAGCGCACCCGGTCGCCCGGACGAAGAAGCGTCGGCTCCGCCGCGTCGGGGGCATAGAGCGCCAGCGGCGTGCGCCCGAGAATCCAGAAACCGCCTGGGCTCTCGACCGAGTAGATGCAGCACTGGATACCTCCGATGCCGACACTCCCCGGCGGAGTCTTCGTGCGTGGCGTGTCGAGGCGCGGGATGTTGATCCGCTCGGGCATGCCCATCATGTACGGGAGCCCCGGCGTGAAGCCGATGAAGTACACGAGGTATTCGGCGCCGGCGTGGAGCCCGACCAGCTCGTCGGTGGACAGCGCGAGGCGCTTCGCCGCCGCTTCGAGGTCGAAGCCGAGCTCGGGATCGTCGTAGCAGCACGGCAGCTCGATCGTCCGGGCCGGCGGCAGGACCGCGGTCGTCGCCTGGGGCGCGAGCTCGGCGATCGACGCGCACAACGCGTCGTACGCGACCACGCGCGGATCGTAGTAGACGAGGAGCGACGAATACGTCGGGACCGTCTCGAGGACGCCGGTCAGACCCTTCTGCTGGATCAAGAACTCGAGCGCGCGGACACGGGTGTTGACCTCCACGCTGATCTCCTCGCCGAGCTCGACGCAGACGGCGAGATCGCCTGCCGGCAGAAACCGCAATGCGTCAGATCGCCGACAGCGCGGAGTTGGGCAGGTCCGTGATGAACATGTGCCCCGGGCTGTGCGTGATCATAAACGGCGGCCTCGACGCGAGCGCCACGGCCTGGGGCGTGACGCCGCACGCCCAGAAGACCGGCACGTCGCCGCGCGCGAATTCCTGCGGGTCGCCCCAGTCGGGGCGGGCGATGTCCGTGATGCCGATCGCCGCGGGATCGCCGACGTGCACCGGGGCGCCGTGGGCGCCGGGGAATCGGGCGCTCGCCGTCACGGCCTTGGCGAGTTGCGCGGCGGCGATCGGCCGCATCGAGACGACCATCGGCCCGTGGAAGACTCCCGCCGGGCGGCACTGGGTCGACGTGCGCCACATGGCGACGTTCTTTCCGTGCTCGACGTGCCAGAGCCGGATCCCCGCGTCCAGCAGCGCCCACTCGAAGGTGAACGAGCAGCCGAGCAGGAACGCGACCAGATCGTCCCGCCAGTAGGGCGTCGCGTCGGTCACCTCGTCGGCGAGGACGCCGTCCTTGTAGATCCGATAGCGGGGGATGTCGGTCCTGAGATCGGCGCCCGGCGCGACGCCAACCGGTTCGGGCGAGCCCACGTCCGTCACCTCGAGCAGCGGGCACGGCCGCGGGTTGCGCTGGCAGAACAGCAGGAAATCGTAGGCGTGGTCCCGCGGGAGCACCGCGAGGTTGGCCTGGACGTAATTCTGGCCGAGCCCCGCGGTGATCCCCGTGAGCTTTCCGTTTCGGATGTCCCGCCGGATCTCCCGGGGATGGCGCGCGTCGATCGGCATACTCGGATTCTACCTCCGGCCGAGGCGCGCCCACACGTCCGGATTCACGAGCACGTCGGGCCGTTCGCCGCGCAGGACGCGCAGCATCTCGCCCGAGACCTGCATCGCCGCCTGACGGGTCGCCTCCCGCGTGACGCCCGCCATGTGCGAGGAGCACACGACGTTCGGGAGGTTGAGGATCGGGTTGTCCCGGGACGTGGGCCTTATCCGGAACAGGATCCCGTGCGCCTCCGCGGCCGCCTTGACGAGGCCGGCCTCGGTCTCGTCCTCGCAGACGACGACCCGTGCCTCCTTGTCGAGGAGCGCCTTGCCGTCGGGATGGATGGGGCCGGCGAGCACGATCAGCGGACGCGGATCCGTGGCCATCGATGCGGGTCTCCTTAGTTTGTAGCCGCGCCTCGGCCGGCGGGGCCCCAGCCCCGCGACGGCCTGCGGCGCGCACTGCTCGAGTTTGTCGCCGCGCCTCGGCCGGCGGGGCCCCAGCCCCGCGACGGCCTGCGGCGCGCACCTCTCGCGCGCGGCAGGTCTCGGATTCT
>QHSR01000035.1:50653-52481 GCA_003221635.1 Candidatus Rokuibacteriota bacterium | reverse complement strand
GTCGACGTTCTTGAGGCGAACGTCGCGCGGAACTTTGATACGGGCGGGTGCGAAGTTCAAAATGGCTTTGATCCCCGCCGCGACCAGCTGGTCGGCGACGGCCTGCGCCGCCTCCATGGGCACCGCGACGATGGCGATCTGGATCCCGCGCGCCTTCACCTCGCGCACGAGGTCGCGGCTGGCGAAGATCGGCGTCGACTCGACCTCGTGCACCACCTTCGATGGATCCTCGTCGAAGATGGCCGCGATGCGGAATCCTTGACGGGCGAATCCGCGATAGTGGAAGAGCGCCGAGCCGAGGTTGCCGAAGCCCATGAGCGCCACGGGCCACTCGCGATCGAGACCGAGGATGCGCTGGAGCTCGGCCTTCAACCCCGAGACGTAGTACCCGATGCCGCGGACGCCGAACTCGCCGAAGTAGGCGAGGTCCTTGCGGACCTGCGCCGAGTTGAGATTGAACCGATCCGCCAGCTCCTGCGAGGACACGGTCTTCACGCCGTCCTCTTCGAGCTGCAGCAGGCATCGGGTGTAGACCGAGAGACGACGGATCGTCATCTCGGGGATCTTCGGGAGGCGAGCGTTCGACCGTGGCGTCATCGTGCGGCGCGCCGCGCGCGAGGCGCGTGCGGCGCGCCGGCCCTCTGCTATACGGTGGACGTCATGCGAAATTGATGCCCTTCACGAACAAGAGGATCAACGCGATGACGAGCGTGTAGATCGCGAGGGACTCGATCAGGGCCAAACCGATGATCATCGCGGTCTGAATCCGAGCAGCGGCGCCCGGCTGCCGGGCCATCGCGTCGACGGCCGACGCGACCGCCCTGCCCTGACCGAGCCCGCACAACCCCGCCGCGATCGCCATGCCGATACCGGCCGCGATGACGGCGAACGGCGCGATCCAGCCGCCGTCTGCCGCGTACGCCGCGGTCGGAAACGCCAGAACCGCCACACCCACCGGAATCAGTGAACGTCGCACGACTCCCTCCTCTATACGTGTGATCTGCTAGTGGTGCTCGGAATGGTGCTCGGCCTCTTCGATCGCTCCGGAGATGTAGAGCATCGTCAGCATCACGAAGATGAACGCCTGCAGAAAGGCCACCAGAATCTTCAGCGGGTAGAGAAATCCCACGGTGAAGACGATCGTGACGATGCCGCCGATCCCGCCGACGACCGCCCCCGCCACACTGCCCGACAGCGCCCAGCCGATCAGGCCGTTCAGGCCCATCAGGAGGAAGATCACCGCGAGCAGAATGTGGCCGCCGACCATGTTGCCGAAGAGCCTGAGCGTGAGCGAGAGGGGGCGCGCGAGATGGCTGATCACCTCGATCACGAACATGAGGGGCTTGAGCGGGAGCGGAACCGGTCCGGCGAAATGCTTCAGGTACGCCAGGAGCCCCTGTTTGCGCACACCGATCCAGTGGTAGGCCAGGAACACGATGAGCGCGCACGCGCCGTTGGTGTTGAGGTTGCTCGTCGGCCCGACCAGTCCCGGCACCAGGCTCATGAGGTTGGCGGTGAGGATGAAGAGCCCGAGGGTCGCGATGAGCGGAAGATATTTTCGGCCCTCGTGACCCATCACGTCGTCGATCATCTGCTGAAACTGCTCGAGCACGACCTCGAAGAAGTTCTGCAGACCGCGCGGGACGAGCTGCAAGTTGCGCGAGGCGACGAACGTCAACGCCGCCAGGATCACCATCACGAGCCACGTGTACGTCACGTGGTCGGGGATACCCGGCAGGCGGAAGATCGGGGGGTGCTCGATCGCTTCCATCGCTCAGCGTTCCGCCCGCGCCGACGCGAGGCCGCGCGCGATCAAATCGCAGGGCAA
>QHSR01000035.1:6747-50445 GCA_003221635.1 Candidatus Rokuibacteriota bacterium | reverse complement strand
GAGCGCCGCCACGGCAGCGCACGTGTCGAGCGTCACCCTCGTCGTCAGCTCACTTGGTGTCATCGAGCTCCCGGTCGGCGCGGTTAACCGATCGAAAGAGGTTGACGAATCCCGCCGCGATCCCGAGTCCCAGCCCGATCAGCAAGAGCCAGGGCGAAGTTCCCAGCAAGCGATCCGCGTAGTAGCCCCCGACGAGCCCGATAACCGTCGCCACCACCAGCACGAGCCCGATCGAGGAGAGTTCCCCGAGCGCTTTCCAGGTTCCCTGATCCCCGGACGGCGCCATGTGAAGAAGGACACTAGCACAATGATCCCGAGCGAACAAGCGATCGGAAGTGGCTGATTTCGCTAAGATGAAGACGGACGCCATCCAGTCGGTTCGGCACAACCTCACCCGAACATCCCACCCATGCGCGCGCCCGCGACGCGGTTGATCACGGCCACGCTGATCGCCGCGACGACGATCAGAATGACGCCGAGCGCGGCGGCCTCGTTGGCGCTGCCGGCGATGTAGAAGGAGAAGATGCCGACCGTGATCGTCTCCCAGCCTCCGAGCGACAGGAAGAGGACCGCGGAGGCCTCCTGGAGCGACGTCATGAACGAGAAGAGCGCGCCCACCAGGACGCCGCGCCAGATCAGCGGCAAGGTCACGTCGGTGAACGAGCGCAGTCCTCGAGCGCCCACGCTGGCGGCCGCTTCCTCCATGGATCGGTGGACCAGCAGGAGCGAGGCGTAGGAGCCGCGCACCGTGTACGGCAGCCGCCGGATCGCCAGGACGAGCGGCAGGATGATCCAGAAGCTCGTGAGGCCTCGGTCGAAGCCGGGCAGGTCGAAGTGGAACGCGCGGATGTAGGCGATGCCGATCGCGGTGCCCGGGATCGCCAGAATCAGCGTGTTCAACCCGTCGAGCGTGTCGCGTCCGGGCAGACGCGTGCGCGCCAGGATCCAGGCGATCGGCACGCCGATCGCGATACACAGCACGACCGCGAGCGCCGAGTAGAGGAAGCTGTTGACGATGTACTTCGGCGTCTCGACGATGACCCGCTCGAAGTAGGCGAGCGTGTAGCGGACCGGAAACGGCGTCAGCGACCATCCCTTGCCTACCGACGCGAAGAACACGCCGAGGTAGGGGATGAAGGACAGGAGCATCAGCGCCGAGAGGAACGTGATGGCGCCAGTCTGCCCGAGCGGTGAGAGGCGCCGGCGCGCCACCTTCGAGTAGGAGAGCGACGAATAGTCCTTGATCGCGACGTAGCGGCGCGCCGCCACCAGGAACACGACCGCGAGGACCACCATGAGCGCCGAGATCACGATCCCCATCCGGAACAGGCGCCGGTCGACGAACTGGACGATGTTCAGGTACGCCTGCGAGGCGAGAAGATCATGGACGCCGAGCACCAGCGGCGTGGCGAAATCCGAGAAGGTCCAGATGAAGACCAGGAGCGCGCCGGCCACGTAGCCCGGTGTCGTGAGGGGCAGCGTGATCGTGACGAGCTTTTTCCAGCCGCGGGCACCGACGCTCTCGGCCGCCTCCTCGAGCGCGGGGTCGATCTTGGCGAGGGCGTCGACGACGTTCAGCGTGATCATCGGGAAGAGGTGGAGCGTCTCCACGAGCAGCACGCCGTGCAGCCCGTACACGAAGTTCACGGGCCTGGCGAGCCCGAACCAGTCCTCGAGGAGCACGTTCACGGTGCCGGCGCGGCCCATGATGAAGGTGAACCCGAGCACGCCGACCAGGGGCGGCGAGATGATCGGGATCAAGGTCAGATAGCTGAACAGGTTGCGGCCCGCGAAATCGTAGCGCACCAGGAGAAACGCCACCGCGAACCCCAGCACCGAAGTCGCCGCCACCGTGCCCAGGCCCAGCAGCAGCGAGTTCCCGAGCGCGCGGATGTAGTAACGGTCGCGGGCGAACTCGACGAAGTTCGCCAGGGTCAGGCGCCCGGCCTCGTCGCTGAACGCGTCGTAGAGGATCCGCATCAGGGGATAGACGAGGAAGATCAGCAGGAAGAGCCAGATGCCGCCGACGCCGAGCGCCGGCAGCAGGCGCCCCGGGCGCGCGGGACTCCGAACGGAGACCGCGGCCCCGTCGCTCATTCGTCGGGCAGCGTCAGCGCCGCCGATGCGGGGAACGTCACGCGCACCGCCGCACCCGCGGGCAGCACCTCATGGTGCCACGGGTCGCCCACGTCCACCTTGAGCACCACGCCGTCCCGCACCTCGACATCGTAGCGCAGCGTGCTTCCGAGATACGCGGCCAGCACGATGCGCCCCTCGAACGTGTTCTCGTGGCCGGCTCCGAGCGCGATGTTCTCGGGCCGCACCGCCAGCACGCAGCGGTCACCGGGGCCGACTCCTGGCGCCGGCGAGCCCCGCACGGTGCCGATCGTCGTCTCGGCGGCCACGCGCCCGGCCGCGACCTCGCGGCAGGTACCCGAGAGAAAGTTGTTGGTGCCGACGAAGTCGGCGACGAACCGGCCGGTGGGTCGCTCGTAGAGCTCCTTGGGGGGCGCTACCTGGAGGATCCGGCCATCGCGCATGACGGCGACGCGGTCGGAGAGCGAGAGCGCTTCCTCCTGATCGTGTGTGACGTACACGGTCGTGATCCCCAGGTCCTTCTGCAGCTTGCGGATCTCGGCGCGCACCTGGACCCGGATCTTCGCGTCGAGGTTCGACAGCGGCTCGTCGAGGAGCAGGATGTCCGGGTTCAGCACGAGGGCGCGGGCGAGCGCGACGCGCTGCTGCTGGCCGCCGGAGAGCTGCCCGGGGTAGCGGAGCTCGAGGCCCGCCAGGTTGACCTTGCGGAGGCCGGCCGCGACGCGCTCGGCGATCGTGGCGCCGTCGAGCTTCCGCAGCTTGAGTCCGTAGGCGATGTTCGCCCTCACCGTCATGTGTGGCCAGAGCGCGTAGTTCTGGAAGACCATGCCGATGTTGCGGGCGTATGGCCTGAGACCGTCGACGCGCCGGTCCCCGAACCAGATCTCGCCGTCGTCCGGCGTGTAAAAGCCGGCGATCAGCCGGAGGAGCGTCGTCTTGCCGCAGCCCGAGGGCCCGAGCAGCGTGAACAGCTCGCCGTCGCCGATCTCGAGGCTCACGCCGTCGACCGCGGTCACGCCCCCGAACTGCTTGAGGACCTGGCGCAGCCTGATCTTCACCTCGGCCGCTCGCCTCGGACGCTACGGTTTCTTCCAGGTCGATTCGATGTCCGAGCGGAACTTCTGCTTGACCGAGTCCGATCGCTTCTGCGCGACGTCTTCATCGTAGACGTTCGAGACCTCGCGCTCGAAGTACGACCGCACGCCGCCGGTGAACTCCACGGCCAGCTCGGCGGGCGAGCCCGGCGGACCCTGCACCTTGTACATCGGGGTGATCGGGAAGAGCCCGCGCTCCATGAAGACCTTCTGCCCGCGCTCGCTCAGGAGGAACTCGATGAAGGCGCGCGCCGCCTTCGGGTTGCGGGCGCCCGCCAGGATCGCCATCGGCTCGGGCGTGACGAACGCGTTCTTCGGCGCCACGAACTTGAGCTCGAAGCCCGCGAGCTTCTCCTCGAACGCCATGTACGATGGGACGGCGAAGCCGGCGCTGTACTCACCCTTGGCGACGACGGTCGGTACGTCGCGGCTGCGCGCCGTGAAGTGTCCGGTGTTCGCGGCGAGCTTCCGGAGCCACTCCCAGCCCTTGTCTTCCCCGTACATCGACAGGATCACCTCGTAGGTCGCGTTCGACGACGACGAGCGCGTCGGAGCGCACTGGGCGACCTCGCCCTTGAGCTTCGGGTTCAGCAGGTCGTCCCATTCCTTGGGCTCGGGAATGCCGAGACGCTGGATCTTCTTGGGATGGTAGACGAGCCCGTACGGCTCGAGCGCGGTGCCGACCCAGAAGCCGTCCTTGTCCTTGAGGGGAATGGGCCGGGGCTTGCCGATCGACGCGGGGATCGCCTCCCACGCCGCGCGGGAGATCTCGACCTTCTGCAGGAGCTTCTGCTCCGCGAGCTTCTCGAAGAGTGCCGACTCGCCGCCCCAGAAGATGTCGACCTCCGGCTTGCCCTTCCACTCGACGATGCGTCCGTAGGCGACCGGCGTTCCCGCCGGGATCGCGCTCACCTTCACCGTGACGTTCCACTTCTCCTTCGCGTAGTCGGCGAACGCCTTGAGCGCCGAGTCGTGGATGAATTTCGACACGGGCGTGATCAGCGCCAGCTCGCTCTCGAGCGGCGCCTGCCCGAGGGCCGGGCCGGACGCGCCGGCGGCGAGCAGGATCGCCAGCGCCACGATCCCGAATCGTTTCATCGGTCATCTCCTCTCATGGGGCCACCCATCCCTTGGACCTCTCCACCGCCCGACGCCAGCCATCGTAGCGCGCCGCCCGCGCCGCCTGATCGAATCGCGGTTCGAACTTCCGCTCGAGGGTCCATCGTCGTCCCACCTCGTCCAGCGAGCGCCAGACGCCGGCGCCCAACCCGGCCAGGTAGGCGGCGCCGAGCGCCGTCGTCTCGATGACACGCGGCCTCAGTACGGCGACGTTCATGACGTCGGCCTGGAACTGGCACAGGAAATCGTTGGCGGCGGCCCCGCCGTCCACGCGCAGCTCCCGGACCGCGAGCCCGGCGTCCGCCGCCATCGCCGCCAGCACGTCGCGACTCTGGAAGGCGATCGCCTCGAGCGCCGCGCGGGCGAGGTGGGCGCCCGTGGTTCCGCGCGTCAGGCCGACGATGGTCCCGCGCGCGTACATGTCCCAGTGGGGGGCGCCCAGGCCGACGAACGCCGGGACGAAATAGACGCCGCCCGTGTCGGGAACCGACTCGGCCAGCGCCTGGCTTTCGGCCGCGTCCCGGACCAGGCCGAGCCCGTCGCGCAGCCACTGGATGGCCGCGCCCGCGATGAACACGCTGCCCTCGAGAGCGTACGTCGTCTGCCCGCCGATCCGCCACGCGATCGTCGTCACGAGGCCGTGCGACGATGCGACGGGAACCGCCCCGGTGTTGAGCAGCATGAAGCATCCCGTGCCGTAGGTGTTCTTCGCCGCGCCGGACGCGTGGCACGCCTGCCCGAACAGCGCCGCCTGCTGGTCGCCGGCCATCCCGGAGATCGGCACGCCGCGCGGGAGCCAGCCGAGGTCCACCGTCTCGCCGAGGACGCCGGAGGACGGCACGACGGCCGGCAGCACCGTGCGTGGGATGCCGAGGACCTTCAGCATCTCGTCGTCCCATGCGCCTGTCCGGAGGTCGAGGCAGAGCGTGCGCGAGGCGTTCGTCGCGTCAGTGGCGTGAACGCGACCGCCCGTGAGCTTCCAGAGCAGCCACGAGTCGACGGTGCCGAAGGCGAGGTCGCCGCGCTCCGCGCGCATACGCGCCCCGGGAACCTCGTCGAGAAGCCAGCGGATTTTCGTGCCCGAGAAGTAGGCGTCGAGGACGAGGCCGGTCTTCCTGCGCGCCAGGCCCTCGACACCCTCGGCCCGGAGCCGGTCGCACAGCGGGGCCGTCCGGCGACACTGCCAGACGATGGCGCGCTGGATCGGAGCACCGGTCACGCGATCCCACACGACGGTCGTCTCGCGCTGGTTCGTGATGCCGATGGCGGCGAGCTCGGCCCCGGTGACCCGCGCCTGGGCCAACGCCGCGCCGGCGGCGCGCTCAACGGTGGACCAGATTTCCTCGGGGTCGTGCTCGACCCAGCCCGGCTGCGGGAAATACTGCGGCAGCTCCGCGTATCCACGCGCGAGCACGCGGCCGTCGGGGTCGACGACCAGGGCGGTCGACCCGGTCGTGCCCTGATCGAGGGCGAGGACGTGACGGCGCGCGGTCATCGGCCCCGGAGCCGTTTCACGAGATCGGGGCGATCGCTCATGACCATGTCCACGCCCAGATCGATCATGCGCCGGACGTCCGCTTCCTCGTTGACTGTCCACGCCGCCACGCGGACTCCGGCCGCGCGGGCTGCCGCCAACACCTCGGCGTCGACCAACCGGTGATTCATGCCGAGATCCGTGGCGCCGAGCTCGCGGGCGCGGCGCACCGCCTCGGCCGGCCGCACGCGCTGGCGCTCCACCTCACCCCGCGCCACGAGGAACATCGTGCGCGCCTTCGGCTCCAGCTCGCGCAGGCGGCGGATCGTCTCGGGCTGAAACGCCTGGACCGTTGCCCGCGCGATGAGGCCGCGCGCCTGGAGAAGCGCCAGCACCTTTTCCTCGATGCCGTCGTACCGCTGCCCCTTCGCATCTATTTTGATCTCTGGCAAGAGCTCGACGGACGTGGGCGCCACGAGGTCGAGCACCTCGGCGAAGGTGGGGACATGCTCGTCGGTAACCGCTCCGTCACGCGTCAGGAGCCTCACCGAGGCGAGAGCGGCGAGCCTCAGGTCGCGCACCGGGCCCCTGGCGGTGCTCGTGCGGTCCAGCGTCGGATCGTGGAGCACGATGACCTCGCCGTCTGCGGTCATGTGGAGATCGAACTCCAGGGCATCCACGCCGAGGGCCAGGGCCTGCCGGAACGCGAGCAGGCTGTTCTCCGGCCAGAGGGCGGCGCCGCCTCGGTGGGCCGCGACGAGGGTCGCCGGCCCCGAGCCCGCGGGGGACTCGAGCGCCGCGAGCACGAGGAGAGGGCCGAGGACGGCCCGGAGTGGGCCGCGGACGGCCCGGAGCGGGCCGCACACGGCGCGGAAGGTGCCGAGGGCGGGGCCCAGGCCGCTGACGAGGACGCGGAGTGACCGGGTCACGCGTCACCCCGAAGCAGCCGTTTCGCGATGTCGGGTCGGTCGGTCGTCATGATGTCGACCCCGAGGGCCAGTGCCCGGCGCATGGCCACCTCGTCGTTCACCGTCCAGACGCCGAGCAACAGCTTCGCCGCCCGTGCCGCCGCCGCCACGTGCTCGTCCACGAGCGTGTGCTCGAGCCCCACGTCGGTGACGCCGGCGGCGACCGCCCAGTCGACGGTGGCCTCGGGGCGGGCCCCGGCCCGCTCGACCGCGCCGCGGGCGACGAGGAGCGTCGTGCGCGCGCGCGGCGCCAGCGAGCGGACGCGCGCGATCACGTCGGGATTGAATGCCATGAGCGTCGCGCGCTCCCCGAGCCCGGCGCTCACGAGCGCGGCGAGGATCTTCTCCTCCAGCCCGTCGTAACGGACTCCCCCCGCCGGTCCCTTCACCTCGATCAGGAGCCTCACGGGCGAGGCCGCGGCCGCCTCAAGGACCTCGTCGAGCATCGGCACGCGCTCGGTGGTCAGCGTGCCGTCCGGCCCCCGGAGCCGCAGGCCACGGAGGTCGGCCGCCGTCAGTGCCCCGACCGCACCGCGACCATCGGTGGTCCGCTCGACTGTCGCGTCGTGGATCACCGCCACGCCGCCGTCGCGGGCCAGATGCACGTCGAGCTCGAGCAAGTCGCTGCCGAGTGTGATGGCGTTCCGGAACGCGAGCAAGCTGTTCTCGGGCCAGAGGGCTGCGCCGCCACGGTGGGCTGCGATCCGCGTCACTTCTCCCTCTCGATCAGGCCTTTCACGAACCAGCGCGGCATGAGGAGGATGACCGCCACCGGCGGCAGCAGCGCCATCATCGCCGCCGCCATCATCACATTCCACTCCGGCACATGGGTCCCCGTGCGGGGGATCAGGTCCTGCAGCCCGATCACGACGACGCGCTTGGCCTCGGAGTTGGTGATCATCAGCGGCCAGAGGTACGCCCGCTACGCGCGGAACTGGTGCGAGCGCGCGACGTGCGCCTGGTAGGCGTCGAGCTCGGCCGCGAGCCGGCGGGGGGTCCAGGCGAGGAGCTGAGCCATCCGACGCCCGATCGACTCCGCGCAGTCCTGCCCCTGGCAGCGGCTCGTGCCGATGCCCGTCCGCCGCAGCAGCACGTCCTGGAGCGACACCGCCATTTCCTCGTGCACGGCGTGGTACAGCTCGGCCACGACGTCGGGGTTGGTAGGACACAGCCGTTCGGTCCCGCCGGCCACCTTGCCCGCGAGGCCGATCACGCGCGTCCAGCCGCGGCCGTACGTCGTCACCAGCGCCTCCAGCGTCGCGCGGTCGAGCCCGGTGGCCGCTGCTTCGCCGGAGACGTCGAGCCACGCATGCGTCTCGATTTCGGACACGTCGTCGTCGGTGCCGTCGAGCGCGACGCGGTCGCTGCGGCCGGGCCCGGGGCGGCCGAGCGTGCGCATGACCTGGTCGCCCAGCTCGGCCGCCAGGCTCCGGAAGCAGGTGAGCTTGGTGCCGGTGATCGACAGGAAGCGTCCCCGCTCCTCGGCGACGACCTTGTGCGCTCGCGAGACATCGGACTCACGCTTCCCCGGCTCGAACGAGAGCGGCCGCACGCCGGCATAGGTGTACGCGACCGCCGCCAGCGAAACGCGCGGGTCGGGCAGGACCTTGTACACCTCGTCCAGGAGGTAGTTCACCTCGTCGCCGGTCGCGTGCACGCGGTCCAGGTCGCCGTCGAAATCGCTGTCGGTCGCCCCGACGAGCGAGAACTCGCGCCACGGAACGACGAAGATCATGCGGTCGTCGCCGGTCGAGTGGTAGATGGCGCGCTCGGTGAGTCTCGGCAGCAGACAGTGGATGCCCTTCGTCCGCCGGAGGATCCGCGGGCCGCGCTCGGACACACGCGCGGCCGCGCGAAGCTCGTCCACCCACGGGCCGGTCGCGTTGACCACGATGCGGGCGCCCAGTGTCGCGACGCGACCGGTGAGCAGATCGCGCACGCGGACTCCGCTGATCGCGCCTTTCGGGCTGCGGACGATCTCCGCGACCTGCGCGTAGTTGAAGGCCTGCGCGCCCAGACGGCAGGCCGAGAGAACGTTTTCGAGGCAGAGTCGCTCGGGGAAGACGAGCAGATCGTCGAAATAGTAGCCGGCGCCGCGGAGGTCGCCCGCCCGGATCGCCGGCTCGAGCGAGAGCGTGTCGATCGGGGGCAGCACCCGGTATCGCTCGCGGTTCCGCCCCGGCGCCAACCAGTCGTAGAGCTTCAGCCCGATGCGGACCTTGATGAGGCTCCGCGAGGACTCCCGGTAGATCGGCACCAGGAACGGCAGCGGCCGTACCAGGTGCGGCGCCAAGCGGCGGAGCGTCTCGCGCTCTCGCAGTGACTCGCGCACGAGCCCGAAATCGAACAGCTCGAGGTAGCGGAGGCCTCCGTGGATGAGCTTGGACGACTGCGACGTCGTCGCGGAGGCGAAGTCGCCCTTCTCGACCAGCGCCACCGAAACGCCGCGCAGGGCCAGGTCGCGCGCGACCCCGGCGCCGGCCATGCCGCCCCCGATGATGACGACGTCGTACTCGGCGTCCTCGAGCGGCCAGGGGCGGGCGTTCATCGAGTCAGGGGGTCCTTGGAAGACCAAGGACTTCCCCCAGCGTGGCCACGATCAGCCACGCAGGGCGCCGAGCATCACGCTCGCGGCGATGCGGAGAGCGACCGGCAGGCCGTCCTCGTTCATCTCGAACTCCGGCGCGTGGTGCGGCCGCGTCGGTCCGCTGACCGGAGAGACGCCGACCTGGAAGTAGCAGCCCGGCCGGGCCTGGAGGAACAAGCTCATGTCGTCGCTCGCCGGCACGAGGTTGCTCTCGCCCTTCACCGCGTCGCCGCCCAGCTCGGCGGCCGCGCAGTTCCGCACGAAGGTGGATTGGGGCGCATGGTTGACGACGGTCGGGCATCCCTCGCCCTGAAAGCTGAGGCGCGCCTCGGCTCGGTAGGCGCGGGCGATGTCGCGGGCGTACGCGCCAAGCCGCTCCTTGACCTGAGCGCGGACGGTCGGGGTGAACGTGCGGAGCGAGCCGCGCATGACGGCGGTCGCCGGGATGATGTTGTGCTTCGTGCCGGACACGATCTGCCCCACGGTGAGGACGGCCGTCTCGTGCGCCGCGACCTCCCGCGAGATCAGGTTCTGCATGCCGAGCAGGATGTTGGCGGCGACGGTGATGGGATCGACCGACAGGTGCGGGTACGCTCCGTGGCCGCCGCGGCCGGTGATTTCGACGTCGAAGAAGTCGGCCGACGCCATCGCCGGTCCAGGGCGCACGGTGACCCGGCCCACGGGCGCCTGCGTGGTCAGGTGGAGACCGTAAACCTCGGCGACCCGCGGGTCGTCGAGCGCGCCCGCGTCGATCATCGGCTTGGCGCCGCCGAAGATCTCCTCGGCGGGTTGGAACAGAAAGACGGCGGTGCCCGGCACCTCGCGGCGGCGGGCGGCCAGCATCTCCGCCAGCGTGATGCCGATCGCCGCGTGTCCGTCGTGGCCGCAGGCGTGCATCACACCGGGCGTCGCCGACACGAACGGCAGGTCGAGCGACTCGCTGAGCGGCAGGGCGTCGATGTCCGCGCGCCAGGCGATGGTGCGGCCGGGCCGATCGCCGCGCAGGACTCCCACCACGCCGGTGCGCGCGACGCCCGTGCGCACCTCGAGCTTGGCGGCGGAGAGCCGCTCGGCGATGATTTCCGCCGTCCGGCGCTCCTCGAAGGAGAGCTCCGGATGGCGATGGAAGTCCCGCCGCAACGCCACCAGGCCGGCGAGGCGCCCGGCGATCTCGTCCGCCCACTCCGGTGTGGTCTTGCTCATGGCTCGCTCCCCTGGGCGCGCCGGCCGCGCGGCCCCAGCCCTCACCGTACTGCCCGGTGCCGAGGGCCGTCAACTTCGCATGCGCGTCAGTCGTGGCTGGGTGGGCGGCCGGAGCGGCCAGTGAGAGGGGGTCGCGCGACCACGCGGCACGCGTTCGCTATCCCAGTGCGGCTGGGCTCCATCAGGGCGCGATGCGTGCGTCGGCGCTTGGAGGGAACGGGTCGCTGCGACCCCCTCTCACTGGCCGCCCCGGCCGCCCACCCAGCCACGACTCAATTTCAGCGTAGGAGGTCGCGGATCGAGGAGAGGACGAGGTCGGGAGCCGTTTCCGCGATGCGGGCGTCGCCGGCGGTCGTGATGCCGGTGAGGACCAGGATGGTCGCGAGCCCCAGCCGCTTGCCCATCACGATGTCCGTTTCGAGCCGGTCGCCGACGATCACGCATTCGCCCGCGTTCACGCCAAGCTGCGCGAGGGCGACCTCGAGAATGATCGGCGACGGCTTGCCGACGACGACCTCGACCGTGCGGCCAGTCACCGCCTCGACCGCGGCGGTCATGCCTGCGCAATCGGGGATTTCGCCGTCCTCGGTCGGGCACGTCCGGTCCGGGTTGGTCGCGATCAGCCTGGCGCCCTGGCGTACCGCCTGGAGCGCCGTGTTCAGCTTCGCGTAGTCGAAGGTGCGGTCGAGCGCGATCACCACCCAGCGGACACGATGGTCTGCACGCACCTCGAACCCGTGGGCCCGAAGCTCGCCGATCAGAGGCGGCTCGCCGATGACGAACACCGGGGCGCCGTGGTCGAGGCGCGCCAGATGGCGCGCGAGCACGAGGGAAGAGTTGATCACCTCGTCCTCGCCCGTCGGGATCCCCAGGCGCGTCAGCTTGCGGGCGTAGTCCGCGCGGGTCTGGATGGGCTTGTTGGACAGGAAGGCGACCCGGCGGCCCGCCGCCCGCAAGGCCGCGATCGCGTCGGCGGCGCCGGAGATGAGCGAGTCGCCGCGGTAAACGGTGCCGTCCAGATCGAAGAGCCATCCGCGATGTGGCAGGACGAAGGTGGGCGCCACGCGCTCAGACCGCCGCGTCTATCCGCCTAGCGGAGGAGCGGCGCGACGGCGGCCTGGGCGAGGTCCACGAAGGGCGCCGGCATGACGCCAAGGAGCACGATCGCGAGCAGCGCGATCGTGAGCGCCAGGCTGCCGGCGAACGACGGCGCGTACGCGGTCGCCGCTCCCTCGGGCTCACGCATGTACATGAAGACGACGACCCGCAGATAGTAGTAGGCCGCCACCGCGGAGTTCAGCACGCCGATGACGGCGAGCCAGACGTAGCCCGCGCGCACGGCCGCTCCGAACACGTAAAATTTGCCGACGAAGCCGGCCAGCGGCGGAATGCCGATCAAAGAGAGGAGGAAGATCCCGAGCGCCGCCGCCAGGACCGGATGGCGCCGCGCGAGCCCGGCGTAGTCCCCGACCTCGACCGCCTCGACGCGGGCGCGCTCGCACAGCGTGATGACCCCGAAGGCGCCGGCGGTCGTGAAGGTGTAGGTCAGCAGATAGAAGAGCACCGCGCCCGTCCCGCCCGTCCCGCCGGCGACGAGGCCGACGAGCATGTACCCGACGTGGGCGATCGACGAGTAGGCCAGCATCCGCTTGAGGTTCGACTGCGCGATCGCGACCAGGTTGCCCACTGTCATCGTGACGACCGCGACGGCCCAGAGCAGCGCCGTCCAGTCGGGCGGGACGCCGCGCAGCGTCACCGCCAGCACCCGGATCAGGGCCGCGAATGCTCCCGCCTTGGACCCGGTGGCGATCAGCGCGGTCACGCTGGTCGGCGCCCCTTGATAGACGTCGGGCACCCACATGTGAAAGGGCACCGACGAGATCTTGAACCCGAAGCCGACCAGCATCAGCCCGAGGCCGATGACGAACAGCGGGTCCCGTGGTCGCGCGGCCATCGCCGTCGCGATGCGATCGAGGTTCGTCGTTCCGGCGGCGCCGTAGATGAGCGCGATCCCGTAGAGGAGGAAGGACGAGGCGAACGCACCGAGGAGGAAGTACTTCATCGCCGCTTCGCCAGAGGCCAGCTCCCGCTTGAAGAGCCCCGCCAGGACGTAGAGCGACAGCGACATCAGCTCGAGGGCCAGGAATACCACCACCAGGTCGCCGGCCGCGGCGAGGAGCATCATGCCGGCGGTCGCGAAGAGCACGAGCGCGTAGTATTCGGCGGAGTCGCTCCCGGTGCGACGCAGGTAGTCCATCGAGAGCAGCACGATCAGGGCGCCCGAGTAGCAGATGATGACGTTGAAGAAGAGGGCGTAGCTGTCGAGCACCACCATGTCGCGGAACGCGCGACCGGGCGTGCCCCACCGCGCGAGCGTCGCCAGGAGCGCACCGATCATGCCCCCGAGCGCGGTCACCGCCGGGAGCTCGCGGGGCAGGAAGCGCGGCCCGAGCCGAGGACGACGGCCGGAAAGACGATCGCGTCCATCACCGGCTCGCGCTGGCTTTGGCCTGCACCTGGGCGATCAGCGCCTCGATCGTCGTCTCGGTCTTGCCGATGAACGCCGCCGGATAGACGCCGATCCAGACGATGAGCGTCACGACCGGCACCAGCACCGCCCACTCGCGGGTCGTGAGATCCCGGAGGCGGCGGTTCGCCTCGTGGGTGATGTCGCCGAAGATCACCCGCTGGTACATCCAGAGCAGGTACACCGCGGCGAAGATGACCCCGCTGGTCGCCAGGGCGGCGAGCCACGGGCTCCGCTGGAACGCGCCGACCAGGATCAGGAACTCGCCGACGAACCCGTTCAGGCCCGGCAGCCCCAGTGACGACAGCACGACGACGAGAAACAGCGCCGAGAAGGCGGGTACCACCCGCCACAGGCCGCCGAAGTCGGCGATGAGGCGCGAGTGGCGGCGCTCGTAGATCATCCCCACCATCAGGAAGAGGGCGCCCGTCGAAAGCCCGTGGTTCACCATCTGGATGAGGCCGCCCGTCACACCCTGCTGGTTGAGCGTGAAGATGCCGAGCATCACGAAGCCGAGGTGGCTCACGCTCGAGTAGGCCACGAGCTTCTTCATGTCCGGCTGCACCGTGGACACCCACGCGCCGTAGATGATCCCGGTCACCGCGAGCGCCCACACCAGGGGCCCGAACGCGAGACTCGCGTCCGGAAAAAACGGTAGACAGAAGCGCAGGAATCCGTACGTCCCCATCTTGAGCAGCACGCCGGCGAGGACCACGCTGCCGGCGGTGGGCGCCTCGACGTGGGCGTCCGGGAGCCAGGTGTGGAACGGGAACAGCGGCACCTTGATCGCGAAGGCCAGGGCGAAGGCGAGGAACATGAGATCCTGCCCGAGGCCGGGCGCCATGACGTACTGCGCCAGCACGGGCACATCGAACGTGTAGCGTTCCGTCGCCGCGCCGTACTGGTAGTAGAGGGCGAGGATCGCGATCAGCATGAGGACGGAGCCCACCATCGTGTACAGGACAAACTTCACCGCGGCGTAGATGCGATTCGGCCCGCCCCAGACCCCGATGACGAAGTACATCGGGATCAGCATCGCCTCCCAGAAGACGTAGAAGAGGAAGAGGTCGAGGCTCACGAAGACGCCGAGCATCCCCGTCTCGAGGATCAGCATCGTCGCCACGAACTCCTTGAAGCGATCCTCGATCACGCCCCAGGCCGAGGCGAGCGCCAGCGGCATGAGGAAGGTCGTGAGGAGCACGAGCAGCAGGCTGATGCCGTCGATGCCGACGTGGTAGGCCGCGCCGAGCGTCGGCATCCAGCGCCGGTTCTCCTCGAACTGATAGCCGATGATCTCGGGATCGAACCCGACGTAGAGCGGCAGCGAGAGCACGAACGTGACGACCGTGACCGCGAGCGACGCGACGCGAAGGACGCCGACGGACCGCCGCGGGACGAACAGCAGGGCGAGCCCGGCGGCGCCCGGGAGGAACGTGACCAGGGACAAGAGCGGGATCATTTATCGGGTGCTGGGAGCACGGATAGCACCCAGGGTGGCCTGAGAACGATGCTTACCGGCACCGCTGGGAGCACGGATAGCACCCAGAGTGGCCTGAGAACGATGCTTACCGGCACCGCTGGGAGCACGGATAGCACCCAGGGTGGCCTGAGAACGATGCTTGCCGGCACCGCACGTGTGAGCCGGGCGCGGGCCGGTGGTTTCATTCATCGGCTCAGCAGGAAGGCGACGATGGCGACCGCCCCGGCCAGCATCGTCAGCGCGTAGTTCACGGTGTACCCGGTCTGCAGCCGGCGGATCCCCGCCGCGCACGCCACCACCGACCGGCCGAGCGCGTTGACGAACCCGTCGATCAGCCGGAGGTCGAACACGTGCGCCAGGAACTCGCTGAGCGCCAGCAGCGGACGCACGATCGCCCCCTCGTAGAGCGCGTCGACGTAGTAAGCGTTGAGCAGGAGCGCGTGGACCGCCGTCTTCGGTCGTCCGATCGCGTCGGCGCGGACGGGCGAGGCCATGTACATGAACCAGGCGAGCCCGACGCCCGCTGCGAACACGAGGACCGCCATGACGAGGACCATCAGCGCGGCAAAGCCACCGTGCCCCCCTTCGTGCACGGGGAACACCGGCGCGAGGAAGCGCGCGAACCGCGTGCCGTGCTCTGATGGAATCCCGAAGGCCACGCCGGCGACCACCGTGAGCATGGCCAGGACGAAGAGCGGCAGCGTCATCACTCCCGGCGACTCGTGGACGTGATGAGCGGCTTCCTTGCTCATCCGCGGACCGCTGTAGAACGCGAGGAAGAGCATGCGCGAGCTGTAGAACGACGTGAGGAACGCGCCCAGCAGCAACAGCGCCCACATCCCCCGGTGCCCGGTCACGAACGCGGCGGCGAGGATTTCGTCCTTCGAGAAGAACCCGGCCAGTCCCGGCAGGCCCGCCAGGCCGAGCGCGCCGAGCGTCGTCGTGATCGTCGTCGTCACCATCCGCGACGACAACCCGCCCATCTTCCGGAGATCCTGCTCGCCGCCGAGCCCGTGGATGACGCTGCCGGCGCCGAGGAACAGCAGCGCCTTGAAGAAGGCATGCGTCACGAGGTGGAAGATCCCCGCGGCGTACGCGCCGAGCCCGACCGCGGCGAACATGTACCCGAGCTGGCTCACCGTGGAGTAGGCGAGCACGCGCTTGATGTCGGTCTGGACGAGGCCGATCGTGGCGGCGAAGAGTGCCGTGGCCACCCCGACCCACGCGACGACCTCGAGGGCGACCGGTGACCGCTCGAAGAGGACCCGGCTGCGCGCCACCATGTACACGCCGGCCGTGACCATCGTCGCCGCGTGGATGAGCGCCGACACCGGGGTGGGCCCTTCCATCGCGTCCGGGAGCCAGGTGTGCAGCGGCAACTGCGCCGACTTGCCGCACGCGCCCATGAAGAGGAGCAGCGCGATGCCGGTCGCGGTCCCCGGATGGAGCTCGGCGGCCGCCTTGAACACGTCGGCGTAGTCGAGCGTCCCCACGGCGCTCCACAGCCAGATGATGCCCAGGCCGAAGCCGAAGTCGCCGACACGGTTGACGATGAACGCCTTCTTGCCCGCCTGCGCCGCGGCCGGTCGCGTGTACCAGAACCCGATCAGCAGGTACGAGCAGAGGCCGACCGCCTCCCAGAACACGTACAGGAGGAGGAAGTTGCCGGCGAGCACCAGCATCGTCATCGAGAACACGAAGAGGTTCAGATAGGCGAAGTAGCGCGCGTACCCGGGGTCGTCGTGCATGTAGCCGACCGAGTACAGATGGATCAGCGCGCCCACGCCGGTGACGACGAGCAGCATGACAGCGGTGAGCGGGTCGACGTAGGCGGCCACCGACGTCTCGAAGTCGCCGGCGACGATCCAGCTGAAGAGCGTCGTCGTGAGCGTCTCGCCGGACGCGACGCGCGAGAACAGCACGCACGACGCGAGGAACGAGCCGCCGAGCGCCGGCACCGCGACCCAGTGTGCGCGACGGCCGATGATGCCACCGAGGAAGATGTTGAGGAGCGCGCCGACGAGCGGAAAGGCCGGGATCAGCCAGACGGTGGTCGACACCGGGTCATGCTAGCGAGCGGCCACCGAGGAGTCAAGCAACCCGGGCCGTCGTGGTCATGTGCGCGGCCAGTACATGATCACCGCGACGCCGGCGAGGCACAGCACGCCGCCGAGCAGATCGAACCGATCGGGGATCTCTCGACCGACAAGCGCTCCCCACAGTAGGGAGAGGACAACGAACACACCGCCATACGCCGCGTAGACGCGGCCGAATGGCGCCGGCTGGAAGGTCGGAACGACGCCGTAGGCGAACAGGACCACACCGCCGAGGGCGGCGAGGAGCGCGCTCCGCCCTTCGCGGAGCCACAGCCACACGAGATAGCCGCCGCCGATCTCGCAGAGTCCGGCGAGCACGAACAGCGCGAGCGATGTGAGAACGAGCTCTGGGCGCATGGCGTGACCGCCTCCCGCGTTCGGGGTCGCCCGGCATGGTATCATCCGCCTCGTGCCCCAGCGGTCACGCGCGAAAGCCTGGGTGCTCGTCTTCCTGATCCTGTTCCTCGCCGTGGTCGCCTCCGTGTCGTATCTCGGCTGGCGCCAGACGGTGCCGGGCGTGCAGTCCCTGTCTACGCCGCCGCGCTTCCTCGGCCAGAAGACGCCGTTCACGGTGGTGCTCGAGGCTCGCCGCGGCAATGTGACGCAGGTCGAGGTCCGGGTCGCGCAGTCCGGCAAGGCGACGACGGTGGCCAAGCAGGAGGGCGCGCTCGGCCGGCGTGTGGAGATTCCCGTTGTGGTCGACAGCGCCGCGCTCGGGCTCCGGGAGGGCAGCGCGACCATCGAGGTGTGGGCGCGCGACGACTTCTGGCGCCCGCTCCGGCGCGCGGACCGCGCGATCGCCGGCCACTCCGTCACCGTCGACCTTACACCGCCGAAGATCGAGCTGCTCGCCGCCACCCGCTATCTGTCGCCCGGCGGGAGCGGGCTCGTCGCGTTCCGGGTGACGGGCGCCGCGCGCACCGACGTCAGCGCCGGCCCGCTCGTGTTCCCGTCGTTCGCCTTCGGCCCAGAGGACCGGGGCGCGCGCGTCGCGTTGATCGCCTTGCCCTGGGACTTCGATCCGGCGGTATCGCTAGCGATCCGCGCGACCGACGAGGCCGGGAACGCCGCGTCGCGCGGGATCCCCGCGGAGATCCGCCCTCGCAAGTTTCCGCGCGACACGATCGAGATCAAGGACGCGTTCCTCCAGGCGAAGGTTCCCGAGCTGTTGCCGCAACGCCCGACGACCCAGCCCCTCGTCGAGGGATTCCTGGTCATCAACCGCGATCTGCGGCGCCAGGCCGAGGATGCCAAGCGGCGAATCAGCGGCACCACGGCCGACAAGCCGCTCTGGCAGGGGCCCTTCGTGCAGCCGCGGAACACGAAGGTGTTCGCGAATTTCGCCGAGCTGCGCACGTACGTCCACGCCGGGCGCGAGATCGATCGCCAGGTGCACTACGGGTACGACCTCGCGTCCACGCGACAGTCCCCGGTGCCGTCCGCCAACAAGGGCGTCGTCGTCTTCGCCGAGCCGCTCACGATCTACGGCAACACCGTCGTGGTCGACCACGGCCTGGGTCTTCAGACGCTCTACGCCCATCTCTCGAGCACGACCGTCAAGGTGGGGGATGCCGTCGAGAAGGGCCAGGAGCTCGCGCGGACGGGATCGACGGGCCTCGCGATCGGCGATCATCTCCACTACGAGGTGCTGGTCAACGGCGTGTCGGTCACGCCGCTCGAGTGGTGGGACACGAAGTGGATCCGCGACCACATCGGCAAGCCCCTGAAGGAGGCGGGCCTGCCCGAGATCAGCGGCGCCGAGGCCCGCGCCGAGGAGCCGGCGGCGCGCCCGGCGCCCCGCCCCGCCCGCCGCCGCCGCTAGCCAGGGTTAAAAGCTGCCGAACGTCTGGTAGGCGGCCAGCGGCGTCATCCCTCGCCGAACCGCCGCCCGCACTCGGTTCTCCACCCCGACGAGCTTCTCGCAGCGCGTGAGCACCTCGTGGGCGGCGCGGCGCGGGATGACGACGACGCCGTCGAGGTCGCCGACGACGAGGTCACCGAGGCTCAGCCGGACACCGCCGATCGTCACGGGCTGCCCCCAGTCCGCCACCCGCCAGCGCGGCACCGAATCCTGGGGCGTCCGATATCGTACGAAGGTCGGAAACCCCATCCTCACGATCGCGGCCGTGTCGCGCGTCGCGCCGTCGATCACCGCTCCGCGCACCCGGCGGGCCCGGAACCACGACGCGCTCAGCTCGCCGAAGTGCGCCGCGACGTTGTCGTGAGCGGCGAGCACGAGCACCGAGTCGGCCGGCGCCGCGCCGAGCATCGCGAGAAAGCGCTTCAGCGTTTGATCGCGCTCGCGGGGTGACCCGCGGTGCGGCCGCCCGCGCGCGGTGAACGCGTAGCCGGCCGTCCGCATGCCGCTGGCGAGCGGCTGGATCGCCGAGGGCAATGTCTGGCGTCGGAGCCCCATCTCGTCCATGACGTCGGTGATCGCGGCGGTGTAGATCCGGGCGAAGCGGCGCGGCAGGTTGTCGCTCGGGCTCATCGAATATCTCCTCCGCCCGGACGGCGGGTGGTCAGGCTCGTCAGCGCGTGAGGATGCCCCTCACGAGCGCGCGGGGCGGCACGAAATCGCCGAGGACACCGAGCAGAAGGTCGAGCAGGCGCTGGCGTCGCGCGAGGAGCCGCGCCGCTAGATTGGCGAGGGGGCGGTGGGCGATCACGACCTGGAGGACGCGCGTCACGCGCTCCTTGTCCGCGAAGACCAGGCGCCTGGCGCGCTCGTAGCCCGCGAGCGTCTGCGCGGAGACGTCGCCGCGGCGGAGCGCCTGCACGGCGGTCTCCGCGGCCAGCTCGGCGCTCCGGAGGCCGTTGAAGATTCCCTCGCCCGTGAACGGGTCGAAGAAGCCCGCGGCATCGCCCACCAGGAGGAGGCCGCCGGTGCGAGGCGTGTCGACCCGATACGCGAGCGGGCCCATCGCCCGGATCTCGGCAACCCGCCGTCCGCCCGCGACCCGGCGGGCCAGGTGCCGGAGCTGCTTCACGCGCGCGTCGAAGAAGGCGTCGAGGCGCCCGCTCCACGGCGCTGCGTGAGCCACCGGCACGACGACGCTGAGGTTCGCGCGCCCCGGCGCGACGGGGTTGAGAATCGCGTAGTCCGGTGGATCGACGAAGATCTCGCCGAAGCGCCCCAGGCCCGCGATGTCTTCGACGTACGTGACCAGCGCCATCCGCTGGAGGCGATGGGGCCTGCGGAGCCCCAGACGCTGGGCGACGACCGAAGCGCGGCCGTCGGCGGCGATCGTGAGCGGCGCGCGGAGAGTCAGACGGCGGCGGGCGCCGTCGACCGCCTCGACGCCGAGCACCCGGTCGCCCGAGACGATCACGTCGGTGACGCGCACCTGCTCGCTGAAATCGACGGGGAGCGAGCGCACGCGGTCCACGAGGATCGCATCGAGCGCCTCGCGCGGCAGCGCCATCGCGTGCTCTCGATAGGGACGCCAGGCCCCGATGGGCCGGTACGTGGCGACGAGCGTCGTGCCGTCGGGCGCGGTGATCCGCATGCCGCTCAGCGGGCTCGCGACGGCGTCGACCGCCTTGAGCGCGCCCAGACGGTCCAGCAGCCGGGGCGCCTCGGGGCTCAGATACTCGCCGCAGATTTTCGGACGCGGAAACCGCGCGCGATCGACGAGGCGGACCGAGAGGCCGTGCTCGGCGAGGAAAATGGCCGTGGCCGCTCCCGCCGGCCCGGCGCCCACGACGATCACGTCCGTCGTCACGACAGGACCGCCAGCATGCGACCCAGGAAGCGATACTCGTGGATCGTCAATCGCCGCGCGCCCGCCTTCCCGGCGAGCACGCGCAGCTCGTCCCTCGAGTAGGAGCGCCGCACGGAGAGCGGCCCGTCGTGACGCGAGATCGGATGACACCGGAAAAGACGCGTGGCGAGCCAGACCAGGCCGAGCGAGAGACGACGGCGCAGGAGGTCGTTCACGACGACGCCGATCCCGGCGGCCGCCGTCATCTCGCGGAGACCCTCGACGGCTTGCGCGGGCTCGAGGTGATGGAGCGTGAGGCCGCTCGTGACGATGTCGACGGCGCGCTCCCGGCACGGTAGCGCCGCCGCGTCGCCCTGGACCAGCAGCACCTCCGGGTACGCCGCGGCGACCCGCCGCGCGAGCGCGAGGGTCGGCCGGTCGCGCTCGACCACCACGACGCGGACGTCCCGGCCCCTCCGGCGCGCCCACTTCACCAGGCGCACCGCGAACGCCGCCGAGCCGCCGCCGACGTCCACCACACGCAGCGCGCGCTCCCGCGGGACCGCCGCCGCCAGGCGACCGATCTCGCGCAGCGTCAGCGCGTAGCCGCCGAACCACGCGTTGAGACGGTCGACGTCGGCCAGCGTGGCCGCGAGATCCGCCGCGCCCAACCCGCCGTCGAGCACTTCCAGCGCGCCCTCGGCGCGTTTCATTGTAGCGAGTGCCTCGAGGTCGGCTTTGACCGAGGGTGGCCTGAGAAAGGCGCGCGTGGCTCCGACACGCCCGCCAACCCGTGGGAGCTAAGTCGGGGCTCCGACCGGCCCGCGCTCGCGCCGAGCGTGAGCACTGTTGCTACCACCGGAGGAGGGCGCCTTCGGCGGCGAAGCCGGGTCCGAGGCCGATCATCAGGCCCCAGTCGCCGGGGACGGGCGCTTCATTGTGAAGCGTGTCGTCCAGCACGAAGAGGATCGTGGCGGAGGACATGTTGCCGTAGCGGCGCAGCACCGAGCGTGAGTGACCGACCTGTTCCTCGCTCAGGTCGAGCAGCGTTCTGGCGCGGTCGATCACCCGCCGCCCCGCGGAGTGCAGGACCCAGTACCGGATATCCTCGCGCTTGAGTCCCTGCGCCGCCATCAGGATCACCGCCATCTCGCCCATCATGGCGGCGCCGATGCGACGGACGTCCTTCGACAGGATCACGCGCGGCCGCCCCCCGGGATACTCGAACCCCATCGCGCCGAGGTGCTCGGAGTGGAAGAGGGTGCGGTGCGCGACGATCGACGGTCCGGCGCCATCGGCCGCGACCGCGAGCGCTCCGGCGCCGTCGGCGAAGATCGCGTGTGCCACCGCGCTCTCGAGGCGGTCGTCCAGGAAGTACGCCGCCGAGCAGATCTCGACGGCGACGACGAGCGCCCGACGCCCGCGACCCGCGGCGATGTAGTTCGACGCCTGCTGGAGCGCCACCATCGCGGACGCGCACCCGGTGTCGCCCACGTGAACCCGCTGGATGTCGGAGCGACAGCCGAGCCGGGCGATGAGGTGGGCGTCGAGGCTCGGCGTGAGACGACCCGTGCACGTCGTCGTCGTGAGGAAGTCCACGTCCCGCGCGTCCCAGCCCGCTCCGGCGAGCGCCCGGCGGGCCGCCGATTCGGCGAGCTCCAGCGCGCCGTTGCGGAAACGCTCGCTGAGCTCGTCGACCGATTCGTCGGGCCGGAAGGTGGCCGGATCGATCCAGAGATGGCGGCCCTCGATGTCGCTCCGGCGGAAGAATCCTCCGCGCTCCTCGTCGCGATAACCCGCGAGCGCGAGCAGCTGCGCCTGCGTGAACCGATGAGGCGGAGTCGCGGTGGCGACAGCCGTGATCTTCGGGATCGGCATTCGCTCCTCCTGGCGGGGCGCATTCGAGTAAGATGTGAGCACTTCGAGGATACTGCGGGGGTCCATCCCATGCCACTGTTCAGCTTCGAGGGTAAGAGTCCGAAGGTCGATCCCACCGCGTTCATCGCTCCGACCGCCGTGATCGTCGGCGACGTGACCGTCGAGGCGCGTGCCTCGGTCTGGTACAACGCCGTGCTGCGCGGAGACTTCAACCCGATCGTCGTGCGCCGCGGCGCCAACGTGCAGGACTGCGCGGTCGTGCACGTGACGCCGCGGGGGGGAACCGAGATCGGCGCCGGCTCGACGGTCGGCCACAATTGCACGATCCACGCGGCGTCGCTTGGCGAGGAATGCCTGATTGGTAACGGCGCGACCGTGCTCGACGGTGCCCGTATCGGCGCCCGGGCGATGGTGGCCGCGGGAGCGCTCGTGACGCCCGAGACCGAGATTCCCGAGGGCATACGCCTGCGGAGCGCTGGGTGCGGGCGAACCCCGAGGGCTACCAGGCGCTCGCCCAGCGCCACAAGGCCTCGGTCCAACCCTGCTGATGTCATGGCGCCGAGGCGAATCGCGTTCTTCGTTTTTCCGCGCCTGACGCTCCGCGATGTTGTCGGCGCCGACGACGTCCTGCGCCGGGTTGCCGCACAGATGGAGTACGGCGGCGACTCGCCGCGCTGACCAAGGAGAGCCTCGTGACAGTCGACCCCGCCGAGCTGACGGAGCGCCAACGAGCGTACCTGCCCGGGCTCTTCGGCATGCGCTTCACCGAGGCCTCCCGGGACCGCCTCGTGGCGGAGCTCACGATCAGGGACGATCTGCGGACGCTCGGGGGCGCGCTCCACGGAGGGACGATCATGGCGTTCGCCGACACGGTCGGGGCGACCGCGACGTTCCTCAATCTGCCGCCGGGCGCCTCGACGACGACGATCGAGTCTAAGACCAATTTCTTCGCGGCGGGACGCGAGGGCGTGGTCCGCGCCGAGGCGACGCCGCTTCACCGCGGCCGGACCACGATGGTGTGGCAGACGCGCGTGACCGACGCCGCGGGCCGTCTGCTCGCGCAGACGATCCAGACCCAGATGGTCCTGATGTAGCCGCGACCGTCAGCGGCCCTGGAACTTCGGCGGACGCTTCTCCTTGAACGCTGCGACTCCCTCGGCGTGGTCGGCGGTCTGGCGCACGATCGACATGTGCGAAGAGACGAGGTCGAGGTGCGTCCGGAGGTCGAGCCGGAGGCTCTGGTACACGAGCCGCTTGATCATCCGGATCGGGATCTGGGGGCCGTCGGCGATCTGGCGCGCCAGCGCGTAGGTGGCGTCCTTCAGCTGCGCGTCCGGCACGACGCGCTGCACGATGCCGAGCCGGTGGGCTTCCGGCGCCTCGATGAAGTCCGCGGTCCACAAGAGCTCGAGCGCCTTGGCGGCGCCGACCAGGCGCGGCAGGAAGTACGTGTCGCCGTCGCCCGGCACGAGGCCGACGCGGACGTAGCCCGTGGAGAAGCGGGCCGACTCGGCGGCCACGCGCATGTCGCACATGACGCACATGCCCATGCCGGCGCCGACGGCGAGGCCGTTGACCATGGCGATGACCGGCTTGTCCACCGTCTCGAGCGTCTTCGGCACGCGGTGAACGCCCTCCCAGAGACTGTTCTTACCGTCAAGGGCGCTGGGCTCGCCCTCCCGCATGCGCCCGACGTCGCCGCCCGAGCAGAAGGCGCGCCCGGTGCCCGTGACGACGACGACGTTGACGCTGTCGTCCTGCTGGGCCGCGGTGAGCGCCTTCGCCCACGCGTCGATCATGTCGCGCGTGAACGCGTTCAGCTTGTCCGGCCGGTTCAGGGTGATCGTCGCGACCTTGTCCTTCACCTCGTAGAGCAGGTCACTCATGGGTCGAGCTCCTCATGAACGGCGCAGACACCGACGGCGCTAGTCTTTGGGCAGGCCGAGCACGCGCTCGGCGAGGATGTTGCGGAGGATCTCCGAGGTGCCGGCGCGGATCCCGCTCGCCCGCGCGAGGAGCTCGTAGAACTCCCACTGGCCCCCGTCCGGCGCCCACGACGAGCCGTGGGCGATCTGCGCGTAGGGGCCGATCACCTCGGTGGCGACGTGCGCCAGCTCCTGGTCGATCTGGCTCCAGAAGAGCTTCGAGGTGGAGCCCTCGGGCCCCGGCGCGCCGCCACGCAGGATGTTGGTGAGGCTCCGGTAGCCGTTGAGCTGGAGCGCCTGCTCGCCGATCCACAGGGCGGCGAGCTTCTGCCGCACGATCGGGTCGGCGCCCTTCTTCTGCTGCTGCACCAGGCGCACGAGCCGGTGCAGCGCGTTGCGTAGGGAGATGTGGCGGATGAATGTCAGGATGTCGCGCTCGTAGGCGAGTGTCGTGATGGCGACGGACCATCCCTCGTGGGGCTTGCCGACCAGGTTCTCGGCCGGCACGCGCACGTTGTCGAAGAACACCTCGTTGAACTCGGCCTCCCCGGTGAGCTGCCGGAGCGGTCGCACCGTGATGCCCGGCGTCTTCATATCGACGAGCAGGAAGCTGATGCCCTTGTGCTTCGCGGCCGCCGGGTCGGTGCGGACGAGCAGGAAGCACCAGTCGGCGACGTGGGCCATGCTCGTCCAGACCTTCTGGCCATTCACGACGAAGTGATCGCCCTCCCGCACGGCGCGCGTCTGGAGATTTGCCAGGTCCGAACCCGCGTGGGGCTCCGAGAATCCCTGGCACCCGAGCTCATCGGCCGTCAGGATCTTCGCGAGAAACCGCGCCTGCTGCGCCGCGGTCCCGTGCTTCATGAGGGTGGGACCCAGCATCGATACGCCGCCGCGATTGACGAGCTGCGGCGACTCGGCGCGCGCCATCTCCTGGTAGAGGATAACCATCTCGACGATCGTCGCGCCCCGCCCGCCGAACTCGCGCGGCCAGTCGAGCCCCACGTAGCCCGCCTCGCACATCCGCTTCTGCCAGGCGCGGAGCTTCCGGACCTCGTCGCGGTCGGCTCGCGAGGCCGCGAACGCGTGCCCGCGCAGGTCGTCCGGCAGGTTGGCCTCGAGCCAGCCGCGGACCTCCTTGCGGAACGCCTCTTCGCGGTATAGGCTCGCCTCGGCCGGCGGGGCCCCAGCCCCGCGACGGCCTGCAGCTCGCACTACTGCATGACCACGCCGCCGTCGACGTTCAGCGCCTGGCCGGTGATGTTGCGCGCTTCGTCGGAGGCGAGGAACACGGCGGCCCAGCCGATGTCCTCGGGGGTCTGCTCGCGCTTCATCGGCGTGATGTCGCCGACGCGCTTGTCGAACACCTGGCGTGCCGTCATGCCCTTGAAGGCGGGGTTCGACTCGGCCAGGTGGGCGGCGAGCTTCTGCCAGAAGTCCGTCCAGAGGACGCCCGGACAGATCGCGTTCACGGTGATCCCGTGCGGCGCCAGCTCCTTGGCGATGATCCGGGTGAGCGTGATCACCCCCATCTTGGCCACGCTGTAGGGCGGCATCGTCGGTGCCGAGATGGGCCCGGCGATCGAGGCGATGTTGACGATGCGGCCCGCCTTCCGGTCGATGAAGTGGGGCGTGATCGCCTTGCACGTCAGGAACACCGACTTCGTGTTGACCGCGAAGGTGCGGTCCCAGTCCTCCTCGGTGTTGTTCGTGAACGGCATGCCCGGAGGTCCCGCGGCGCCCGCGTTGTTGACGAGAATGTCGATCTTGCCGAACGTCTCGCGCGTGCGGTCGACCATGGCCTTGACGTCGGCGGCGCTGGTGACGTCGGTCTTCATGGCCAGGACCTTGCGGCCGAGCCCCTTGGCCTCACCGGCGACCTTCTCCGCGTTCAACACCTGGATGTCGGGGATGACGACGTCGGCGCCCTCGCGCGCCATCGCCAGCACGATGCCACGGCCGATACCGCTGCCTCCGCCCGTCACGACCGCGACCTTGCCAGCGAGCCGCATTGAAGTCCCCCTCGATCCATAATCGGTGCCCCGGAGGCACACATGACAGCACACCAGCCCAGAAGCCGCAACTGGTTCGGGCGGAGCGACCTCGACGGATTCGTGCATCGCTCGTGGCCCGTGATCGGCATCGCCAACTCCTGGTCCGGGTTGACGAACTGCAACGCACATCTCCGCCAGGTCGCCGAGGCCGTCAAGCGTGGCGGGTGGAGCGCGGGCGGCTTTCCTCTGGAGTTTCAAACGATCTCGCTGGGCGAAGTCCTCATGAAGCCGACGACCATGCTCTTTCGCAATCTCATGGCGATGGACGTCGACGAGTGCATTCGAGCGTATCCCCTAACACCTCGGTCGTGCGGTTTCTGCGGTGATTTACGAGGGGGTCCTGCTCCTGATATCCGGACAGGGCCTTCCAGGGATGGCTTGAATGGAAGACGGACCGCCGGAGGTCATCGAGATCAATGTGTCCGACGTGGTTGGCGTCAGCCTCGTCGAGCCGGGCATTCGTCGACTCGGGATTGAGGGCTCACCCGCCGGCGTCGTTCAGACAACGCGATCTTGCCGGTGCTCCTACTCGATACCGCGAGGGGGACGGTCAAGGAGGAGCCCGCGGCAACCATGAACCTTACTTGATAGCCGACGTAGCCCAGATCCTCCCAACTGGGAACATTGCTGTCGACCGGGAGATAGAGATACGGAGTGAGTGCGGGCTCTTATCCGCAAAATGCTTCCGGATCGCGTGTGAAGGCGGCGCATCTGAGCGAGCTGCGCAGCGCGGTGCGCGGGCTCGAGTGATCCTCCCATTGAGTGGGACTGCGATTGATTCTTTCGAGGCTATTGCAGGGCTGCACGGCGGTGCGCCTCACCGATGTGGACCGCCCTGAAGGCCGTCTGCCCCGCCACGATCGTGGGGTCGGTGTACGTCGGCAACGCTCTCGCCGGCGCTTGATAGACCTGGTTTAAACGGTGGTGTCGTTGTTGAATTCCCAGTAATTAGGCCACCGCCCACCATCGGTCACGGCATTTGTCGTGGAGGCGCCGACCGCGGTATCCCAGGTGCTCTCGAACAGAACTCCCAGCGCGGCCGGTGGCGGACGTCGCAGCGGCCCAGGAAGCGGCGAGATGAGTTGACATGCGGCCACCGCCACCGCCGTCCGAAAGAGCCACAGGCGGCCGATGCGCCTCATCTCTACCTCCTATCTGAACGCCAGCGGTCCACGGCCTCACCTCCCCCCCGAGGCGCGTGAGTTTCAGCCCGCCCGGCGCCGACGGCATCGTCGGCGCGGGAGCGCCGTCCACCGGCCCCGGCCACGTGTCGTTCCGAACCTGCACTCCCGCGAAATACCAGAAGCGGCCGGTGTTGCTCGCCACCGCCGGGCCGTTGCCGCCAAACTCGAGGTTGACGAGGTTCGAAGGCGTGATCCCGAAATCCGTGATTCCGCCACCTGGATCCGTCCCTGCGTAATACGAAGTGAGCGTCGCGCTTAGCCATTGGCCCCAGCCGGGGTCCGGTTTGAAATTGCTCTCGGTGGCGACGAGCACCCCCTGGTCGTCGTAGATCCGGATGCGCACCTGCATGCGCGAGGGTGCGGTGAAGTGGACCCAGTACTCGAACCGATACCACCGGCCATAGGCGAGCAGCACCCCGGTGAGGTCCCAGTTCGGCGCCGTGACGTTGGGGCCCTGCTGCGCGCCGAGGGTCATGCGCGGACGCCAGCCGTTCGCGAACTCGCCCTTGTTCAGGTAGACCAGATCGAGATGCTGCGCGGCATTAATGCCCGGCTGCACGACGTGATCTTGGCTGGTGCCGGACACATCGTCGTTCCGAATGTAGAACCGCAGGTAGTAGTCACGGGAGGGCGGCGTGAAATTCTGTTTGGCGACTCGGCACCAGCCGTTGGCCGAGCTTCCCTGCTGCTGGATGCGGAGGGAATTGGTCAGGCCCGCCGGGGCGACACCCGAGACGACCACCATCTCGTTCGGGTTCCCCGCGACGGTCCCGCCCACTTCGAAGACAGACCAGGGCCCAAACGGGGCGCTTGTATCCCGGAACGCCGCATCGCTGGTCCCCAGGGCGGTGTCCCAGTTGCTCTGGAAGAGCACGCCGCCGGAGGAGGCGTTCGCAGTGACCAGCAAGCCGGGGATCGCGGCGAGAAAAGCGAAGAGGAGAACGCAGCCGATGCGACTAACGGGCGAGCGGCCGGAAAACATCGTGAGCCTCTCCTTCGGTAGCCCGGCTATCAAGCGACTCGCTTGATCCGTGGCTTTGCGTCCCCGCCTCACAGCGGGTTTGCCTTTATCGAGAGAAGGTTCTGTCGTTGAACGTAAGACTTCGATGTCCTCTGGTGCACAAGGGGTGCCAAGCAGTGATTGCGGCTAAGATCAGGGCGTCCAAATCGGGGGCCGCCAAACATCTGGAAATCGTGGAGACTCGAGCAGGTGTGCGGAGTCCGATCAGTGATCAGAGTGTTCCCGCGCGAGGGGCAAGTGACACGCCGGACCACGAACGACAGAGAGCGTGCCCATTTTGACATCACCGCTTCAAGAATCGCCGGTTATTCAGCAACTTGTGCTGGAAGAGGGCAGCGGCTACTGGGCTATCTGCCGTGAACTAGAACACGCGGGCATCCTCTCGTCCCGAGGCAAGAAAACCTGGCATACCTCCAACATCGTCAATCTCTGCGCGAACACGACCTGCATCGGCGGTACGGCGGGACTGGCCAGGCCCGGAAGAACGGCAAGGTCAAGGCGGTCGCCTCGCCCGACAGCGTCATCACCTCTACCGCGCCTCGCATCGTCTCGGACACCATCTGGAAGCCCGTGCAAGAGGTGAACGACGCGTCACGCTCCCGAGGCCGCGGCCGATCACGCCCCACCGCGAGTAAGTGGCTGCTGAGTCCCTTCTTGAGCATTCTCACTGAAACAGCGAAAGGCGGTTCCGTACGTAGCTCATAACTGAGGGTTACCGAAGCCATTGCCTAGGAGCCTCCAGGCGCGGACTTTACGGAGGGAGAACGACGAGATGAACGCCCAGACGTCGCCAAAGGTGAAGATGCCCAACCAGTCGAACTTCATCATCGTGCATCCGTCGCGGGGGAAGTAGCGGCCGCGCGCTCTGCGTAGTGGCGCAGGGTCATCGACGGCCCAGACGTCTGACGAAGTCCGCGGCCATGCCCGAGTGGGCGCGGCGCCGATCCCGGCGCGTCGCCGGACCGCGTGGAAGCCGCGGCCACTGCACTTCACCCGTGGCTGCGTCCTCAACCACATTCTGCAGGTCAACGCCGGATGCGATTTCGACTACCTGAGGGGCCGCACACCTGTGAGGCTCTCGGACACCGCGGGTCCATCTCACAACTAGGCGACAGGGAAAGAAAAATTACGGCCCGGTGGTAAAAGAATTACCGCTTCCTTCCAGAATACGATCGCTTTTCTGGCTATTTACACCATATATTTCCCATAGTTATACGCCCGGTCACAAATGGCACTCTCGTTGCTTAGACAAGGGGCATGGACAGGGTAAGAGAGAGCGGGTTCTGGAGAAGCAGCACCTTCTGGCTCACCGTCGCCGCGATCGTCCTCCCCTTCGGCTGGCTGCTCTTCGCGCTCAAGCTCGAGCCTGTCCGCATTCGCGCCCGCTACTTTCGCCGAAACTTCTGAAGCGCCACCCGTAGCGATCCGCCCGCGGCTCCGAGAGCGCGCGACGCCTCGGCCGCGTTCAGTCCACTCCGCGAAACCACGATCGCGACACGCACTCGGCCACGCGAAGCCTTGAGCGCCGCCCGCGCCCTGCCGTGCGACACTCCGGCCACCTCGGCGACGAGCCTCAGCGCCCGCGCGCGGAGCTTGGCCGAGCGCGGCTGGAGGTCGACCATCCGGTTCCCGTAGACGCGGCCGAGCCGCGTCATGCTCGCCGTCGTCAGGGTGTTCAGGACGAGCTTGGTGGCGGTGCCAGCCTTGAGCCGGGTAGAACCCGCCAGCACCTCGGCTCCCGTGGCGGGGACGATCCGGACGTGGGTCATCCGCGGAGAGCGGAGAGCACCCTCGGCGTTACAGGCGACCAGCACGGTCTTCGCGCCTCGCCTCCTGGCCGCCGTGAGCGCCGCGCTCACGAACGGCGTCACGCCGCTGGCGGAGATCCCGACGACGACGTCGCCCCGGCGCACCCGCGCGCGCACGGCGCGCCGGGCCGCGGCCGCGTCGTCCTCGGCGCCCTCGCGCGAGCGGAATACGGCGCCACGCCCACCAGCGATGATCGCCTGCACCAGCCGACGCGACGTGCCGAACGTCGGAGGGCACTCGGCCGCCTCGAGCACTCCGAGACGTCCGCTCGTGCCGGCCCCGACGAAGATCAGGTGGCCGCCGTCACGGAGGGCGGTGACGATCATTTCCACCGCCGCGGCGATCTGGGGCTGCACGCGCCCTACCGCGAGCACGGCACGGCGGTCCTCGCGGTTCATCAGCGCCCCGATCTCACGCGGCGTCATTCGGTCGAGGGCGCGGCTTCTCGGGTTCGTGCGCTCCGTGGCGAGACACGCATAGCGGATTCGCGAGGCCGGCACGCCCGCATGCTACTACTATCGAACGTGATGCCTGCCGTCGAATCGGGGCTCGACGTGCTCGTCCGCCGCCGTCCGGCGCTCCTGCGTCGGCAGCGGATCGCGCTGCTCGCGCATCAGGCGTCGATCGACGGGCGCTACGAGCACGCCTCCGCCCTCCTGCGCCATCTGCGAGCGGTGAAAGTCCTGGCACTCCTGGCGCCGGAGCATGGGCTGTGGGGCGCGCCTCAGGATCACGCCCGAGTCGCAGGGGCCCACGATCCCGCCACGGGCTTGCCGGTGTGGAGCCTCTATGGCGCGCGCCGCGAGCCCACGGCGGCCATGCTGCGGGGAGTCGACACGCTCGTCGTGGACCTCCAGGACGTCGGCTCCCGCTACTACACGTTCGCCTGGACCATGGCGCTCGCCATGCGCGCGTGCGCGCGGATCGGGGTGCGGGTCGTCGTGCTCGACCGGCCCAACCCGCTCGGCGGCGTGCTCGTCGAGGGCACCGTGGCGGACCCCGCGTTCGCGTCCTTCGTCGGCCTCTATCCCCTGGCCGTGCGTCACGGCATGACGATCGGAGAGCTGGCCGCCTACCTCAACGAACAGCATGCCATCGGCTGCAGGCTCACCGTCGTGCCGATGCGGGGCTGGCGCCGCGCGATGCTCTGGGAGGACACCGGGCTTCCGTGGGTGCCGCCCTCGCCCAACATGCCTACGCCGGATACCGCGCGCGTCTATTCGGGCGGCTGTCTCATCGAGGGAACGAACCTGTCGGAGGGCCGGGGCACGACGCGGCCTTTCGAGTGGATTGGCGCGCCTTACCTCGACGCGCACGGGTACGCGGCGGCGCTCGAGCGCGAGCGGCTACCCGGCGTGCGCTTCCGGCCCGCGCGGTTTCTCCCGACGTTCCAGAAGTGGGCGGGACGACTCTGCGAGGGCGTTCAGGTTCACGTGACCGACGCGACGCGCTTCAAGCCGTTCCTCACGGGGCTGGCCGAGATCGCGATCGCGCGCCGGCTCGCGCCTCGAGGCTTCGCGTGGCGTCGGCCGCCCTACGAGTTCGAGAAGCGGCGCCTGCCGATCGACATCCTGTGTGGCACCGACGCGATTCGAAGGGCGATCGAGGACGGGGCGCCGCTCGCTGCGATCGAGCGTTCGTGGCAGCGCGATCTCGAGCGCTGGAAGCGGCGCCGCGCTCCCTATCTGATGTACCGCTAGCGATCTGATGTACCGCTAGCGCCGGTCGAGCTCCGGACAGGGGAGGGGATCGTCACCCCGCGTAGCCGCGCGAGCGCATGCAACTCGCGTAAGCTCCCCGGTACTTCTCGTCGTTCTTCTTGTTTTCGTTGAGCCCGTAGAGCGTGCCGCCCCCGGCGCCCACGATGCCACCGATCGCGGCGCCCTTGCCCGCGCCCTTCCCACCCCCCGCGACCGCGCCGCCCGCAGCGCCGACGGCCGCGCCGACCACGGCCCCGATCGCAGCGTCTTTCACGACCTCCTTCGTCTTGTCCTGCTCGCCGACCTGATCGGTCGCGTACCGGTTACACGCGTCTACGACCTCCTGCGTCGGCACCGCCGGCACCGCCTGTACCACCTGAGGGGCCGACGGCTTGGTCCGTGCCGACTGGGCCGGACGGGTTCCCGCCGGGACTGCGACCCGCTGCTCCGAATCCCGACTCGACCCCGACCAGTTCGCGACGACGAGCCCCGTGACGAGCGCCGTCGCCATGACGAGGGACATGCCGATTGACGTCACCTTCCAGGGATTCCAACTCTTGTCCATCACTTCGCCCCCTTGCCGTTACCGTGAGACTCACCGTCCGCGGATCCGTTGGAGCCGGCTCCGAAAGCGTCCGCTTTGCCGTTGCCGTTACCGCTTGCGTTTTCTACGTGACCCGGCCGGGTGGACTGGCCGTACTTGACGACCACCTGGCCGAGACTTTTCTCCCGCACGAGCCCCTGCGCCTGCATGTTCCTGAAGACCTGCCCCCAACCCTGACCGGCCTGCCTTCTCGCTGCGATTTCGTCGAGCGTGAGGGGCCGGGCGGTCGGCGTCGTCCCGGTGGAGCCCGGCTCGGGCCTTCCGGCGTTCTGGGTCTCGTACAGCGATGCCGCGACCTTCTGGTTCCCGAGCGACAGCCTCTCGAACGCGCCTGCAGGCGCGTCGGCAGCCTTCGCCTTTGTCTGGGCCAGCGCCGCCGATCCAACGGCCAGGCCCGGTGCGACGGTCCCGATGACGACCGCGATGAGCCAATGACGCATCAGATTCTCCCCTTCGTCGGTTCCTTCACGACGAACAAGTGCAGCCGTCGTGCCAGAACCGAGCGGATCGGAACTCAGGGGATTTGTGGGTGTGGTTCGGCGTTGTCGGCGTCGCGGCGGCACTTCCGGTGTCAGCGATCTGACAGTGAGCGCCTTTCGCAGGTCGCCGTCGGCGAGCTGATCGCAGCCTATAATCACAATGTGGGTAACCTCGAAGACCTCATCGGGGAACGCCTGATGTTCGGCCTGTCCGGCCCCAGGCTCACCGATGCGGACATCCGTCTTTTCCACGACACGCGCGCCGCCGGGCTCATCCTCTACCGGCGCAACTTCGAGACGCCGGAGCAGCACGGCCGACTCCTGCACGATCTCGAATCGGCCCTCGGCCGGCGCTTGCTCGTCGCCACCGATCACGAGGGCGGTCGCATCGTCATGCTGGGTCGCGCCACGACAATTTTCCCCGACAACCTCGCGACGGGAACCGCGGGCGACGAGGCGTTCGCGTTCCGCCAGGGCCTCTTCGAGGCGCGCGAGCTACGCCGGCTCGGAGTGGACGTGAACTTCGCGCCCGTGCTCGACGTCCTGACCGAGCGTTATAGCCCGAACATCGGGATCCGTTCGTACGGTAAGGATCCGGCCGTGGTCACTCGCTACGGGGTGGCGCGCATCAAGGGGATGCAGAAGGGGGGCCTCTCGGCGTGCGCCAAGCATTTCCCGGGCAAAGGCCATTCGCCGCTCGATGCCCATCTTCGATTGCCCACGATCGACTCGACCTGGGCCGAGATGCGCGCAACGCATCTCCCGCCCTTTCTCGCCGCCGTGGAGGAAGGCATCGAGTGCCTGATGACGAGCCACCCCGTCTACCCGAACCTCGACACGACGCGCGTACCGGCGACCTTCTCGCGGCGCATCGTCCGCGACTACCTGCGGGGCGAAGTGGGGTTCGCGGGCGTCATCGTCTCGGATGACCTCGAGATGGGCGCCATCGGAGAGACGTGCCCGATCGGCGAGGCGGTGGTGAAGACGGCCGCGGCCGGCCACGATCTCCTCCTCGTCTGCCACACGGAGCCGGCCCAGCGCGCCGCCGCCCGCGCGCTCGTCGATGCGTACCGCTCCGGCGTGCTTGCGACCGGCGACCTCGAGGCCGCGGCCGAACGCGTGCGTCGCCTTCGGGAGCGCCGCCCCACCCGCTTCGAGGGCGGCCCGCCCGCCCCGGAGCCGGACGCCGGGCCGCTCGCGCGGGCCATCGCGACGCGCTCGGTCACCGTCACGGCGCCCGGGCGTCCCGATCTGCGCCGCGCGCTCAACGGGCGCGTCGGCGTCGTGTTTCCGCGTTTCTCAGATCTGGCGCCGCGGATCACGATCGAGCCCGAGGTCGCCGCCGAGACCGCATACGTCGCCGAGGTGTTCGGCCGTGCGGGCATCGCGCCGATCACGCACCTGGTCGCGATCGAGCCGACCGACGCGGAGATCGCCGGCGCCGGCGCCCTGGCCGAGGCCTCCGACGCGATGGTGCTGTTCCTGTTCGACGCCCACCTCTATCCGTCGAATGCGAAGTTGCTGGCCGAGCTCCAGACGCGCGCGCGGGCGCTGGCCGTCGTGCTCCTTCGCGACCCGTATGACGCCGCCCTGCTGTCGGCGGGCGTGCTCGGGATCACCGCCTACGGGTTCAGGAAGTGTCAGCTCGACGCGGTCGTCGCGCGTCTCCTCCACGGGTGAGCCGGCTTCGCCGGCCGCCCGGCGAGATCCTGGCGATCGACTGGGGGGCGACTCCGGGCAAACGCCAGCTGTGCCGGGCGGTGCTGCGCCGAGGTCGCTACGTTCTGGCGCCGCCGCGTCCCGTCGAGGACGTCGCCGCCCTCGAGTTGCCCGGCGACGCCGTCGTCGCGTTCGACTGCCCCATCGGCGTCTCGCGCGAGTATGGGGCGAAAGCCGGCCTTCGCTCGTTCCGTGAGGCGCTCGGCGCCTTCGGCGCCGGCCGGTTCAGCCACTTCTACGAATTCGCGGCCCGGGCCGAGGACATCACGACCGAGCGTCCCTTCTACCCCCTCCGGGGCGTGAAGGGGACGTCCCGCAACGACCTCCGGAAGGCGCTCGGGGATGCGGCGTTCTCGCCCCGTGAGTGCGATCAGCGGGCGGGCGCCGGTCCGATCTTCTGGCTGGTGGGCCCGCGGCAGGTGGGCCGGTCGGCCGCATGCGTCTGGCGCGACATCATTACCCCGCGGCTCGACCGCGTGGCGCTCTGGCCGTTCGATGGGCCGCTGACGGAGCTGGTCGCCTCGGGCCGCCCCGTCATCGCCGAGATGTATCCGGCGTTCTTCCTGCGGACCCTGGGCGTCAGGGTCTCCCGTAAGTCGGACCCGGCGGCGCGCGCCGCCTGCGGCCGCGCGCTGCTCCGCGGCGCCGGAACCGACGCCCGGCTCGATCTCGACGCCGTCCGGGGCCTTCTGAAGGGGGGCTTCGGGTCGTCGCGCTCCGGTGAGGATCCCTTCGACGCGACGATCGCCTGCATCGCGCTCGCACGGCTTCTGCTCGACGACGCGGTCCCGGAGCCCCCGGACCACGCACGCCGCGTGGAGGGATGGATCCTCGGCCTCGGTCGGGGTTAGCTCGGCCGGGAGGAGTCTCGGCGCGCGGTCGCGGAGAACGTGAGAGCGAGCAGGATCGTTCCGACGGTGCCGAGGACCACCAGCCACGACCAACCGAACGCGAGCACCTTCATCTCGGAGAGCACGAGCAAGGCCTTGCTAGAGCTTCTTACCGCCGCGCTCGGCCACGGTGGCCTCGAAGCTCTTCTTGCGCATGCGCTCGAGGAGCGCCGTGTAGGATTCCGCCTGGATGATCCGGTCGAACTGGCTGCGATACGTCGAGACGAAGCTCACGCCGTCGATCTGCAGATCGTAGACGCGCCACCGGCCATCCCGGAGATGGAGCCGGTAGTCGAGCGCGATCTCGCTGCGGCGATCCGTGAGGATCCTCGACCGCACCGTGGCGAAGCTCGCGTCGACCGCTTCCCCGAGGTACGTGATGTTCTCACCCGCGTACGCCTCGACCCGGGTGATGTACGAGCGCTCGAGAAGGTCGGTGAAGAGCGCCACGAACTCGGCCCGCTCATCGGCGGAGCGCGCGGCCCAGTGGCGGGAGAGCGTGCGCCGCGTCACTTCCTCGAAATCGAAGAGCTCGCGTGCGAGCTTCCGGAGCTCCGTCCGCCGATCCGTCGCTTGCCGTGTCGCCGACTCGGTTTTCACGGTATCGCCGTCTTGGATCAGCGTGACCACGCGGCCGACCGTCGACTCCACGGTCTCTCGCGGTCCCATCGCGGGCGCCGCGACCGCTCCGGCCACCATGATCCAGGCTGCGAGTGTCTTGCCCATGACCAGATCCTCCGAGCCCCTGTCGAGCATCCGCCATGCCAGGGCCCGAATAAGCGGAAAGCCTGTCATTTCAGAAGCCTTCGATCGCTTCCCGGGGCCTCATAATGGACAGAGTGGCAATCCTGTCCGCGGTTCGACACGAGCCTGGGCCGAAGGCCATGTGCGTCGGCGTCGACGTCGGCGGAACGTGGGCCCGCGTCGCCGTCTGGACCGGCGCGCGCCGCGCCCGGACGCTCGTGGTGCCCGCCGACCGGAGTCTGCAGAACCTCGCGTCGATATTGCGGGCGGTGTGGCGGCGTCGCCGGTGGACCCGACGGCACGTCGCGTCCCTCGTGGTGGCCTCGCGGGGGCTCTGGACCGCCGGCGAGCGGCGGGCGCTGGCGCGCCGCCTACGAGGGTTGGCGGGGCGCGTTCACGTCATCTCCGACGCGCAGGCCGCGCTGCTGGGGGCGCTCGGACAGCGGCCCGGCGTGCTCCTGCTATCTGGCACCGGATCGATCGTCGTCGGCAGGGACGCCGGGAGCCGCTGGGCGCGCGCCGGGGGTCTCGGACCGCTGGTCGGCGACGAGGGCTCCGGCTTCTGGCTCGGTCGCGAGTGGCTCAGGGAGGCGGTCCGCGACGGGGGCCTTCTCTCCACGCTCCGGGCCGTGCACGCGCCGGATCCGGTCAGGACGATCGCCGCCCTGGCTCCCGGCGTGCTCGCGCGCGCCCGCCGTGGTGACCGGCGCGCGCGGCGAATCGTGAGGGAAGGCCAGCGGCATCTCGCGGCACGGGCCGTCGAGGTCGCGCGGACGCTGAAGCTTCCGCAGCCGGTGAACGCAAGCTGGGCCGGAAGCGTGCTCGATGATCCGTGGTTCCGCGCCGGAACCATTCGCGCCGTCGCCCTGGCCGGCCTCCGGGCGCGCTGGCACCGGCCCGCCGAGGAACCGGTCGTCGCTGCGGCCCGGCTCGCCGCGACGCGGGCGCGCGCGTGACCCTTCGCCGGATCGTGATCACCGTGTGCCCCCGCGAGCCCGGCAGCGTGGCCTTGCCGATCGCGCGCGGGGGACGGTCCGTCAGACTGACCGCGGCGGCGATCCTGCGCCATCTGCGAGACCTCGTCGCCGAGCGCGGGCTGGACGAGCGCGTGCGCTTCCGCGAGGGGTGCGCCGGCGGCTGCTCAGGGCCGGGGCCCAACGTCTCGGTCGAGATCTTCCCGATGACCCGCCCGGGCGAGCGGGAAGACCACGTCGCCGTCGACTGGAAGACCTACGTCTATTCGCTCGCGTCCCTGGACTGCCTGGCCGCCGTCATCGAGGAGAACCTCGGGCGGACCCGGCGATGAGCCGCTTCAGAGCCAGCCCGAGCGCTTGAAGCGGTAGAAGAGGTATCCGCAGGCCCCGAGCATGATAGCCATCACCAGCGGGTACCCGTAGAACCACTCGAGCTCGGGCATGAACTTGAAGTTCATGCCGTAGACGCCCGCGATCATCGTCGGCACCGCGAAGATCGCCGCCCAGCCCGCCAGCCGCTTCATCGCCTCGTTCTGGGAGACCGAGATCAGCGACAGATTCGCCTCGAGCGCGCTGGTGAGGAGCTCGCGCAGCGTGTCGATCATCTCGTTGATGCGGACCACATGGTCGTACACATCGCGAAAGTAGACGCGCACATCCTCGGGGAGCAGCGCCGCGTCCGCGCGCACGAGCCGGTTGCACACGTCGACCAGCGGGGCGACCCCTCGCTTCACCTCGAGCAGGTCGCGCTTGAGCCCGTAGATGCGCTCGGTCGTGTCTCGGCTGAAGGTGTTGTCGAAGATCGCGCCCTCGAGCGCCTGCAGCTTGTCCTCGTACGCGTCGACCACGGGGAAATACTGGTCCACGATGAAGTCCATGAGCGCGTACAGCACGAAGCCGGGTCCCCTGGCCAGAAGCGGCGGGCTCGCCTCGCAACGCGAGCGCACCGCGACGTAGGGAAGCGACGGCCCGTGCCGGACCGAGACGACGTAGCTCGCCCCGACGAAGAGGTGCGTTTCCCCGAACTCGATCCCCCCGGTCGCCGGATCGAGGTGGGCCGTGCGCAGGACGATGAAGAGCGAATCTCCGTAGCGCTCGAGCTTCGGCCGCTGGTGGGCGCGGGCGGCGTCCTCGACGGCGAGGTCGTGGAGCGAGAACTCCTGCTGGACCTCGGCGAGCACCTCGGCGTCCGGCTCGTGGAGGCCGATCCACACGAATCGGCCCGGCTGCTTGAGGACCTCGCTGATGTCGGGGATCGCCACCTCTCCGATACGCAGGCCGCCCGCGTAGGCCACGCTGTTGACCACGCCCTTCATGCCCGGCCCTCCCCGGCCAGCCTAGCGCGTCGGCCGAGCAAGCGGTACGCCAGCGGTCCGGTGAGCGCGGCCCCCACGCCGGCGATGGTATTGAGCCGCCCCGCGGTCGCCATCGCGCCCACACAGAAGAGCAAGGGGAATACGGCGACGCCGAGGGCGCCCGCGAAGCCGCCCGGGACCCGCCACGGCCGGGGCATGTCCGGCGCCGTCACACGCAGTCGCACGAACGCGGCGAGCTCGACGACCAGACTCAGCGAGTAGAGCCACACGTCCAGGACGACCAGCTCCTTGAAGGAGAACGCGGCGAAGGCCGCGTAGAACGCCGCGGAGACGACGACCGCCGTCCACGGCGTGCCAAAGCGCTGGTCGACCACACCGAGCCACGCGGGCATCGCGCGGTCGCGCGCCAGCACGTACGGCAGACGCGAGTTGGTGAGGAGCAAAGACATGAAGAGCCCGGCCGTGCCCAGGACGGCGCCGGCCGTGACCGCGTGACCGAGCCACTCGCCCCCTACCGATCGTCCGATCGCGGGCAGTGCCCCGGTCGTCCACTGGCTCCACTCCAGCGCGCCGCTCGCGAGCGCCGCGCCCACGGGGAGCAGGTACGCCGCCGTCAGCACGGGGAGTGTCAGGAAGATCGCCGATCGGAATGCGCGCTCCGGCGCTCGGGTCTCGCCGAGGACCGTGCTCGGGGTGTCCCACCCCGAGTAATTCCACATGAGCACCGCGAGCCCGAGCCCCAGCGCCTCGAGCCCCTGGCCCGACGGCGACAGGGGCACCCACGGCGTTGTCAGGGACCCGAGCAGCGCGAAGACCGTCAGCGCCGCGACCGGCAGCAGGGACGCGACGGCGAGCGCGAGCGCCGCCTGTCCGGTCGGACGCACCCCGAGCAGATTCAGCCCGGTCAGCACGACGATGAAGGCGACGACCAGGAGCCAGCGCTCCGTCGAGGTCATCGCCGGCAGCCAGAAGCGGAGATACTCGACGAACAGCGCGGGGTACACGGCGACATCGACGAAGCTGTCGATCCAGCTCCACCAGCCGACCTGGAACGCCCAGTACGGCCCGAAGGCCTGCCGCGTCCACGTCACGTAGCCGCCTTCATCCGGCATCGCCGACGCGAGCTCGGCCATGGCCAGGGCGACGGGCAAGCTCCAGAAGAGCGGCGTGAGCACGAGCAGCACGAGCGTCATGCCAGGACCGAGCGTGGGGACCGCGTCTTCGATCCCGTAAGGCCCGCCGCTCACGTTGAAGAAGACGATCGCGGCGAGCGGGGCGACGCCGAGCCCGCGCCTGAGCTCCGCCGTCAGCTCACTTCCCCTGGGCGGCGGCGATGAGCCGTGGAAGCTCCGTGACCCACTCGTCGATCGGGCGCGCGGCGTCGACGGTGATCTCGAGCTTCCCGCTCGGCAGCCGGCGGACGCGCCCCGGCGCGGCAGGACCGAGCGGGATCACCAGCGCCTCACGGTGGATGCCGAGGGCGTCGGTCACGGCGAAGATCGCGTCGATCTCCTTCATGGTCACGACCTCAAGCATCGACGCCCCGCATGCGGTGTCCTCCCGGGTCTCCGATCGAACGCCCTGCTAGACTAATGGACCGAATACGCGAAGGACAAGGAGATCCCATGCCCGGTTCGGACGACGCGCTCCTCGCCGGTCTCACCGTCCTCGATTTCACGCGCGTGCTGGCCGGCCCCTACTGCACGCGTCTGCTCGCCGACCTGGGCGCGCGCGTGATCAAGGTCGAGCGCCCGGGCGAGGGGGACGACACGCGGCGCGGTCACGTCCAGCTCGAGCCGGGACGCACCGACCAGGCCACCTATTTCATCCGGATCAACGCAGGCAAGTGGAGCGTCGCGCTCGACCTCGCGCACCCGAAGGCCCGCGAGGTCGTGCTGGACCTCGCGCGCGCCGCCGACGTCGTGGTCGAAAACTTCCTGCCGGGGGTCGTCGCGAAGCTCGGCTGCGACTACGCCACGCTCACGGCCGTCCGGCCCGATCTCGTCTACTGCTCGATCTCCGGCTTCGGCCAGACCGGGCCTCTGAGCCTGCAGCCTGCCTTCCACCACATCATCAACGCCATGTCCGGCATCATGCATCTCGAGCAGCAGGACGATCCGGCGCCGCGGCCCGGGTATCTCCAGGCGGCCGACGTGCTGGCGGGAACGCACGCCTTCGGCGCCATCCTGGCGGCGCTCTGGCGGCGGGCGCGAACGGGCCAGGGCGGGCACCTCGACGTCTCGATGCTCGAGTGTCTCGTCGCCGCCGAGGACATCAACTACGGCGGCATGCTGAACGCCGGCGCGGAGTATCCCGGCCCGCGGCCGGGCATGGTCGTCCACGGAATCGGCGGACGCCACGTGGCGATGCAGACCGTCGGCGCCCCGCAGCTCTGGCCGCGGCTGGTGGCGATGATGGACCGGCCCGAGCTGGCGTCGGACCCGCGCTTCGCCACGCCGGCGGCGCGCCGCGAGCACTGGGCCGAGCTGCACCCGATCATTTGCACGTGGCTCGATCAGTTCAAGACCGTCGAGGACGCGGTGACGACGCTCACGGCGGCGCGGGTTCCCGCCGCCGTGGTCCTCTCGCCCGCCGAGGTCGTCGCGCACCCTCACCTGGCCGAGCGGCAGGCGTTTCCCCTCATCGACCACCCCGCCCGCGGGGCCGTGCGGATCACCGCCGTGCCCTTTCACGTCGACCACCGGCCCGTGGCGCCGCGCGGGGCGGCGCCGTATCGCGTTGGCGAGCACACGCGCGCCGTCCTCGGTTGAGGCCGGCGCCGCCTCGACGCCAAGCGCCCGCCCGGCGGCCGCCTCGCCCGATCTCACGCAGTCGGCGATCCCGACGCCTCGATAGGCGCCGCCCGCCAGATGCAAGCCAGGGATCGCGGCCGCGCATCGCTCGATCGTCTCGACGCGGCCGAGATGGCCCACGTGGTACTGTGGCATCGCCTTGGGCCAGCGCGAGACGCGCCAGAGGACGGGCTCCGCGGTGACGCCGAGCGCCTGGCGCAGCTCGTCGCGAGCGCGCGAGACCAGCGTGGCGTCCTCCGACTGGAGAATGCCTTCGTCCAGCGCGCCGCCCACGAAGCACCGGAGCAGCACGTACCCCTCGGGCGCTCGGCCCGGATACTTCACGCTCGAGAACGTGCAGGCCAGCACCGCGCGGCGCTCCGTGCGCGGGACCACGAACCCGAAGCCGTCGAGCGGATTCGGCACGTCCTCGCGGCGGTATCCGAGCGTCACCGTCGCCGAGGAGGCGTACGGGATCTCGCCGAGCAGCGTCGCGAGCGCCGGATCGACGTAGCGTAGCAAGTGGCCGCTGGTGTACGACTCGGCCGCGATGATGACCCGATCGACCTCCACCGCGGCGCCTTCGGCGCTGAGGACACGCCAGCCGTGGCCATGGCGCTCGAGTCCGTCCACGCGGTGCTTGAGCAGCGCGGTACCCGGCGGAAGCCGCGACGCGAGCGTCGTGACCAGCTCCGCCATTCCGTTCCGGAATGTCACGAAGAGACTCCAGCGCGCTCCGCTCGTGCCCTCCTGCGGCGCCTTCCGGGCCGCCCGCCAGAGCCCCAGCACGACGGACCGCTCGCGCCGCTCGAGCTCGCAGAAGCGAGGCATCGTCGCCGCGAGGGAAAGGTCGTCGGGATCGGCCGTGTAGATGCCGGCGACCAGCGGCTGGGCGACCCGCTCGAGCGCCTCGCGGCCGAGCCGCCGGCGCACGAAGGCGCCCAGGCTCTCGTCGTCGGCCACGCCCCGCGGCAGGACGAGGTCGAAGCCCATGCGGAGCTTTCCCGGCCAGGAGAACAGTCCCGACCTGATGAACGGACCGAGCTTCGTCGGCGCCAGGAGCTGAAATCCGACCGGCAGAGGATGCAGACGCCCGGCGCGCCACACGAACACCTTCCTGAAGCGATCGTCGGCCCGGACCAGCCGGTCCTCGACGCCGAGCCGCTGGCAGAGCGCCAGCGCCCACGGCTTGTCCGACAGGAACGAATCGGGGCCCGCCTCGATCAGGAACCCGCCGCTCCGCTCGGTCGCGATGGTGCCGCCGAGCCGCTGGCGTGCCTCGAACAGCGTCAGCTCCAGCGCGATCGCTCGCTCGCGAGCGAGCTCGACCGCGCGGTGGGCCGCCGCGAGCCCGGTGATCCCACCGCCGATGACGGCGAGCTTCAGTCGAGCCACGTCACCGCCGGCCGCTCGCCACGCGAACCAGGTCCGCCAGCATCGCGATGAACTCGGGATGATCGTTCACGGCGGCCGCGCGATGCAGGCTGAGACCGGCGGCGGCGGCCACGCGGCCGACCTCGACGTCCAGGTCGTACAGCACCTCCACGTGATCGCACACGAAGCCGATCGGCACGACGACGGCGTGGCGCGCTCCGTCGGCCGCCAGGCGCTGGACCACGGCGGCGACGTCGGGCTCGAGCCACGGCTCGCGCGGGCTCCCGCTCCGGCTCTGATAGGCGATCGACCAGCGAGAGTGCGCGAGGCGCCGCGTGACGGCGCGCGCCGCCGCGGTCAGGTCCGACACGTACGGCGAGGCATCAGCCATGGCGACCGGCACGCTGTGAGCGGTGAAGACCAGCGGCGCGGAGGCCCGGACGTCTCGGGGAATCTCATCGAGCGCCGCCCGCGTGCGATCGGCGACCGCCGCGACGAAGCGCGGGTATTCGAACCACGCCGGCGCGAAGCCGACCTCGGGCGCGCTCGGGACGCGGGCCCGGGCCTCGGCGACGTCTTGCATGTAGCGCTCCCACGAGGCCTCGGTCCGCAGCGGCGAAAGGATGATGCCGAGCGTGCGCCTGGCGCCTTTGCCCGCCATCTCGGCAAGGGTCTCGTGGAGGAACGGGTGCCAGTTGCGCATCCCCACGAAGACCGGCAGCGCCGGCCCCGCCCGGGCGAGCGCCTGCTCGAGGCCGCGGGCCTGGGCGAACGTGAGCTCGGCGAGTGGCGAGCGACCGCCCGGCATCTGCTTGTAGTGGTGGACGACCTCCTCCAGCCGCTCCGCGGAAATGCTCCGCCCGCGCGTGACGATCTCGAGAAAGGG
>QHSR01000035.1:0-6710 GCA_003221635.1 Candidatus Rokuibacteriota bacterium | reverse complement strand
CGGGCGTGCTCGACCGGCGTCTGCGGAAGGATTCCGTGGCCGAGGTTGAAGATGTGGCCCGGGCGGCCGGCGGCGCGGTCGAGGATGTCCTTCACGCGCTGGCGGATGTACGCGGGCTTCGAGAGCAGGACGGCCGGATCGAGGTTGCCCTGCACGGCGACGTCGTGGCCCACGGCCGCCCAGCCCGCGTCCAGATCGACGCGCCAGTCGAGGCCGATCACGTCGCCGCCGGCGGCGCGCATCGAGGGCAGGAGCGACGCCGTGCCGGTGCCGAAGTGGATGACCGGCGTGCCCTCCCTCAGCGCGCGGATCAGCGCGCGCGTGTGCGGCAGCACGAACGTCCGGTAGTCGTCGGGCGCGAGCACGCCGACCCACGAGTCGAAGATCTGCACCGCCTCGGCGCCGGCGGCGATCTGACCGTTGAGATAGCGCGCGGTCGCGTCGACGAGGATGCCCATGAGGCGGCTCCAGCCCTCGGGCTCCTCGTACATGAGTCGCTTGGTGTGGAGATAGTCGCGCGAGGGGCCGCCCTCGACGACATACGACGCCACCGTGAACGGCGCGCCCGCAAAGCCGATCAGCGGCACCTTCCCGCCCAGCGCGCGCTTCACGCGGCGCACGGCCTCGAACACGAACGGCACCGCGGACTCGACGTCGATGCGGTCGAGCCGCGCGATCGCGGCCTCGCTGCGGAGGGGGCGATGGATGACCGGGCCCTCTCCCTTCGCGAACTCGAGCCCGACGCCGAGCGGCTCGACGATCAGCAGGATGTCGGCGAAGAGGATCGCCGCGTCGACGCCCAGCCGCGCGACGGGCTGGAGCGTGACCTCGGCCGCCGCCTCGGGGTTGCGAGCGAGCTCGAGGAACCCGTGCCGCTCGCGCATCGCGCGGTATTCCGGCAGGTAGCGCCCGGCCTGCCGCATGAGCCAGATGGGAGTGTACGGCGTCGGCGCCCGGCGCGCGGCGCGTAGCAGCGGTGCATCTGGAACTGACACGGGAGAGAGCTTATCATCTGCCCCGATGGCCTACATCACCGGCAAGCAGGCGTTCCTCCAGATCCTCAGACAGGAAGGCGTCTCGTACCGGATCCTCAAGCAGCGGACGAAGGCGCTGAAGGGCTTCTCGGCCGAGGACGACCGCTACGTCGCGATCGACCTCGACAAGCCGCTGATCGACTTCGTGGGCCTGGCCCGCGCGCTCGGTGTTCCCGGCGCGCGCGTCGAGAAGGCGTCGGACATCGGCCCGGCCGTCAGCCGGGGGCTCGCGAGCGGCGGCCCGTACCTCGTCGAGGTCAGGATCGACCCCGCGTTCGCGTGAGCCGGGGCCCGGACCACGCGACGCTCGGCGTCGAGGCCGGGGCGGGCGGCATCACCCGAGCCGCGGGGCCACGCGCTCCGCGAAGAGGCGCATCGAGGCCAACACGCGCTCGGGCGGGACCCGCGAGCCGACGTTCATCCATACGCAGAGCTTCGAGTAGCCGAGGGCCTCGCGCAACGCTTGAAGTCGCTCGATGACCGACTCGGGCGTGCCGTAGACCGCGAATTCCCGCAGGACGTCGTCGAAGCTCATGCGACGAATCCGCTCGCCCACCGCTCGCCGCGGCCCGTCGAGGAGCGCCTCGCCGATCGACCTGTAGAAGTGCATCGTGCTGACCTCGGTCTCCTCGCGCGCGCGGCGCTCCGTGTCGGACACGTAGACTGGCACGATCACGTCGACCTCGCCGGGCCCGGGGTGGCCGGCCTCGCGCCAGCCGGCGTGGTAGCTGACGACGAACCGCTTGAGCTCGCTGATGCTCGACGTCCGCACCGCCAGGAAGATCGGTCGGCCCCGCCGTCCGACGGCGGACGACGAGTCGTCGGTCACCGCCGCGATGCGGAGCGGCGGGTGGGGCTTCTGGTACGGCTTGGGGACCGTGCACACATCGCGGAACTGGAAGTACTTGCCCTCGAACGTGAACCGGTCCTCGGTCCATGCCTTGAGGAGGATCTCGAGCGTCTCGTCGAACCGCTCCTGGCTCTCGCTGTACGGGATGTTGAAGCCCGTGTAGTGGGCCGGGAGCCCGCTCCGTCCCACACCGAAGTCGAGCCGTCCTCGGCTCACGTGATCGAGCGTCGCCACGTCCTCGGCAAGGCGCAAGGGGTGGCTCAACGGCAGCACCTGGACGGCGAGACCGATTTTCACGCGCTTCGTCCGCGCGGCGATCGCCGCACCGACGACGAGGGGCGAGGACAGAACGGAGCGCTCCTTCTGGAAGTGCAGCTCGGCGAGCCACACGGCGTCGTAGCCGAGATCCTCGGCCGCCGTCATCTGGGCCAACGAGTCGGCGAAGGCCTGGGCCTCGTCGGCCCCGGGACGCCATTCGAACTCGGTGAAGAGGCCGATCTCCACGACGTTTCGCTCGCGCTCGCGCGACACCGCGACTAGGAGGCCGGCGCGTTCCCTCCGGCCGGCGCCGCGGCGAAGCGGCCGAACGTCCTCGCGACGAGCTCGCGCGCGCGCGCCGGGTCCACGTGGTTCGCCCTCTGGCACGGCGTCGTCTCGGCCAGCACCCGCTCCGGGTCCTGCCAGAGGCGAAACTTCTTGTACCGGTCCTCGAACTCGATCCCGAGGCCGCGGGCGAAGACGGAGAGGTAGTGCTCGATGCCGATCGGGCCCTCCGGCTCGAAGCCGCAGATGAGCCGCTGGCAGCCGTGGTAGATCGTCGCGAGGATCCCGGCGCCGCCCGCGCGCGCCCGGCCGAGCTCATCGCGGATCAGCGCGTCCCACACGTCCTGGCCGAGCTGCGCCTGCACCTCGACGGTGCAGAGGCGGCCGAACCGCGGCTCCGACTCGATCTCGACAAAGCGCAGACCGGGCACGGCTTCCAGCAGGCGGCGGCCCGCGGCGCCCTCGCGCCGGCGCGGCTCGCTCTGGCTGTGGGAGTGGAGCGCGACGGCGGCGTCGACCCGGTGCGTGAACTCGAGCGCGGGCAGACGGTCGGCCAGGAACTCGGTCGCGTGACGCACGGGGAACGGCCAGGGGAATTTCTGGATCTCGTCGTAGAAGTACATGCACGACGGGCACCACATCACGACCTCGTCGGGCTTGTAGCGCTGGAAGAGCTCGACGGTGCGCCGGTTCATCCCGCCGGACGCTGCCGTGTCGCCCTGCCGGTGATGAACGATGCCGCAGCAATAGGTCGGGCCCCCGACCGCGACGTAGTCGAGCCCGAGCCGGTCGAAGATGGCGGTGACGGTGCGGACCATGTGCGAGGTCCGGAGCACGTTGCAGCCGAGATAGAGCACGATCTGGTGAGGTTCCGGCTCTCGGTCCGGCGCCGCGAGCCGCCACGTGCGCTCCTCCGGGAGCGTGGTGAGGTCCTGCGTCAGCGTGATCTCGCCGAAGTGCTTGCCGTAGTCGTAGGCCATCTCAGGTCTCCAGTCCTCGCCGCCGCCGTTCGAGCTGGCGCAGGTCGGCGCGCCGCACCTTGCCCGTGGTCGTCACGGGCAGCGCCTCGATGAATTCTATCTCACGCGGGTACTCGTGGGCGGAAAGACGCGTGCGCACCCAGGCCTGAAGCTCGCGCGCCAGCTCCCTCGTGCCGGCCCCCCCGGAGTGGAGCTGGACGAACGCCTTGACCACTTCGCCGCGCACGGGATCGGGCGCGCCGATCGCCGCGGCGAGCGCGACCGCCGGATGGCCCTGCAGGCAGTCCTCGATCTCGCCCGGACCGATGCGATAGCCGCCGCTCGAGATGACGTCGTCCTTGCGTCCGACGAACCAGAAGTAGCCGTCCTCGTCCTTCCGGGCGAGATCGCCGGTGAGCGCCCAGTCGCCGACGAATTTCTCACGGGTGGCTCGGTCGTTGTTCCAGTAGCGAAGGAACATCACGGGATCGGGCCGCCGCACCGCCACCTCTCCGACCTCGCCGGTGGGTACTGATCCGCCCCGGTCGTTCACCACGTCCACCACGTGGCCGGGAATCGGCCGCCCCATCGACCCGGGCTTCACCGGCATCAGCATCGAGCAGTTGCCGAGCACGAGGTTCACCTCGGTCTGGCCGAAGCCTTCGTGGGGCGTGACGCCCAGCGCCTCTCGCGCCCAGCGGATGACCTCTTCGCCGACCGCCTCGCCGCCCGTGAACATCGAGCGCAGCTCGAGCTTCCAGCGCCGGCGCGGGTCGCCGACCGATCGCATCATCTTCAGCATGGTCGGCACCAGGAACGTGTTGCGGACCTTGTGCCGGGCGAGCACGTCGAAGGCACGCTCGGCGTCGAACTTCTTCGGTCGGTGCGCGACGACCGTCACGCCGTAGTGCCAGCTCGGAAGCAGCACGTCCAGCAGGCCGCCGGCCCACGCCCAGTCCGCCGGGCTCCAGTGGCGGTCGCCCGGCCGGGGGAAGTACTCGTGATAGAACTCGATCGCCGGCAAGTGGCCGAGGAGCACACGATGGGCGTGCAGCGCCCCCTTCGGCGGCCCCGTCGTCCCCGAGGTGTAGATGAGGAGCGCCGGGTCCTCCGCCGCCGTCGCGACGGGCTCGAAGGAGTCGGGCACGCCGTCGATCGCCTTCGGGTACTCGACCACGCCGTCGGCGTCGACGCGGTCGACCGACATGACGTGCGTGAGCGCGGGGAGGTCCTTGGCCACGGTCAGCACGCGCTCGAGGTTCTCGCCGTCGGTCACGACGACCCTGGCGTCCGCATCCCGCAGCCGGTACGCGAGCGCCTCCGGACCGAAGAGCGTCGACAGCGGCAGCGCGACGGCGCCGAGCTTGTAGGCGGCGAGGTGCGCGACGGCCGTCTCCGGCCGCTGGGCGAGGACGATCCCGACACGATCGCCGCGCCCGATCCCCAGCCCCGCGAAGACGCGCGCGAGCTGGTTGGAGCGGGCGCGGAACTCGGCGAAGGTGTGCTCGCTCGTGCTTCCCGAGTCGTCCTCGTAGATGAGCGCCACGCGGGAACGATCGCCGGCGTGACGGTCGCAGACGTCGACCGCGATGTTGTAGGCGGGTGGGAGCGTCCAGCGGAACCGGGCGTAGACGTCCTCGTAGCGCGCGCCCCGGGGCAGGACCGTGTCGACCATGGCCCGGTAGCCTATCACCCTTGCCCGGCGCGGCGATTGACGGAACGTCTCGGGACGCAGCCCGGGCGGAGGGCGCACCGCATGCGCGCCGGGTCGATGGTAACCTCCACGGGATGCCACGCCGCCGCGTTCCCTTGCGCGCCGTCGCCGCGCTCTTCCTGCAGCGGCAGCATCTCGCCCGCCCCCACGCGACCGCGCTGACGGCCAAGCGCCTCGGCCGCTTCGTCGAGGACGTGGGCGGGCTCCAGCTCGATTCCATCAACGTGCTCGACCGCGCGCACTACCTGACGGTGTGGAGCCGCTTCGGCCCGTACGATCGCGCGCGGCTCGACCGCCTCGTCTACCGCCGTCGGCTCCTCTTCGAGTACTGGGCACACGCCGCGTGCCTCGTGCCGACGTCGATGCTGCCGTGGTGGCGGCGCGCCATGCTCGACTATCGGAGTCGGCACACGGGCTGGTCGGGCTGGTTACGCCGGAACGCGAAGGTGCTGAGCACGGTCCAGGCGGCCGTGCAGGCCAACGGACCGATGGGCAACGCCGACTTCGAGGGGCGGCGCCCGGCCGGCGGCGGTGGGTGGTGGTCGTGGCGGCCCGTCCAGCACGCGCTCCACCACTTGTGGATGACCGGAGCGCTCACGATCCACTCTCGGCAGCACTTCCAGAAGCGTTACGACCTCCTGGAGCGCGCGCTGCCTGACGCGCACGGCATCGAGCCGGTCTCGTCGGAAGAGTTCCAGCGCTGGCACCTCACGCGCTCCCTGCACGCGATGGGCGCGGCGACGGAGCTCGATCTGGCCCGGTACCTCTCATTCCCGCGCTTCAAGCCGGGCGCGCGCCGCGCCGCGCTCCGCGGTCTGCTCGAGCGAGGCGACGTCACGGAGATCGAGATCGAGGGGACGCCCGGCTGCTGGCTCGCGCTCACGAGCGATCTGCCGGCGCTCGCGCGCGCCGGTCGGACCGCCACGCCCTCGCTCGGGACGACCCTCCTCTCTCCGTTCGATTCGTTTCTCTGGCATCGCGACCGGGTGGCGCGCCTGTTCGGGTTCGACTACCGCATCGAGGTCTATACCCCGGGACCCAAGCGGGTGCACGGCTACTACACGCTGCCGATCCTCCACCACGGTCACCTCATCGGCCGCGTCGACGCCAAGTCCCATCGCGCCGAGCGACGGCTGGAAGTCCGTCACGTGCACTTCGAGCCGTGGTTCGCGGCGGAGCAGGCCGCGCCGACTGGACGGGAGCGGCTCGACCAGGATGAAGCGCTGGCCGGGGTCATCGAGGCGTTGAGCTCGCTGGCGGCGTTCGCGAGCGCCGACGACATGCAGATCAGCCGCGTGACGCCGCGGCGGCTACGGCCACCGCTGGCGCGATTGCTCCCCCGGCCTCGACAAGGATCACACCCCTGAGCCCTTACCCTCCCGCGACATCCATGCGACCAGGACGCCGAGCACCACGACCAGGGCCGAGTCGAACACGATCTGGCGCGCGACCAGGCCGCCCGGCATCGGCTGCACCGCATAGTAGATGAGATACATCGGCACCACCGTGAGCAGCGCGACGGCGCACCCGAAGCGCAGTCCCTGTCCGAGGAAGGGTTTGTCGGCGACTCCCTGGCGGTAGATCCAGACAAGCGCGCCCGCCATCAGCAC
>QHSR01000335.1 GCA_003221635.1 Candidatus Rokuibacteriota bacterium | reverse complement strand
GGAGGGCGACATGGCGATCGACTTCCGCGTGAACGGGCAGGCGGTCAGCGTCGATGTTCCGGACGGCACACGCTTGCTGTGGGTACTGCGCGAGCGGTTGAAGCTCACCGGCACCAAGTACGGGTGTGGTGCCGCCCAGTGCGGCGCGTGCACGGTGCACGTCGACGGAGGCGCGGCGTTCTCTTGCCAGACGCCGATCGAGGCGGTCCGTGGCCGCTCGGTGACAACGATCGAGGGGCTGTCCGCAAAGGGCCCGCATCCGCTGCAGCGAGCGTGGCTCGCCGAGCGCGTGCCGCAGTGCGGGTACTGCCAGTCCGGGCAGATCATGAACGCGGCAGCGCTGCTAGCGAGGAATCCGCGCCCGACCCGTGCCGAGATCGTCGATGTGATGAGCGCAAACATCTGCCGCTGCGGGACCTACCAGCGGATCGTGCGCGCGATCGAGCGCGCCGTGCGGGAGGGCTGAGCGATGAGCAACGACGATCGGCCGCTACTCGATATCACGCGGCGCGAGTTCATGGTCGGCGCGGCCGGCCTGACGTTCGGCGTGCTGCTCCCCGGCTGCGCCGGCCTCCGGACCATGGAGCCGCAAGGGGCGATGCTCGCCGCGGCGCCCGCGACGAGTGCCCAGCCCTTCAATCCGTGGGTGAGCATCGCGACGGACGGCGCGATCTACATCCAGTCGCCGGCCGTTGAGATGGGGCAAGGCTCCTTGACCTCGCTCCCCCTCATCGTCGCCGAGGAGCTCGACGCCGACTGGGCGAAGGTGCGCATCGTCCCCGCGCCGCCCGACGACAAACTCTACGGCAATCCCGGCTTCGGCGGCCAGATGTACACGGCTGGGTCGAACGCCGTCCGCAGCTACTTCCAGCCGCTCCGGACCTTTGGGGCGCAGGTGCGCCGCGTGCTGCTCGACAACGCCGCGCGCCGGTGGAATGTGCCGGTTGCCGAGCTGACCACCGAGCCGAGCGTGGTGATCCACGTGAAGTCGGGCCGGCGGCTGACCTCAAGAAGCCCGAGGCGTTCCGCCTGGTCGGCACGGACGTCATGCGCGTCGATCTGCCCGGCAAGGTCGACGGGACCGCGCAATACAGTATCGACGTCCAGGTGCCCGGCATGCTGTACGGCGCCATCCTGCGCGCGCCGGTCGAGGACAGCGCGCCGGCCCAGGTCGACGATGCCGCCGCCCGCGCCGTTCCGGGCGTGATGCGCATCGTGCGGCTGCCCTTCGGCGTCGGTGTGATCGCCGAGACGCCATGGGCGGCATTCGCCGCGAAGGACGCGCTCCGAGTCACGTGGGACCGCCGGGGCACGGGATGGGGGTTCGACAGCGACGCGGCGATCGCCCGCTACGCGGCCGCGGCGCGCGACCTCACGACGCCCGGCAAACCGTGGGACAAGGTCGGCGATGTCAGCGCGGCGACGGCGAAGGCGGCCACGGTGCTCGAGGCCGAGTTCAGCTCCGACTACGCGTATCACGCCCAGATGGAACCGCTGAACTCGGTGGCTTCGGTCTCTCCCGCAGGTGACGCCTGCGAGATCTGGGTGGGCAGCCAGGGGCAGACGATGGCGGTCGCGGCGGTGGCCAAGGCGCTCGGTATCCCGCCCGTGAAGGTGCGCCTGAATAACACGCTGCTCGGCGGCGGCTTCGGCCGCCGCGGGCATCGCGACGAGGAGTTCGTGGTCGACTCCGTGCTGCTCTCGAAGGAGGTGCGCCGGCCCGTGAAGCTCATGTGGACGCGCGAGGACGACGTGAAGAACGGCCGATTCCGGCCGATGAGCGTCCACTTTATGCGGGCTGGGCTCGACGCCTCGGGCCGGATCGTCGCCTGGCAGCACCGACGCCATTCATGGATCCGGTCCGCTTCAAGGGGGCCATGCGAGAGAACGACGTCATTGCGATCGCGGGATCGGAGATCAGGACCTATGACGTCCCGAATCGCCTGGCCGAGCAGCTCGGGCAGCAGACCGGGATCCGCACCTCTCCCCTGCGCGGGATCGGCTTCGTCGCGAACAAGTTCGCGACCGAGGCGTTCCTCGACGAGATTGCCGAGCAGCGAGGCCTCGACCCCGTTGCACTCCGGCTCGAGTTGCTCAAGGACACCCCGCGCGGGCAGGCGGTGGTCACCGCCGTCGTCGAGATGTCGGAGTACCGGCGCCCACGGTCCGGCCGGACCCTGGGCTTCGCGTTCATCGACTACTCGAACACGATGGTGGCGGGCGTGGCGGAGGTCTCGATCGACCGTTCGGAGGGCCGGATCCGAGTGCACAATTTCTGGTGCGCGATCGATCCCGGCATTGCCGTCCAGCCGGACAACGTCGTCGCGCAGACGGAGAGCTCGATCGTCTATGGGCTCGGGCTCGCCCTCACCGAGCGCATCACCGTGAAGGACGGGGTGGTGCAGCAGTCGAACTTCTACGATTACCAGGTGCCGCGCATGCGCGACGTTCCCGAGATGCACGTGCGGCTGATGCCGACACCGAACCCGCCGACGGGGGTCGGGCAGATGGCCA
>QHSR01000209.1 GCA_003221635.1 Candidatus Rokuibacteriota bacterium | reverse complement strand
GCCAGAGCCCCCAGCCGAAGCCGTCGCGCCCCCAAGACCGACCGAACACGTGGTCCCGGTGCCGCTGCCCGAGCGCCCCGCGCCCCGGCCGGTCGAACCCGCGGCGCCCCCGCGACCGGCTGACGGCCCCGCGCCGCCACGCCGCCGGCGACGAAGCAAGATCTCGCCCCATGCGCGGCCACACGGAGTGCTCCGCGCTCCGGATGCCCCGGCGAGTCGGAGCGCGGAGCCAGCCCCGTCCGATCTCGTACCGCTTGGCGGTGGCGACACCGGCGCGAGCACCCCGGGGGAGATTCCTCGGCCGTGGGGCGGTCCTCCGATGGCGCCGGCGCCGGAGGCGAAGCCCAGGCGGGATTCGCCGCTCGTCGAGGCGTGCTTTGCCCTCTATCAGGAGAAGCGGTTCGGCGAGGTCGTGTCGGTCGGGGAGGAGACGCTGGCGAAGCTGGGAGTCGAGTGGCCCGCAAGCGTCTCGCACGAGACCGCGGCCCTCTGGTCGGTCGTCGGGCTCGCGAAGCAGGCGCTCGGCGACGACGACGGCGCGCGCTCGGCCCTCGAGTCGGCGATCGACGCCGCGCCCGAGGTCGAGCGGGCGACCTACCGCCGCCACCTCGCGACGCTCGCGCTCGACTCCGCCCAGGCGCGGCTCGCGCGCGCCGGGAGTCACGACGCCGACGATCGCATCCCGGCGATCCGAGCGGCGATCGCGTGGACGGAGCGCGGGCTCGCGGCGGTGGCGTCGGACCCGGCGCTCGGCAACGCGCGCGAGGCCGCCCACGAGGCGCTCTGGCAGGCCTACGAGCAGGCCGCCACGGCGCTTCTCCAGCGGCAAGAGTTCGGCGGCTCGCGGCAGCTGTTGCACGAGGTGCTGGACGACCCCGCGCTGCCCCCGGTACGCGCCGCGGGGTTGCGCGGGCTGCTCTCCAGCACGTTCGGCGCCGAGGTCGGCCAGCTCACCGCCCAGGCGATCCTCAGCATGCAGGAGGGGCGCGAGCCCGAAGCGCTCGAGTCACTCCGGCGCGCCGAGGAGGTGCTGGCGGCGATTCCCGCCGAGGCGCTGCCGCCGGCGCGCCGCGACGAGGTGGACCAGCGACTCTGGTGGGGGTACGCGGAGCTCGGGAGCCGTCGGCTCGACGCCGGCGCCTACGAAGAGGCGCTCGATCCGCTGCTCCACGCGCTCCGATTCGACTCCATCGGTCCCGAGCGACGGGGCGAGACGCGCGCGGCGGTCGTGCGCGCGCTCGAGGGCATCGCGGCGGTGCGCGCGCTGTCGATCCGTCGCCTCGCCGACGCGGACTGCCGCGACGAAGCGGCGCTGGGTGCCGAGCAGCTCCGCGGGCTCCTGCGCAAGTGCGTGGAGCTCGGCGTCACCGAGGGGGAGCTGTGGGCGGCCTACACGCGGATCCAGCGCCTCTGCGAGGAGCTCGACCTGGAGGACCCGGCCTGATCTCGTGAAGCGCTCGCGCCGTCTACGGCTCGACGCTCTTGCGGCGGATCTCCGCCAGCAGCGCCTCGGGCACCTGGAAGAACGCCGTCACGACGCCCGGGTCGAAGTGCTTGCCGGAGCAGCGCTTGATCTCGGCCTTGGCGGCGTCGATGGGCTGAGCCTTCGAGTACGGACGGTCGAAGGTGATCGCGTCGAACGCGTCCACGACCATGAAGATCCGCGCGCCCAGCGGGATCTCCTCCCCCTTGAGACCGCGCGGGTAGCCGGTACCGTCCCACTTCTCGTGATGGGCGTAGACGATCGGCACGGCGCCGCGCAGGAAGGGGATCTTCTCGACCAGCTGCTTGCCGATCTCCGGATGGCGCCGCATGATCTGCCACTCTTCCGGAGTGAGGGGGCCAGGCTTCAACAAGATTGCGTCGGGGATGCCGATCTTGCCGATGTCGTGCAGCAGCACGCCGTGGGCGAGCTCGGTCAGGTCCTTCTCCGGCACGCCGTACTCGCGCGCCGTCGCCAGGGCATAGCCGTGGACCCGACGCGAGTGAGACTCGGTGCCGACGTCGCGCGTGTCGAGCGCCGAACCGAGCGCCTCGAGCGTCGTCCGGTAGGTGTCCTGGAGCTGCCGGTAGGCCTGCTCGAGGTCGTGCGTCGCCTCGACGACCCGGCGCTCGAGGAGCTCCTGATACTGTCGGCGCTCGATCAGGAGCTGGCGCCGCTCGAAGGCCCGCTCGGCGGCGATCAAGAGCTCGTCCACGTTCACCGGCTTCATGATGAAGTCGTACGCCCCGAGCTTGAGGCTCGCGATCGCGGTCTTCACGTCGGCCGCGCCGGTCAGGACGATGACGGCCGCGTCCGGGTCGGCCTGGCGCACCTGCTGGAGCAGCTCGATGCCCCCCATGACCGGCATCTTGAGGTCGGTGACGGTCAGGGGTGGTCGGGAGGCGCGGAACACCTCGAGCCCTTCGCGCCCGTCGTTGGCGAGCAGGCACTTGTAGTTGGCGCCGAGGAAGATCTGGTGCAGGACCTCGCGGACCTGCCGATCGTCGTCGACGATCAGGATGTCACACCGCTCCATGTCAGCCCACCTTCTCGGCTGGTCCCGCGCCCATGACCTGGTTCTTGCCCGCCCGCTTCGCCGCGTAGAGCGCTTCGTCGGCGGCCCGGAACAGCTCCTCCGCCGTGGCGGCTTCGTCGTCCGGAAGACTGGAGACGCCGAAGCTCGCGGTGACGTTCTTGCCGTGCGAGAACGGGAAGGTCGCGACGACTTGCCGGATCCGGTCCGCGTAGAGCCGCGCACCGGTCTTGGAGGTCTCGACCAGCAGGACGGCGAACTCATCGCCGCCGTAGCGGGAGACGACGTTGATGCCGCGCGAGTGCTTCATGAGGATCTGACCGATGTCGCGCAGCGTCTCGTCGCCCACCGCGTGGCCGAACTCGTCGTTGACGGACTTGAAGCCGTCCAGGTCGAGCACGACGACGGACACCGGGTGGTTGAACCGCCTGAAGCGCGAGATCTCCTCCTCGAGGCGGAGCGAGAAGAAGCGTCGATTGTAGAGTCCGGTCACCTCGTCCTTGAACGAGGTTTCCTTGAGCTTCGCGTTGGTGGCTTCGAGCTCCCGATAGGCCGCGTCGAGCCGCATGGCGAAGGTGTTGATGTCGATCGCCTGCTGCTCGACGGTACCGAGCATGCTGGAAAACGACTTCATCAGGGTGCCGACCTCGTCGCTGCGGGTCCCCAGCTCGGCGAGCCTCGGCTCCTTGGACAGGAGGTCGGCCATCCGTATGAACGCCCGGCCTAGGTCCCAGATCATGTACGCTCCCGCCAGCATGCCCAGCACGGTGAAGAGGATGAGGGCCTGGAGCCCGTAGAATCTGGCGACTTGCGAAGGGTCCAGTCCGGGCTGCACGTATCGGTGCGCCACGTAAGCCAGAACGAGCAGTGGGATCAGCGAAGAAAGAGTGAGCGCCAACAGGACCTTACGCCTCAAGAGCCGTCCTGCGGACGCGACATCTCCCGTGGGTTCGGGTGGCATATACAAGATTATTCTATTGCCGCAATACCCGGTCAGTGTCAGAATTTTCAAGGAAATAGCCCATATGCCCGTCCTGGCAGACAAAAAAATCGATTGTCTGGGGCTCTTTTGTCCGATGCCCATCGTGAAGACCCGTGCGGCCCTGCAGCACATGGCCGCGGGGGAGATCCTCGAAGTCACCTCGGACGACCCGGGCTCCGAGGCGGACATGAAGAGCTGGTCGGCGCGCACCGGCAACGATCTCCTGGAGATGGAGAGGAATGGCGCGGTCTTCCGCTTCTTCGTCCGAAAGACTCGGTAGGCTCTCCGGTCCACCGGCGGCGGGCCCGCGTGTCTACCTCGACTACGCGGGCTTCTCGCCCGTCGACCCCCGCGTCGTGGCCATGATGCGGCCTTTCCTGGAAGGCGGCATCGGCAATCCGAACGCCCAGCACTCGCTCGGGCTCGAAGCCCGCGCGTCGCTGGACGGGGCCCGGGCCAAGGTGGCGCGCCTGTTCGGCGCCGCTCCGGCCGGCGTGGTGTTCACCGCCAGCGCCACCGAGGCGAACAACCTGGCCATCAAGGGTCTGGCCCAGCGCGCCGCCGGCCGGCACGTCGTCACGTCCGCGATCGAGCACATTTCGGTGATCGACTCGTGCCGCGACCTCGAGAAGCGCGGCTGGACCGTCACCTACGTGGGCGTCAACGCCGAGGGCCGCGTCGATCCGGAAGCGGTGGCCCGGGCCATCCGCGAGGATACCGTGCTCGTCTCGATCATGGCGGCCAACGGCGAGATCGGCACGCTCCAGCCGGTCCGTGAGATCGGCCGGGTTGCCCGGGGGCGCGGCGTGCCGTTCCACGTCGATGCGGTCGGCGCCGCCGGGCGCGTGCCGCTCCCCGTCGACACCTGCCACATCGACCTTCTCACGCTGTCGTCCAACGATCTGTATGGGCCGCCGGGCGCCGGCGCACTCTGGGTGCGACCGACCGTCAAGCTCGCGCCGCTGACCGTGGGAGGCGGGCAGGAGCAGGGCTATCGTTCGGGGACCGAGAATCTTCCGGCCATCGCCGGCATGGGCGTCGCAGCCGATCTCGCGCGCGTCGAGGTCGGGGGCGAGGCGGCGCGGCTCGGCGAGTTGCGCGATCGCCTGCTGTCAGGGCTCCTCGCGCGGATCTCGGAGGCCCGTCTGACGGGCCCCGCTGGCACGGCGCGGCTCCCCCACCACGTCTCCATCGTCGTACCGGGGGTGAAGGCGGAGAGCGTCCTGATGGAGCTGGACCTGCGCGGCATCGCCGCCTCGTCGGGCGCAACCTGCACGGCGATGACGGGCGAGCCGTCGTACGTGTTGCGGGCGATCGGCTGCGACCGTGAGGCCGCGGAAGGCTCGCTCTGCTTCACGCTGGGCCGCTGGACCACCGCGAGCGAGATCGACATCGTGCTCGATGCCGTTCCGGCGGTGGTGACCCGGCTCCGCCGCCTGGCCCCTCAGTAGGGTGCGCCTCTTCCTCTTCGACA
>QHSR01000208.1:3559-9565 GCA_003221635.1 Candidatus Rokuibacteriota bacterium | reverse complement strand
CGTCGCGGTCTGGCCGGCCAGCCAGACGATGCGCCCGCCATCGGTGACGACGGCCGGCGAGTACGCCCGGCTCTTCTGAGCGTCGGTCCCCTCGAGATATTTCGCCATCGCGACTCCTTTCTCGGTCACCGACGTCCGCGGTGCCGCGGCGAGTATAGGACTCTGGTAGACTCCCGGGCGTAAATCCCGCGGAGATGGCCTATGAATAAGGAGAGCCTGCAATGGACCTCGGATTGAAGGGACAGGTCGCGCTGGTCACCGGGGGCAGCAAGGGCATCGGCAAGGCGGTCGCGCGGGGTCTCGCCCAGGAGGGCGTTCGGGTGGCGATCTGTGCGCGAAGCAAGGCCTCGCTCGAGGAGGCGGCCCAGGAGCTCGGCAAGGCGACGGGGGCGGAAGTGTTTGCGGTCGCGGGCGACCTCACGCGCCCCGACGACGTCCAGCGGATCGTCGACGCGACGGTCTCCCGATTCGGTCGGATCGACGTTCTCGTCAACAACGCGGGTGCGGCGCCGGGTGGCGAGATCCTCGACCTGACGGAAGAGGACTGGCAGAAAGCCCTGCAGCTCAAGTTCATGGGTTACGTCCGGTGCATCAAGGCGGTGATTCCGCACATGCAGCGGCAAGGCGGCGGCCGGATCGTCAACATCGTGGGTAACGACGGCGTCAAGCCGATCGGGATCGAGCTCTCGCCGAGCGCGGCGAACGCCGCCGATCTGGCCATGACGATCGCGCTGGCCGAGCAGTACGGTCGGCAGAATATCCTCGTGAACGCGATCAACCCGGGGCCGGTGGCCACCGAGCGCTGGGGCCAGCTGATCGGCGGTATCGCGCGCATGCGCAAGATCAGCGTCGACGAGGCGCAACAGCGCGCCGAGCGGAGCATCCCGCTCGGGCGGATCTGCACGCCGGAGGAAGTCGCGAACGTGGCGGTGTTCGTGGCCTCACCGCGCGCGAGCTTCATGAACGGGGCGATCATCACGCTCGACGGCGGCCAGCGAAAGGCGTTGCTGGACTGACGGGCGGCGTGATCGTCGACGTCCACGTCCACTACGTCTCGCCCGGCGCCTTCGACACGGTGCGGCGCCGACCGGCCACCTACGGCGTGCGGCTGCTGCCGGGCGACGGCGTGCGGCTCCAGGTCGGCGACGAGCCGCCGACACGACCGCTGCTCCCGGCGCTGCATACCCTCGACCTCCACGTGCAGTTCCTCGCCGAGCAGGGCATCGACACCGCGGTCTTCGGGCCGCTGATGGACATCGCGGGCTATTCGCTGCCGCCCGCGCACGGTGCGGCGTGGAGCCGGCTCCAGAACGAGGCGCTCGCCGCCGCGCTCGACGAGGCGCCGGGCGAGCACCGCGGCCTCGCCACGGTGCCGCTCCAAGATCCCGCGGCCGCCGCGGAGGAGCTGCGGGTCGCGGTGCGAGACCTCGGCCTGCGCGGCGCCATGATCGATCCGAACGCGCTCGGCCGGCCGCTCGGCGACGCCGCGTACGATCCGTTCTGGAAGGCGGCGGCGGACCTCGGGGCGCCGGTCGTGCTCCATCCCTATCTCCTCGAGGCGGTCGAGCGGTTCGGCCGCCACTACCTGCACAACCTGGTCGGCTATCCGTTCGAGACGACCCTGGCGGCGGCCAGCCTCATTCTCGGCGGCACGCTCGACCGGTTTCCGGCGCTTTCTGTGGTGCTCGTGCACGGCGGCGGGTTCCTGCCCTATCACATCGGCCGCTTCGACCGCGCCCATCGGACCCGGCCCGAGGCGCGCGCGGACGGCGCTGGACTTCCCAGCGGCTACCTCCGGCGCTTCCACTACGACACGCTCGTCCAGCGGCCGGAGGCGCTCGGCTATCTCGCGCGGACCGTCGGCCACGACCGCGTCCTGCTCGGCAGTGACCATCCGTTCTGGCTCGGCGATCCGGAACCGGTCCGCGTCGTCCGCGAGGCAGAGCTCGGCGTCGACGCGCAGGCTGCGATCCTCGGCGGCAACGCCGAGCGCGTCTTCCATCTGAAGCCGTGAATCCGCCGCCTCGAGCCCTGAGTGCTCCCGGCCCGCGCGTCATCGGCGTTTCGATGAAGCGCAAGGAGGACTTCCGGCTTCTGACCGGACGCGGCAAGTACGCGGCGGACGTGCGCCTGCCGGGTCTCCTGCACGTCGCGATCTTGCGCTCGCCGCACCCTCACGCCCGCATTGCAGCGATCCGTGCGGGGGCTGCGCGCGCGCTTCCGGGCGTGGTGGCGGTGATCACGGCCGACGATCTCGGCTCGGTCGGCCGCATTCCCGTGCGGCTCGGGCAGCGGTCCGGCGCCGGCGCCACCGCGTGCCTCCAACCGCCGCTCGCCACCGGGACCGTCCGCTACGTCGGCGAACCGGTGGCCTTCGTGGTCGCCGCCAGCCGGTATCTCGCCGAGGATGCGCTGGAGCTCGTCGAGATCGACTGGGAGCTTCTGCCCATCGTCGCCGACGCGCGCCGCGCCGGCGAGCCGGGCGCTCCGGTGCTCCATCCGGCCGCCGGCGGCAACGTCATCGAGCGGCTGGCGACGCGCGCCGGCGATGCGGCCGGCGCGCTCGCGGCCGCCGACCGGCGTATCTCCGAGCGCTTCGCCATCCAGCGCCACACCGGGGTCCCGATGGAGACGCGCGGGCTCACCGCCGCCCACGATCCCGGAACGGGCGTGCTCACGCTGTGGGGCGTGGCCAAGGTGCCCCACTTCAACCGCCGCGTCCTGGCGGACATGCTCGGCTACCCCGAGCACCTGATCCACTTCCTCGAGCTGGAAGTGGGCGGCGGCTTCGGCGTGCGCGGCGAGTTCTATCCCGAAGACTTCGTCGTGCCCTGGACGGCGATGCGCCTGGGACGTCCGGTGCAGTGGGTCGAGGACCGGCGCGAGCACCTGATGGCGACGAACCACTCGCGGCAGCAGTACCACGACGTGGAGATCGGGGTCCGTCACGACGGGACCATCGTCGCCCTGCGCGATCGGTTCATGGCCGATCTCGGCGCCTACATCCGCACGCACGGCGTGGCGGTCCCCGAGCTGACGATCGCGCTCCTGCCCGGGCCCTACCGCATTCCGAACTACGAGTGCGAGGCCCTGTGCGTGCTGACCAACAAGACGCCGACGGGAACCTATCGCGGTCCCGGGCGGTACGAGGGCACGTTCGTCCGCGAGCGGCTGATCGATCGGGTGGCGGCCGAGCTCGGGCTCGATCCGGCCGACGTCCGGCGGCGCAACTTCATCGAGCCCGGCGAGATGCCCTACGAGGTGGGCGGCGCCTCCCTGGGTCAGAAGACCGTCTACGACTGCGGCGACTATCGCTCCGCGTTCGAGCAGGCGCTGGCGGCGGTGGACTACAAGACGGTGCGTGCCGAGCAGGCCCGCTTGAGAGGGGAAGGCCGCTATCTCGGCATCGGCCTCGGCTGCGTCCTGGAGAAGGCGGGGCTCGGCCCCTGGGAATACGCCCGCGTCGAGGTCGATGGCTCCGGGCGCGTGGTGGTCTATTCCGGCGTCGCCGCCGTCGGGCAGGGGATCGAAACCACGCTCGCCCAGGTCGTCGCCGAGGAGCTGTCGGTGGCCGCCGAGGACGTGACCGTCGTCCACGGTGACAGCGCCCGGGTGCCGTTCGGGATCGGCGGCTTCGCGAGCCGCGGCGCCGCGGTCGCGCTGCCCGCCGCGCTCGAGGCGGCGCGCAAGGTTCGCGACAAGATCTTCCGGGTGGCGGCGTCGCTCCTGGAGGCCCACGCCAGCGACCTGGTGCTCGCGGACGGCGCCGTTCACGTTCGCGGCCTCCCCGAACGCGCGCTGACGCTCCGACAGCTCGCGCGCGCCGCGGTGCCCGGCCCACCGGGGATGGAGCCCGGGCTCTACGCCGCCCACTTCTTCGAGGCGCCGAAGATGACCTATCCCTACGGTACGCACGTGGCCGTCGTCGAGGTTGATCTGGCGACCGGCGGGGTGGCGCTCCGCAAGTACGTCGTGACCTACGACATCGGCCGCGCGATCAACCCGATGATCGTCGACGGCCAGATCGTGGGCGGGCTCGCCCAGGGCATCGGCGGCGCGCTCCTCGAGGAGCTGGTCTACGACGACCAGGCCCAGCCGCTCACGACCACGTTCATGGACTACCTGGTGCCGACGGCCATGGAGATGCCGGAGGCGACCATCGTGAAGATTCTCGAGGAGACGCCCACGCCGCTGAATCCCCTGGGCGTGAAGGGCGTGGGCGAGGGCGGAAGCTCGGGCACGGGCGCCGCCATCGCCAACGCGGTGGCCGATGCGCTGGCGCCGCTGGGCGTCGCCATCACCGAGCTGCCGCTCTCACCCGACCGCATCGCCGGCCTTCTCCGCGCGCGCGGCGCCCGAAGCGTCTGAGGGGAGATCCGAAATGATCGACTGGATCCGATCGTACTCGAAGAGCGCGCTCGCGCTGCTCGTGCTCGCGCTGGCCACCGCGGCTGGGCCGGGAATCGCGGCCGCGGCGGAGACGATCAAGGTGGGCTTCATGGCCCCCCTGAGCGGGATCTTCGCCCAGGCGGGAAAGGACATGCTCGAGGGCCTCAAGCTCGCCTTCGAGCAGATCGGCTACCAGAGCGCCGGCCGGAAGATCGAGCTGATCGAGGAGGACGACGAGGGCAACCCGGCGGTCGCGCAGGCCAAGTACAGAAAGCTCGTCACCCAGGACCGCGTCCACGTCCTCACGGGCGTGCTGCTCTCGAACATCGGCTACGGGCTGATCCCCCCGATCGAGCGCGACCAGCTTCCGACGCTTTACCTGACCACCCCTGACGACCTCACCAAGAAGCACGTCTCGAAGTGGATCCTCCGAACCAACTTCGCCGCGAGCCAGCCATCGCGATGGACAACCCGTTCGGCCACGAGCAGATCGGCGGCTTCCAGCGGGTGTTCGAGGACCAGGGCGGCCGCGTCGTGCAAAAGATCTGGGTGCCGCTCAACGCGCTGGACTTCGCCCCGTACCTCACGCAGGTGAGCCGAGACGTGGACGCGGTCTGCGCCGTGTTCGTCGCGGCGCAGGGCGTGCGGTTCATCAAGCAGTACACGGAGTACGGCTTGAAGGGGAAGCTGCCTCTCATCGGCAGTGGCGTCATGACCGACGAGCACGTCATCCGCAACCTGGGCGACGAGGCCGTCGGCGCCGTCGGGGCGCTCATCTGGGCCCCGACACTCGCCACACCTGCCAACCGCCTCTACCTGAAGCTCGCCGAGGCCAAGGTCGGCAGGACGCCTGCCTACTTCACCGCGGTCATGTACAGCGCCGGCCGCTGGGTCGCGGAAGCGGCGAAGATCGTGGACGGCCGCGTCGAGGACCGCGAGCGCTTTCTCGCCGCTATCAGGAAGGCCAGCGAGACCGTCGAGGACCCGCGCGGGCCCATCAAGCTCGACGAGTCGGGCAATCCGACGCAGAACGTGTACATCCTCAAGGTGGAGCGCGTCGACGGCAAGCTCGCCAACACGGTCGTCCAGACCTATCCGATGGTCTCCCAGTTCTGGACCTACAAGCCCGACGACTTCCTGAAGCTCCCCGCCTACAGCCGCGACTATCCGCCCGCCCGGCCGTGAGGCTCGGCCGGAGCGCGCGCTGGCTTCCGGCGCGGAAGAATGATACTCACGGGCGGTGACGGAGCAGCGAGTGGAGCGAAGCGACGCGAACGGTGAGCCGGCCAGGCTCCAGCTGAAGGTGCGCCACTACGAAGTGGACCAGTACGGCCACGTCAACCACGCGCAGTACGTCCACTATCTCGAGGTGGCCCGCATCGAGGCGCTGGAGGCCCTGGGATTGTCGCTGGCGGAAATGCGGCGGCAGGGCTATCTCATCCTGGCGGTCGAGCTGTCGGTGAAGTACCTGGCGCCGGCCCGGTCCGGCGACCCGCTCGAGATCGTCACGTACGTCCGTGAGATCCGCGGAGCCCGATCCTTCTGGGTCCAGGAGATCCGCGACGTGGTGAGTCAACGCCTCCTCGTGACCGCCGAGGTCACTGGAGCCTTTGCGAC
>QHSR01000208.1:0-3528 GCA_003221635.1 Candidatus Rokuibacteriota bacterium | reverse complement strand
CGGAGACACGATCATGAAGACGGACCTGCTCCTCATCCCGATGAGCGCGCGCTACCGTGACATGCGCGCCGCGGCGCTCGCGGCCGAAGAGGCGGGGTTCGACGGGCTCTGGACCTGGGATCACCTGCGGGATCCCGACGGGGACTCGGGGTCCGGCGTGCCGGAGGCGTGGACCGTGCTGACCGCGCTCGCCGAGGTCACCCGCAGAATCTCTCTGGGACCGCTCGTGCTCAACGTGGCGAACCGCCATCCCGGCCTCCTGGCCAACATGGCGGCGACACTTCAGGCGGTCTCGGGCGGCCGTCTGTTGCTGGGGCTCGGCGCCGGCGGCAGCCGCCGCACGCCCTATGCCGTCGAGCAGCAGGCGCTTGGACTATCCGTCGAGCGGGACGAGGTCCGTGCGGGGCGCGTGGTCGAAGCGATCGAGACCATGCGCCGGCTCTGGTCCGGGCAATCGGGATTCCTGAAGCCCGAGCCTCCGCCGCCGATCATCGTCGGCGGCTTCGGCCCGCGGATGGCCGGCATCGCGGGCCGCCACGCCGACGGGTTCAACACGCAGGCGATGCACCCACGGCTGGGCGACCTCGTCCGCACGGCGCGCGACGAGCGCGCCGCCGCGGGGCGCGATGTCGAGCGGTTCATCGTCACGGTGTTCGCGGGGCTGGACGAGCGCTGGCTCCGACCGGACTCGCGCGCGCGGCAGACGCTCGAGCGCGCCGGGGTGGAGCGGCTGATCTTGCTCGTGGACCCGCCGTTCGATCCCGGCGAGATTCGCGAGGCGGGCGGTCTGCTCGCCCGCGCCGACGCGCGGTAGGCCCCCGCCTTCAGCGCGTGCCCTGAGGCCGGTTGCGCTGGACGGCCTCGGGATGCGTCGAGTCGGCGCCCATGTAGATGCCCTTCTCCCAGGTGCGCTTGAGCGGATCGCGGACGTCGAGGCGCATGCGTCCGACGCCGTGGATCTCGAAGTCCACCACCTCGCCGTCCTGGAGCGGGCCCAGGCCCTCGTGGTTCGTGCCGCACGCGATCAGATCGCCCGAGTTGAGCGTCATGATGGTCGTCGCGAACTCGACGAGCTCCGGGACCAGGTGCTCCATGTCGTCCGTGTTGTAGTTGTGGCGAAGCTGGCCGTCCACCCAGAACTGGACGTGAACGTCGTTGGGGTTCGGGATCTCGTCGATCGTGGCGATGCACGGGCCGATCGGCGCGAACGTGTCGAACGACTTGCCGAGCCAGCTGCCCGCCTTCCACGTGCGCCGGCCCTCGCCGCGCGCCGACACGTCGATCATACCGGTGTAGCCGAAGACCGCGTTCCGCCAGTTGTCGCGCTTGACCGACTTGGCCGGCCCCTTGATGACCAGCGCCAGCTCGGCCTCGTGCATGAAGATCCACGGCTCGGTGAACTCCGGCAGCACGATCGTGTCCCCCGGGCCGATCACCGCGTCCGAGCTCTTCAAGAACATGTTCAGCGGCCGGGCCTCGAGCGCGCCGTGCTCCCAGTAGTTGGCGATGCAGGCGAGGATCTTGCCCGGCCGCGGAAGCGGCGGGCGCAGCCGCACATCGGACGCCGGCACGGCTTTGCCCTCTCGGGCCAGCCGCTCCAGCGACGGACGCAGCCGGTCGAAATTATCGATGATGCCCGTCATGGTCGCTTGTGGCGTGGCGCCCGCGGGCACCGCGTCGGCGATGCTCACCACGCCCCGGTCGGTGAGCAGGCCCGGCATCGCATCCGGTTTCCCGGCGAGCTGAAACATTACGAGCCTCACGTGTCCCTCCTGTCGGTCGCGTCGAGCTCAGTCAGCCGAGCTGGAATGGTCCTCGCCCGACCCCGTGCCGTCTGCTCGGCCGGAGACGACGGTTGGCCGGCCGCGTGGCATGGCGCGCGAAGAAATAGCGCCGCGGTCCCCGGGTGTCAAGAGCCGGGCGTTTGTGTAGACTAGGCGCCTCGAACAGCGTATATCGACGGCAGGCGGGGTCGGGGAACCCCCAGGAGGGCTGAGGGATGATACAGGCCACCGGGATCGACCATCTCGTGCTGCACGTCAGGGACGTAGCGCACTCCAGGAAGTTCTACACCGAGGTCCTGGGCATGACCGTGTACCGGGAGAACGACCGGCAGGTGTTCCTGCACGCCGGCCAGCAAGGGGTGGCGCTGTTCAGGAAGCAGGGTGATACCCCCCTGACGACGGGCAATGACCTCAACCATCTCGCCCTCAATGTCGCGACCGGCACGTACGAGGCGCTCAAGGCCGATCTGGAGAAGCACGGAGTGGTCGTGAGCGGCCGCCCGGGCGAGGACCGGTGCATCTATTTTCAGGATCCCGATGGGCACCGCCTTCAGCTGATGGTCCGCGCGTAATGCCAGTGAACACCGAGCGGCGGTGCGCGCCGCAGGCCGTCGCGGGGCTGGGGCCCCGCCGGCCCAGCCGCGGCTATAGACCCGGCTATAGACCAAGGAGGATCGTATGAGAGACGGCTTGCGTGCTTGGGACGCCGATACGCACGTCAACCCCGCCGCAGAAGTTCTGGAGCGGTACGTCGATCCGAGCTTTCGGCCGCGCCTGCCCGAGCTGGCGGCGCACCGACACGCTACCGGCCAGATCGGAGGCACCCCCGACACCCACCAATACCGCGTCGGCACGAAGTTCTACCGGCGTGTTCTCGGCGAGGCGAGCGCCCACGAGACGTTCACCGGGCGGGGCACCAACTGGAGGGGGACGAAGAAGCCGCGAGCGGGGGTGCAGGACGACCAGGCCGAGAACCGCATCAAGGACATGGACGACGAGGGGACCGACGCGCATCTCCTGATCCCGACGTCATGGGTCAGCGTCGTCGGCCTGCCCGATGTCGAGCTCGAGGTCGGGTTGATTCGCGCCTACCACCGCCATGCGGCGGACTTCTGCGGGCAGTTTCCGAGCCGCCTCAAGACGATGGTCGTGGCCTCGACCCGCAACGTCGAGGAGGCCGTGCGCGAGATCCGCCAGTGGGGGACATCGAAGTGGGCGGTGGCGGTCTGGCCCTTGCTGGCCAAGGACATCCCTGTCGACCACCCGGACCTGGACCCCATCTGGAGGGCCGCCCAGGAGCACGACCTGGCGGTGATGCACCACAGCTTGACCTGGAATCCCCCGTATTTCCCCGGCTATCAGGACCTGTGGGACAACATCTTCCTCGGTCGTCTCGCCTCCCATCCCTGGGGCGGCATGCGGTTCATGGCCGCCTTCATCGGCGCCGGGATCATGGACCGTTATCCCAGCTTACGCATGGGCATCCTGGAATGCGGCTCGGGCTGGCTGCCCTTCTGGGCCAAACGTATGGACGAGCAAGCGGTCTATGTCGGCGGCGTGGCGCCGCTCAAGCATGCCCCCAGCGAATACATGACCAGCGGACGCTTCTTCTGCAGCATCGAGCATCACGAGGGCGAGGACATGTTCAACTACGTCAGGAGCGTCCTGGGGGACGACGTCCTCATGTACGCCTCGGACTATCCCCACTCGGAGTGCCAGTTCCCCAACTCCGTCGACAACGTCC
>QHSR01000034.1 GCA_003221635.1 Candidatus Rokuibacteriota bacterium | reverse complement strand
ATCTCGGACGCCTTGCTGAAACCGATCCCCTACGACCCGGCCCGAGCGAAGACGCTGCTCGCGGAGGCGGGCTATCCCAACGGGTTCGAGGTCACGATGAACCTCACCGCCTGGCCGGGGCGAGGATTCCTTCCAGACGTCGGCGAGGCGGTGGCGACCTACTGGGAGAAGATCGGCCTCAAGGTCAAGCGCCGTCCCGTGGACCGGGCCGTGTTCTCCGCAGATTTCCGGGCGCGGTCGTACCCTGGGGTCGCGCTGGCCTACGCCGGGCCCATCATCGCCCCGGAGCCCTGGGAGCTGTTCGCGCGCATCGCGCAGACGAAGTCGGCCGTGCATCTGCTGGTCGAGCATCCCAAGCTCGATGCGTTCATCGAGCGCCTCGGGGCGGAGCCGAGCGCCGCCGAGCGAGCGCGGATTATGCGCGAGGAGATGGGGCCGTGGCTCTATGAGTACATGCCGGCCGTCAGCATCGGGGCGACACACTCGATCGCCGGCGTCGGGCCGAAGGTCGGGGAATGGCCGTTGATCCCCGGTCATATGGGCGTGCACAACTGGGAATACGTCTCCCGGAAGTAGACGGTGACATCCGGAAGTAGAGGGTGACATCACGTATCGAGCGCCGGCTTTGCCGGCGCCAAGCTGGAGGTGTCGGGGGCCGTCGAGGCCCCTGACCTTGATATGCTGCGATACCTGACGGGTCGTGTTCTGCAGACGGTGCTCAGCATGCTGGTCGTGATCAGCATCGTGTTCTTCTTGACTCGGCTCTCGGGCAATCCCGTCCATTTGTTACTGGACGTCAACGCGACCGAGCGCGATCAGCAAATCCTGATGCACCACCTGGGGTTGGATAAGTCCCTGCCCGTCCAGTACGGGATCTACGTGACGAACATCTTCCTGGGCGACTTCGGGAAGTCCGTGCTCACCCGGAGGCCCGTCGTCGAGCACATCTGGGAGCGCCTGCCCGCCACCGTCGAGCTGGGGCTCGTGGGCATGGTCCTGAGCGTGCTCATCGGCGTTCCCCTCGGCATGTACTCCGCCGTGCATCGGGGCAGCGCCCTGGACACCGGCGCGCGGGTGTTCGCCGTGCTCGGACAATCGATGCCCGCGTTCTGGCTGGGTCTCATGTTGATCCTGTTCTTCGGCGTCGTCCTGGGGGTGTTGCCCGCCGGCGGCCGCGGCGGGCCGCTGCACCTGATCCTCCCCGCGTTCACGCTCGGGTACTTCACGTCCGCCGCCATCATGCGGCTGACGCGCTCGGCCATGCTGGAGGTGCTCGGGTCGGACTACATCAAGTTCGCGCGGCTGAAGGGGCTGCACGAGCAGGTCGTGCTCTGGAAGCACGGCCTGAAGAATGCGCTCCTGCCCGTCGTCACCTTCGCCGTCATGCTCTTCGTGCAATTCCTGGGCGGCGCCGTGGTCACGGAGACCGTCTTCGCCTGGCCGGGCCTGGGACGATTGATTCTCGAGAGCATCACCACGCGTGACTATCCCATCGTGCAAGCCGGAGTCCTGGTGCTGAGCTCCCTGTATCTCACCGGGAATCTCCTCGTGGACTTGCTGTACAGCTATCTCAACCCGAGGATCCGTCATGCGCGCAGCTAAGCATGACGTCCCCTGGTTTCCCGGCCTGGTGCTCGCCGCGCTGGTCTTCACCGCGGTGTTCGCGTTCTACCTCGCGCCGCACAGCCCCACGGCAGGCGACATCACCCAGAAACTGATCCCGCCCCTGTGGATGGAGCGGGGCGATTGGGAGCATCCGCTGGGTACCGATCGCTTCGGTCGCGACGTCCTGAGCCGCATCATCCACGGCAGCCGCATTTCCCTCATCGTCTCGCTCATCGCCATCGGCGTCGCCGGTACGATCGGCACCCTGCTGGGCCTGATCTCCGGCTATCGTGGCGGCGTCACCGACGCGGTGCTCATGCGGGTGACCGACATCGGGCTGTCGCTTCCCACCATTCTCATCGCGGTCGTGCTCGTCGCGGTCTCCGAGCCGAGCTTCAGCAACGTCGTCCTGGTCATCGCGCTCCTGCTGTGGCCGCGCTTCGCGCGGCAGATGCGTGGCGAGACGCTGGCGATCAAGGAGCAGGATTTCGTGGCCCTGGCGGTGGTGGCCGGCCGCTCCAGCGCCTGGATCATCTCGCGTCACATCTTCCCGAACGTGGTGCCGACGCTTCTCGTGATCTCCACGCTGCAAGTGGGCTACGTGGTCCTCCTGGAGGGCACGCTGAGCTTCCTGGGCGTGGGGGTGCCGCCGCCCAGCCCGGCCTGGGGGTTGATGATCGCCGACGGCCGCGGGTTCCTGGCCACCGCCTGGTGGATCTCGCTCTTCCCGGGTCTGGCGATGGTCTTGACCGTGTTGTCGGTCAACCTGCTCGGCGACTGGCTGCGTGACCATCTCGACCCCAAGCTACGGCAGCTCGGACGAGCGGCCGTGCTCGAAGCGCCCGCGGCCGCCTCCGTGGGGTCCCCGGTTGACGAGGCCCCGGTTCGGGGCGCGGCCGGCGGCGGAGACGGAGCGTAGGTCAAGCCCGTCGTGCGTGAATCCTCACCATTGCTGGTGGTGGAAGATCTCAAGACCTACTTCTTCACCCGCCGCGGTGTCACCAAGGCGGTGGACGGCGTCAGCTTCACGCTCCACGCCGGCGAGACGCTCGCCCTCGTCGGCGAATCGGGGTCCGGCAAGTCCGTGACCTGCCTGTCGCTGGTGCGGCTGGTCCCCGAGCCCGCCGGGCGCATCGTCGGGGGTCGCGTGCTGCTCGAGGGAGAAGATCTTCTGCAGAAAAGCTCGGCGGAGATGCGGCGGGTGCGAGGGAAGAAGATCGCCATGGTGCTGCAAGATCCCCTGACGTCCCTCAATCCCGCGCTGACGATTGGAACACAGGTGGGCGAGGTCGTGCGGCTCCATCAGGGACTGCGCGGCGCCCCCTTGCGTGAGCGCGTGCTGGAGGCGCTGCGCCGTCTTCGCATCCCGGCCGCCGGCACGAGGCTTCGGCACTACTCGCATCAGTTCAGCGGGGGAATGCGGCAGCGGGTGTCGAGCGCCATCGCGCTCTCGTGCGCCCCGCGCCTGCTCATCGCCGACGAGCCGACCACCGCGCTGGACGTGACCATCCAGGCCCAGTACCTGGAGCTTCTCAAAGAGGTCCAGGCCTCGGCCGGAGTCGCGATCATTCTGGTCACGCACGATTTCGGCATCGTGGCGGCCATGGCCGACCGGGTGGCGGTGATGTACGCCGGGCGCATCGTGGAGATGGGGAGCACGCTGCAGGTCTTCGACAACCCGAGTCATCCTTACACGAGAGCGCTTCTGCGCTGCCTGCCGGACGTCGGACTGAAGCGCGAGCAACTGGTCGAGATCGGCGGACAGCCTCCCGACCTGGCGCGGCTGCCCCAGGGCTGCCCATTCGCTCCCCGGTGTCCGGAGCGGCAACCCATCTGCGATGAGACGTACCCGCCCTCGGTGCCCGTGGCGGGCGGTCACGCGGCGAGCTGCTGGGCCGCGCCCGGCGCGAAGGCACGAGCCTGACCATGAAGCTCGAGGCGATCGGCCTGAAGAAGTACTTCCCCCTGACCAGCGGCTTCTCCCTGCGCGGGGCCCGGGGATGGGTCAAGGCGCTGGACGGGGTGAGCGTGCAGGTGGCCGAGGGCGAGACCCTGGGCATCGTGGGCGAATCCGGCTCTGGCAAGACCACGCTGGCCAAGCTCTTTCTGCTTCTGGAACGTCCCACGGCCGGCTCGCTTCTGTTCGACGGCAAGGCGGTAGGCGACTTCGGTCGCGAGGACTTCGTGCGTTACCGGCGCGCCGTGCAGGCCGTGTTTCAAGATCCTTATAGCTCGTTGAATCCCAGGATGCGTGTGGGGCAGATCGTCGCCGAGCCGCTCCCGCGCGACAACGGCATGAGCCGCCCCATGGTCGCTCAGCGTGTCGCCGAAGTCCTGCAGCTGGTGGGGCTTCCGCGGGAAAGCCCCGCGCTCTACCCGCACGAGTTCAGTGGTGGTCAGCGGCAACGCATCGCCATCGCCCGCGCCCTCGTGACGTACCCGAAGTTCATCATTCTCGACGAGCCGGTCTCGGCGCTGGACGTGTCCATCCGGGCGCAGATCCTGAATCTCCTGAAACACCTTCAAGAGACGTTGGGGCTGGCCTATATGATCATCTCGCACGATCTGGCGGCCGCCCGCTACCTCGCGACGCGCCTGGCCGTCATGTACGCTGGCAAGCTCGTCGAGACGGGCGAGTGCGACGCGGTGTACGCCGCGCCACTCCATCCGTACACGGAAGCGCTCCTGTCTGCGGCGCTCCCGCTCCATCCCTCCGCGCGCCGGCAGCGGATCGTCCTGGCTGGTGAGGTACCCAACCCGGTGAATCCGCCCGCCGGCTGTCGCTTCCACCCGCGGTGTCCGCGAGTCCTGCCGCAGTGCAGTAGCCAGGAGCCGGAATGGCGCGAGGTCAAAGCAGAGCGCTTCACCGCCTGTCACCTCTACTGAGGAGATCGAACATGCACGTTCCGCGCGTCGTTGATGCCGACGGTCACTGCCAGGAGCCGGAGGAAGGGCTGGCGCAGTGGATGCCCAAAGAGCTGGCGAGCCGCGCGCCACGCCGCGTCACGGACAATCTGGGTCAGCCGCGCGTCTTGATCGAAGGACGGGTATGGGACAGCGAGTTCCCAGAATCGGTGAAGATGGTCGCTGGCACACCGGGCCTGAGCCAGGTACGTCTGAAGCTCGTGCTCGGCCAGAACGCCATCCGCTGGTTCAATCTGAAAGAGTCGGACCTGCCGGGCGAGTCGGTCTACTTTGTCAGGAGCGCGCCGGCCACTGCCCCGACGGTGGAATCGCGGAGCGCCACCGACTAAATTAATCGGCCCAGAGGCTTCGGAAGCGGGTGGCGACGACGTCCGCGTAGGCGACCGGCGCCGCCAGGAGCCCGAGCGAGCGCGCGAAGCCGTTCATGGCCGCGACCGCCTGATCGCTGATCGCCGGATCGTAGAACGGAAGGTCTCGCTCCACGACCGCGGCGATGATGTCGGCGGCCGGCGCTGGGAATCGTCGCCGCCCGACCTCGGTGGCGCGCGCGGGGTTTTTCCGGAGAGTGCTCTGCGCCCGCACGATCGCGCGCACGGCCGCCGCGACGCGCTCCGGCTCGCGTGCAATCAGCGCGTCGGTCGTCGAGAGCGCCGCGAACGTGTACTGTCCCGCCCCCGGAGGGCCGTCGCCCCGCCGGACGTCGACGACGACCTTCCCGACACCGCGTCTGACAGCGGTCTCGCTGCCGAGCGCGTTCGCCCAGAATCCGTCGACGAGGCCGCGCTCGAGAGCTTCGGCGGCCAGGATACCGAAGGAGGCACCCGGGTCGAGCGCGCCGGGCACCGGGGCGATCCTGACGCCGTCGCGCGCGGGATCGACGCCGACCTCGCGGAGCATCTGGAGGAACGCGCGATCCGGCCCCGGCGCGGCGTGTCCCCTGAGAGAGCGTGACCGCGAGCTTCGCGCCTCTCCACCCCGGGAACGCGAGCAGCATCGTGTGGGCGCCGCCCGCCACGAAGTCCACCGCGCCGTCCCGCAGCGCGTTCACGGCGTCGAGCGACGGGAGCAACTCGACGTGGGCGTCGAGCCCTTCTTCCCGGTAGAGACCCAGCTCTTCGGCGGCGAGGGCGGGAAAATACGAGTTCGTCACCAGGTCCGGCGTCGCAATCCTCATGAGGCTGCCTCCGCCACCACGTAGTTTCTGAGCACGCCGATGCCGCTGATCTCGACCTCGATGACGTCGCCCGCGACCATATCGCCGTCCGCCCCCTGCGTGCCCATCCAGAGGACGTCGCCCGGGTGCAAGGTCGTGTACCGGCTCAGCTCCTGAATCCAGGTCGCGGTGTCCCAGATCTGGTCCCCCGACGAGAAGTCCTCCCAGACCGCCCCGTTGTGACGGACGATGATGCGGAGCTTGGCGGGATCCAGGTCGGTGACGATCCAGGGGCCGAACGGCTTGAAGGTGTCACAGTTCTTGCCGCGGAACATCGTCCGATCGCTCCGCTGCCAGTCCCGCTGGCTGACGTCGTTGCCGATGCTGTAGCCGAAGACGTGATCCAGCGCGCTCTCCCTCGAGACGTTTCGCGTCTTCTTACCGATCACGACCGCCAGCTGTCCCTCGGGCTGAACCGCTCCGGCGCAGTCCTTCGGCACGACGATCTTCTCCTCGGGGCCGATGAGCGCGTGCACCGAGCGGAAGTTCGGCTCGGGCCTGGCCGGGTACTGAGGCGCCGCCCCTCGGCGGCGCGCCATGCCCTCCACGTGGCCCCGGTAGTTCGGCCCCGCGGCGTAAAGCATCGGCGGGATCACCGGGGGCAGGAGCTTCACCCGGCCAAGGGGATGGCTGGTACCGGTCACCCGGTGCTCCGCGAAAGGGCTTCCGGCGACCTCGGTGATCTTGTCGTCGTCGACCAGGCCATAGCTGACGCGTTCTCCTTCGAGGAACCGGCACCATTTCATGATTGGCGGCCTCCTTCACGGACGGGTAGCCCGTATTTATACCTCCGAACCGTGACTGACAAGGAGCCGGCTTCCGCGTTGACACGTCCGCCGCGCGCATGCCAGGCTGCTGGCCTTGCCCCAGACGGTGCGCGAGCTTTCGGCGAGAGTCCTGGTGTCCCCCGGCGCGGCGATCGTCGCCGGCGGTGGCCTTCTGCTCACGCTCACGGCCTTGCTGGCGACGCCGCGCGGCGCCGACGACACGCCGTCCGTGCGTCTCAGCGTCGAGGTGCCGGACATACTTCTGCTGGCGGGTGCGACGGCCTTCGCGCTGGCCGTGGTGATCGTCATGGGGATCGGGCTCTCTCCGAACAGGCGCCGGTCGGAGCTCGACGAGGAGCTCTTCGAGCGCTACCGGCGATTCCTCCGTCTGCCCTGGTGGCTTCAGGTCTTGGTCCGGCTCCTGCCCCTCCTGCCGCTCGTCGCGATCGTCCTGGTTTTCTGGTTCGCCTGGCCCCACCTCGAGGACTCCTTCATCGCATGGGGCCGCCGGCTCTTGACCGCTCCGGCCGCCCCCGAGGCCGCGGGACCAGAGTCCTCGGTGGTTTCGCTTCCGTGGCTCGGCTGGCTTCTCGGGCTCCTGGTCCTGGGCGTGGGCGTGTCTAGCCTGGCAGTGGCGCTGCTGGTGCTCTTCGCCGAGCGTCTGACCGAGTGGTGGGATCGCCGAGGCCGTGTCTCCGCGCCCGCGCCTCTGCTCGAGGCGGTCGACGAGAGCCTCGACGACCTGTCGAGCGAGGCCGATGCCCGAGTGGCGATCATCAAATGCTACCGGCGGTTCGAACGCGTCGCCGCGCGGGCCCGGATGCCTCGCGCGCCCTGGCAGACGTCGGAGGAGTTCATGCTCGCGACGCTCGCTCGCCTGGCCCTTCCGCGCCCCGCGGTAGAACGGCTGACCCGGCTGTTCGAGCTCGCACGGTTCAGCCATCATCCGCTCGGCCACGGCGAGCGAGACAGCGCCCGCATCTGCCTGGGAGAGATCAGGACCGCGCTCGAATCCGGAGAGGCATCGCTTGTCATCGCATGAGCCGAACCGGGGAGTCGCGCTCGCCGGCGCTCTCGTGCTCGTCATCGTCCTCGTCGCCGGCATCGGCTTGATCCAGTTCCTGGTGGACCAGCCGTACCGGCAGGCGGCGATCCGGCTCGTCGCCGCCTCGGTCGTGCTTCTGGCGGTGATCCGCATCCGGGCGTTCGTGCGCGTGTCGATCGAGCGTCCGTCGGCGTGGGACGCCGAGCGTGCCGGAGAATCCCGATGCTCTGGCCACGGCTCTGCGCCCTCGCGCGCGAGGGACCCCGCCCCGCGGCGGCGCGCGACATGCCGCCGGGCCGCCGGTTCGGCCGTGGTCCATCGCACGAGGTGCTCCGTGAGCTCATCGCCTCGCTGGAGCGGCGCCGGTGACCATCGGCCGCGTGACCGAGCGGAGCGCCGAGATCGTGGGCGTCCTCGCGCGCGTGATCGTCGGGAAGGCCGACGTGCTGGAGCGCATCCTCGCCGGGATCCTCGCGAACGGCCACATCCTCATCGAGGACTACCCGGGCCTCGCGAAGACGCTGATCGCCCGACTGTTCGCCCAGGCGCTGAACCTGTCCTTCAAGCGGTTGCAGTGCACGCCCGATCTCCTCCCCGCCGACGTGACCGGGAGCTTCCTGTTCGACCAGCGGGAGGCCCGCTTCGAATTCAGGCCGGGCCCCGTCTTCACGCACCTCCTGCTGGCCGACGAGATCAACCGGGCGACGCCGAAGACCCAGGCCGCGCTGCTCGAGGCGATGCAGGAGGCGCAGGTGAGCGTGGAGGGAGAGTCCTTTCGGCTCGAGCCGCCGTTTCTCGTTATCGCGACGCAGAACCCGATCGAGCTGGAGGGAACCTATCCGCTCCCCGAGGCCCAGCTCGACCGGTTCCTGATGCGCATCGCGGTGGGCTACCCCAGCGCGGACGAGGAGCGACAGATCCTCGAGCGGCGGCGGCAGCGGCGACAGGACGAGGCCCAGGTGCCGGCCGTGGTGTCCCGGGACGAAATCCTGGCCATGCAGCGCACGCTCGAGGACGTGTTCGTCTCGGACGCCGTCGAGCGGTACGTGGTCGACCTGGTCCAGGCGACTCGCAGCGACCACCGGGTCGCCCTGGGCGCTTCGCCACGAGGCGCGCTCGCGTTACTGAAGCTGGCGCGGGCCTGGGCGGCGCTGCGGGGGCGCGATTTCGTCACGCCGGACGACGTGAAGGCGATGGCGGGGTCCGCCCTCGCCCATCGCCTCATCCTCCAGCCCGAGCTGTGGGTGTCGAAGCTGTCCGCCGCCCAGGTCGTGAACGATCTCTTGACGCAGGTCCCCGTGCCGAAGGCGGAAGTCTGTTGACGACTCGCCTCACCCCGCTTGCCCTCACGCTCGTGACGCTCGCCGCGTGGGGGCTCGTCCTCGGCGTGTTCTCGGGCCGCCCCGAGCTCGTCGTCACCGCGGTCCCGCTGCTCTTCGGTCTTCTGCGACGCGTGGAAGCCAATGCGCCGCGCGACTGGCGGGTCGCGCGCTCGCTGTCTGTCGATCGCGCCCTCGAAGGCGACCGGGTGGTCGTGACCGTGACCGTGAGTGCCGGGACGTCAGTGCCCTTGGTGGAGCTCTTCGAGCCGTTGCCCCCGTCGCTTCGCGTGGTGTCCGGCTCCAACCGCGGCTTCTTCACGCTGGTCCGGGGGCAGGACGTTCAGTGGAAGTACGAGGTCGAGTGCCGGCGCCGCGGCCGGGTGAGCCTCGGCACCCTGCACGCGCGCCTCTGGGACCGAGCGGGGCTTCACGTCGCCGGGACCTCGGTTCAGGCCCCAGGGCACTTACGCGTCTATCCGCGGCCGCTTCCCCTCCGGCGGCTGCCGCGACCGCGCCGGACGCAGGCCTCCGTGGGCAACTACGTGTCATCGAGCCTCGGCGAGGGGCTCGAGCCCGGCGATATCAGGGAATTCGTCCCCGGCGATCGGATCCGGCACGTGAACTGGCGGGCCTCGCTCCGATTCCGGCGGCTTTTCGTCACCCAGTACCATAAGGAGCGCAACGCCGACGTGGTCCTGATGCTCGACACGCTTGCCGAGGCAGGGGCGCCTCCCGCCACGACGCTCGACGCGTCGATCCAGGCGGCCGCGTCACTGGCGGGAGCCTATCTCGCGCGGAAGGACCGGGTGGGGCTGATCGAATACGGCGGGCCGTTTCGCTGGGTCCGTCCCGGCTCCGGACGAGCGCAGCATGAGCGGCTGCTCGAGGCGCTCCTGCGGGCCGACGTGGTGTTCAGCTACGTGAGGGGGAACGTCGCGCTCGTGCCGCGTCGTGTGTTGCCGCCCCAGGCGCTCGTCATCGCGATCAGCCCGCTGCTCGACGCGCACTTCGAGAAGGCTGTGGTCGACCTCGCCGCGCGCGGCTTCGATCTCGTGATCCTGAGCCCGTCGCCGATCCCGCTCGTTCAGGACGCGACACGGCCGTCGCGCAGCGTCGACCTGGCGTGTCGGTTATGGGCGCTCGACCGACAGGCCCGGTCTGCCGCCCTGCACCGCCTCGGGCTCACGGTCCTCGACTGGGATCCCCGGGAGTCACTGGAGGCCGCCCTGGCAGGATTCACCCGATCTCGGCGTCGCAGCGTGGCAGGCTGATGCTGCGGCTTCCCCCGGCGATCTTCGTCGTCGTGCTCGTCGGCTACCCGCTCCTCATCGCGTCCACGACCGCCGTCCTGACGACCGCCGCCGCGGCGATGGTCCTGTGCGCGCTCGGCATCGTGGCGCGCTCCACGCCCGTGGTCGTCGCGGGCGGCGTGCTGGCGCTCGGCGAGTATACCCTGGCTCTCTGGCTCTCTCCCGGGCCGCCCCGTCTGGCCGGCGCCGTGCTCTTCGGCGTCGCCCTGATCCTGCTGCTGGAAACCGTCGACTTCGCCCGGCGAGTCGGGCACGCGGCGATGGGTCCCGGGCTGGTCTCCTCGCAGATCCGCTACTGGGGAACGTTCGCCGCGCTCGCCGGGACGGCCGCGCTCGTCGTGATCGCGGTCGCGACCGCGGCGAGCGCGGTGGTGCGTCTGCCCTGGTCTCCCGCGTTCGCCGCCGGCGGCGCCGTCGCGGCGCTCGTCGCCGTCGCGGTCACTCTTCGCCGCGCGCCCGGGTGACTGGTGCGGCACCACCGCGAGCCGCTGCGTCCTCGACCCTATGCCGGGGCGCTTCCGAGCGCGGGGGGCTTGGGGGGCCCGTCAGGTGCCCGCCGGTGTACAACCCCCGAGAAGTCGGCCTGACCCTCGAAGCGCCAGGCGTTCGGGCCGTCCGGCGTGAGCACGATGGGGTCAACCCCGATCTTCCGAAGAATCTCTTCCACCCCCTTTTGCCTGAGAGGAATACGAAATCGTACCCAACAACCCGATCCTGTACACCTACCCCGCCTGTTGCGCCTCAGCGGCGAGGGACGCAACGGGAGTCGCGAGACTCAGTGAGGTCAGAAACGTCCTGCGGGTCACTGGATGATCTCGTCAGCTCGGACCAGGATCGACTTAGGAATCGTCAGCCCGAGGGCTTTCGCGGTCTTCAGGTTGATCACCAACTCGAACTTGGTGGCCTGCTCGACGGGAAGATCGGCCGGCTTCGCGCCTTTGAGGATCTTGCCCACTAGGTACGCGGCCCGACGGTACATCTCGCCGAGGCTGGGTCCATAGGACATGAAGCCACCACTGTCAACAAACTCCCGCATTCCGTACATTGCCGGCAGTCGCGCGGTCGCCGCAAGCGTCAAGAGCCGCGCCTGGTTTGCAATGAGCACCGCGTCTCGCAGAACCACGAGGCCGTCCACGTGTTCTTTGATCGCGGCCCGAAAGGCCGGCTCAAAGTCCTTGGCACCCTGCACTCCGACGACTTCGAGCTGCAGCCCGAGGGCTCGAGCCGGTGCCGCGCTCGCTCTCAACACCGGGCCATACACCGGGTTGACCGGATTGATGACCACGCCGACCCGAGAGATCCTGGGAACCACTTCCTTGAGCAGCTCAAGCTGCTTGCCAATCGTCTCCTCTGTGATGAACGTGGAACCCGTGACGTTGCCACCGGGCCGGGCCAGGCTTGCGACCAGGCCCACTCCGACGGCGTCGCCTACCCCGGCGAAGACGATGGGGATGGTGGTCGTTGCCTGCTTGGTGGCTAAGGCTGCGGGGGTGCTCCACGCCGAGAAGATGACGTCCGGCCCGAGGCGGACTAACTCGGCAGTGAGGCCGGGAAGGCGCTCGTACCGGCCGTCAGCCCAGCGATACTCGAGAGCGATGTTGCGGCCCTCGGCGTAGCCCAGCTCACGGAGCGTCTGGCGGAACGCCTCGAAGGAAGGACCGGGGTCGAATGAAGAAGAGAACGGTGAGAGCACGCCGATCCTGTACACCTTCCCCGCCGGCTGCGCCTCAGCGGCGAGCGGCGCAAGAGCGAGGCTAAGAATGAGAACGACCGCGAGCCCGATCAGCCGCATGCTGCCGCGAGTCTAGCCCGAACGCCAGGACACACACCAGCGCCCCGGGACTGCACCGGGGCGCTGTACAGGCGCGAGTGTGAGTGTGGTAGGCTGGGCGCTCGAACCGCCCCGAGAAAGGAACGGTCAGGGGAGCCTGTACACTCGCAGGCACGTGACGCCCGTCGAGGCCCCCCATGTGATCAAACGCCTCGATAGGGGTTGCCCCAGCGGTCCTGGTACACGATGTCCGCCAGCGGCCCGCGGCCGACCGGGCCGAATTTTCCGATGGGGTAACCGATGGGAAGAATCGCGTAGGAGTGCACGCCGGGCGGCAGGCCCAGCGCGGCTTCCGCTTCCTTCTCGTACAGGAGGTGCCGGGTCGTCAGCGTGGCGCCGAGCCCGAGGGCCCGCGCGGCCAGCAGCATGTTCTGCACGGCGGGATAGATGGACGCGCCCGACCCGCGCGTCGGTACCGCGGTCCCTTCCTCGAGGCACGCGACGATCCAGACGGGCGCTTCGTGGAAGTGGTTGGTCAGGTACTCGACCGCCGCGTGCTGCCGGTTGTAGCGCTCGCGGGTGACCCCGGGCGGCGGCGCGCTGTTGAGATAGCGCGGGCCGACCACCTCGTCGAAGGCGCGCTTGTAATAGACCTGAACGCCTTGCTTGATCTTGGCGTCCTTGATGACCAGAAACCGCCAGCGCTGAGTGTTCCCACCGTTGGGAGCGCAGGCGCCGGCCTGCAGGATCTTCCGGATCAGCTCGTCGGGCACGGGATCGGGCTTCAAGCGGCGCATCGCGCGCATCGTGTGCATGATTTCGAACAGCTCCGTGTCTCCCGGCATAGGGCCTCCCTTTTTTCGACAGCTCGTGGCGGACGAATCATACTCCGACCCGGAGGCTTGCGCGCGCCGCCGGAATGTCGCACGATCGCCGCGAGCGCCACGTTCCATAGGAGAAATCCATGACGAAGGAGAAGCCCATGACGAGGAGGAGCCCATGACGACCGTCGGCAGCGGCAGCTACCAGTACGAGGTGATGGAGACGTGGGCGAAGCTGCCCGCGGGCTGGACGTTCGGTCCGGTCAGCGCGGTGGCGACCGACTCTCGCGACCGCGTCTACGCCTTCCAGCGCAAGGATCCACCGATCATCGTGTTCGACCGCGACGGCAGCTACCTGAGCTCGTGGGGCAGTAGCGCGATCACCGATCCCCACGGCATCGCCATCATCAACGACGTGATCTACCTCACCGACCGAGAGGATCACGTCGCGCTGAAGTTCACGCTGGACGGCAAGCCGCTCATGGTCCTGGGAACTCGGGGCAAGCCGTCGGACACGGGAGCGACCAAGGACATCGAGCTGCCGCCGCGTTCGGCCGGGCCGTTCAACAAGCCCACCGAGATGGTCCCGGCGCCGTCAGGCGATCTGTATGTCTCGGACGGCTACCGCAACAGCCGGGTCCATCGCTTCTCGAAGGACGGTGGCTTGCTTTCGTCCTGGGGGACACCGGGCAAGCAGGAGCCGGGTGAATTCCATCTGCCCCACAGCTTGTGGGTGGGCCCGGACGGGTACGTCTACGTCTGCGACCGGGAGAACAGTCGTATCCAGGTGTTCACGGCGGAGGGCAAGTTCGTCTCGCAGTGGCGGGATATCAATCGCCCCACGGACATCTACTTCGACGCGCGGCAGGTGGCGTACGTGAGCGAGCTGCGGCCGTCGATCAGTATTCTCGATCGGAGCGGCAAGGTGCTCGCGCGCTTCGACTCTCCCTCGGGCCACGGGCTCTGGGTCGACTCCGTCGGCGACATCTATCTCGCCGAGGCCGGCGGAAAGCGGCTCACCAAGTACGCGCACAAGCGCTGACCATGCGGCGGCTTGCGGCGATCGCGCTGGGCCTTTCGGGCCTGCTGTGCCTCGTCACGCCATCCTCGGGGCAAGCCCGACCGCCGATCAAGGTCGGTCTCCTTCTGCCCTATACCGGCGTGATCGCCATCAACGGCCAGGAGACCAGCAAAGGGGTCGAGTTCTACTTCGCCAAGGTCGGCAACAAGGTTGGTGGGCGCGAGATCCAGCTCGTCAAGGAGGACGACGAGGCCAAGCCCGACGTGGGCCTGACCAAGACGCGGAAGCTGATCGAGCGTGATCGGGCGGATGTGCTGATCGGCCCGGTCCACAGCGGCGTCGCGCTGGCTATTCGTGACTACGTGCACGCGCAAGGCGTCCCCTTGATCGTGCCGGTGGCCTTCACGCGGGACCTCACCGCGCCGGGCAAGGCGAGCCCGTGGCTTTTTCGCGTGGTCGAGACCACGGACCAGGGAAACTTCGCCATGGGCACCTGGGTCGTCAAGAAGACTCCCCATCGGAAGATCGTGGTCATGGCGTCCGACTTCGTGGCCGGTCGCCATTCAGTGGAAGCGTTCATCGCGGCGTTCAGGGCGGCCGGCGGGGAGATCGTGAAGGAGATCTACGCGCCGCTCAATACCCCTGATTTCGCTCCCTACATGGCCCAGGTGGCGGGGCTCACGGCCGACGCCGTCTACGCCTGGTTCGCCGGGACCGATTCGATCCGCTTCGTGAAGGCCTACCGCGAATACGGCCTGACCGGAAGGCTACCGCTGCTCGCGTACAACACGCTCACGGACGACGTGCTCCTTCCCACGCTGGGCGACGCGGCGCTCGGCATCGTCAGCGTCGGACACTACAGCGCCGCGCTGGACACGCCGGAGAACCGGGCGTTCGTGCGGGAGTACGAGACGCGGTACAACGCCTGGCCGACCCGCTACGTCGAGCTGGGGTACGTGTCGGCACAGCTCGTGGGCGCGGCGGTCGAGGCGCTCAAGGGCGAGGTGAGCGACAAGGCCGACTTCCGGGACGCGATTCGGAACGCCGCGACGAAGATCCAGCCGCCGCGAGGCCCGATCCGGTTCGACCGTTACCAGCAGGTGATCACGGACGTCTACGTGATGAAGGTCGAGCGTCAGGGAAACCGGCTGGTGAACGCGATCGTGGATCGGATTGCCAACACCTCGCAGGAGGAGAGCTGGAAGTGGTGGAACAAGTAGCGAGGCTCCCGAAGGACGTCCATCCCGACTCTCTGTCCCGCCTCCCTCTCCTGAAGCGGGAGGAGCTGGACGCGCAAGGGAGAAAGCTCTACGACCAGGCGGTCAGCCCCGACAGCCGGACGCTGGTCGGCTTGCGCGGGCCGAGCGGGATCTGGCTGCATTCGCCGGTTCTCGCGGAGTTCCTGAGAGCGGCCAATCAGTATCTCCGCTTCGAGACCGCGCTGGATCGGCGCCTGACCGAGCTGGCGATTCTCGTGACGGCTCGCGAGCTCGACAACCAGTTCGAGTGGACGGCGCATGAGCCGGCCGCTCTGCGGGAAGGCCTTGACCCGAAGATCGTCGACGTCGTCAAGCGCCGCAAGCCGGTCTCGCGATTGGGCAAGAGAGAGGCGTTGATCATCGACTTCGGCCGGGAGCTGTTCCGCAAGAGAAAGCTCCGTTCTCAGACGTTCGCCCGGGGAGTCGAGCTCTTCGGACAGCGTGGGGTGCTCGAGCTGGCGGCGCTGATGGGAAACTACGCGATGACCGCCGTCATTCTCGACACCGTCGATCAGCAGCTACATCCCGACCGGAAGCCGTTGTTGCCCCTCCCCTGAGCCGACGAGAAACGCGTCCGATACGCAGCGCAAGGTTCTGTGGGACAATCACGCCCGACTCGACAATCTCCAGCCCGTGAGCGTGGAGAACCCCGGAGGGCACTGATGGCTTACGACCTGGTGATCAAGAACGGGATGGTCGTCGACGGCTCCGGCTTTCCCCGCTATCGCGCCGACGTCGCCGTCAAGGACGGCACGATCGTCGAGATCGGCAAGATCCGCGGCGCGGCGGCCGCGACGATCGACGCCGACGGGCTCTTCGTGGCGCCGGGCATCATCGACACGCACACCCACTACGACGCTCAGCCCTTCTGGGACAAGCTCTGCACCTCCTCGGTCTGGCACGGGGTGACGACCGTCCTCATGGGCAACTGCGGGCTCACGCTCGCCCCGCTCCGTCCCGAGCATCGCGAGACGATGCTCGCGACGTTCTGCTGCGTCGAGGACCTGCCGGTGCGGTCGCTGGCGTCGGTCCTTCCCTGGAACTGGGAGACCTTCGGGGAGTATCTGGACGCGATCGACCACGGGCTCGGCCTGAACCTGATGCCGCTGGTCGGTCACAATCCCCTGCGCCTCTCGGCGATGGACCAGGCGGCGTGGGACCGCGCCGCGACGCCGGACGAGATCGCCCACATGCAGCGCCTGCTGCGCGAGTCGCTCGAGGCCGGCGCCTGGGGCTGGAGCACGACGGATTCGCCGACCCACGCCGGCCCGGCCGGCCAGCCCGTGCCGACACGCCTGGCCGCCGACGAGGAGCGCGTCGCGCTGGGTCGGACGCTCGGCGAGTTCAACCGTGGCATCATCGAGATCCTGCCGAAGGGAGCGGGCAAGCCCAGCGTTGCCGATCTCGATCATCTTCGCGACGTGGCCGTGACCAGTGGCCGCCCGGTGTTCTTCCTGAGCTTCGACACCAACGCGCGCCCCTACGTGGAGAAGGCGGCGCGGGAGGGCGCGCAGCTCTACAACCTCCTGCGGGCGATTCCCTTCAATCCGCGATTCACCATGAAGAAGACGACCTTCTTCCACAACCTCGACGTCTGGGACGTCGTGATGCACATGCGCGTCCCGGAGCGCCTGGCGGCCCTTGCCGACCCGGAGCGGCGCGCGCGGATGCGCGAGCAGGCGCTGAAGCCCCAGCGGCGGCGGCCGGGCGTGCCCGGTCGGCTCGTGCCCTGGCGCTCGATCTTCGTTCGCAAGGTGAGCCTGGCCAGGAACCAGGCGCTCGTGGATCGAAACCTCATGGAGCTGGCCGAGCAGCAGGGCAAGCACGTCGCCGACATGATGCTCGACCTGGCGCTCGAGGAAGGGCTCGACACCGAGTTCCAGCTGATGACGCGGTCGGCCGAGGAAGAAGTCCAGATCGCCGAGATGGTGAAGGCCGGCCACGCCCTCCCCTCGCAGTCGGACGCCGGTGCTCACCTCAATACCAACTTCTGCACCGCCGGCGAGTCGAGCTACGTCCTGGGGCAATGGGTCCGCGACCGCGAGCTGTTGAGCCTCGAAGACGCGATTCGCCGGATGACCTTCCAGCCCGCCCGCATCATGGGGCTGCGCGACCGTGGGTTGGTTCGCGAAGGGCTGGCGGCCGACCTCATGGTGTTCGATCTCGCGAGCATCGGCGTTAAAGAAGACGAGGTCACCCTCGATGGGCCATCCGGCACGCCCCGGCGGGTCCAGGGGGCCGACGGAGTCCATCACGTCGTCGTCGGCGGCCAGGCGGTGCTGGAGCATGGCAAGCACACCGGGGCGCTTCCGGGTCGCGTGCTCCGCGCCGGCCGGGGTCACTGAGGCGCCGACGCCAGAGGTCAGCCGCCGGCCGTTCCCCGTGACTCGCGATGTCCGCGTCAGGACTCCAGCACGAGCGCGGCCGCATCGTGCTACACGCCGCCTTTCGGGGGAATGATCGGCAGCAAGAGGTAGGAATCTCGCCCGCCTCCAGCGTAGAGCGTCACCATGCCGCCGAAGACGTCCGCCGGCCGGTCGTCGGCATCGGCGTGGGTCATGCCGCCGGTGCCGCGCGTCCCGTAGTGGAACTTCTTCCCGAACTCGCTCACCTCCCCCTCGTATTCGTAATCCTTGCCTCGGACGGTCAGCGACACCCGCCAGCCGGCCGGTACGACGATGCACGAGGTCACGATCTCCACGTCGCACTCGTAGACCTCTCCCGGCGTGAGGGGCTCCACCCGATCATGCGGATGGTAGGGCCGGTACGGCAGGCTCCGCTTCGGGTCCAGCCGCCGATGCGAGACGCGCAACCAGCCGTTGGCGATCGGTGTGTTCGGATCGGTGGAGCCCATGAACGTCACTTCCGTGCCCTGTGGATCGAAGACGCGGACGACGAGGAAGAGGTCGGCGTCCTTCGTCGAGGACGAGACGAAGAGCTTGGCGGCCATCGGCCCGGTGATCTCGGTCTCCCGATCGACCGTCATCGAGAAGGTCAAGCCGTTGCCCAGCGCCTGGTACTCGAGCTTGCCCGGTGCCGCCACCGGCGTCCGGCTCAGCGCCCTGCCGGTCGGATCCAGATGGAACCGGGTCCACTGGGTCCGCGCCAGCGGCCACTCGCGCTCGTGGCGCAGCACGAACTTCTCTCCGGGGTGGCGAATGTTGAGCTGAACGCGCGGCTGCTGGGGCCAGCCGTTATCGATCCCCTTCAAGAAGTAGTCGAAGAATCGCTTCTGGAGCGCGACGCCGTACGGGCTGTAGAAGTGAGACCAGTGCGAGTCGCCGTGAGCCTCGAGCCACTTCTGCTCGGCGGGCGCGTCGATGAACCCGTTGAAGTTGCCGCGTGGGTGGATCCCCTGCCCGCCCCAGTTGGCGCAGGTGAGCAGGGGCGTCGTCACCAGCCCGAGGTCGGCCGAGCGCTGTCGGTGCCACTCGTCGTCGAGCGGATGCTTCTTCAGCTCCTCGTAGACATTGATGCGGTTCTTGGCGAGCTCCTCGTCGGAGAGCGTGACGGGCCCCGCCACTGACTCACCGGTGATCGGGTTCTTCTTGGCCCGCTGGCCCATCCCGTACTGGATGTTGGCGACCTGGTGCTTTGCCCAGCGCTCCTGGAACTGGCTCAGGATGCCGCCGTGGAAACCCGAGTCGCGGTAACGGTCGTTCTGGCCCTCCCAGGGAATGATGGCGGCCAGATGCGGCGGGTGTTTGCCGGCGACTCGCCACTGGTTGCTCGCGTAGTACGAGATCCCGAGCATGCCCACCTTGCCGTTGCTCCAGGACTGCGTCCCCGCCCACTCGATGCACTGGTAGAGATCCTCGGTCTCCCGCGAACAGCCCGGGTCCAGGAACCCGGGCGACCAGCCGGCGCCCCGCGAGTCGACGCGGACGACCGCGTAGCCGTGCGGCACCCAGCGCTCCGGATCGGTAGTCTCCCAGTTCTGGTACTTGTTGGTCGAGCCCTGGAGGATCTGCGGATAGTCCGAGATCATCTTCTCCCACTGCAGCGGATACCCCTCCTGGAACGCCAGCCCCTTCGCGTAGACGCCGTACGACAGGATCACGGGATAACGCCCGTCCTCGATCGGTCGGAAGACATCCGCCCGGAGGACGATACCGTCGTCCGCCGGAATCGGCTGGTGCCAGGTGATGCGCATGGCGTCGCGGACTTCGGTGCGCACCTTGACCTCGAGGATCTCGCTCATGGTGATCTCCTCATGTGCCGGCTCGCTCGAGCCGGGTCTCCTAGCGTGCAGAGGCTCCGGGGCGCTACGCTAGCACGCGAGACTCGACTGTGCCACGCGTGCGCGGAGTCGCGAGGCGAACGGACCCGCGGCCCGAGGGTGCTAGGATGTCGCGTTGGAACCCGCAATGATTTCGGATTGGGGTCGGTAGCCCTGACATGATGGCGATGTCTCGCTCCGACGGACCCGACAGGGTACACCGCCTATTGTTGGCTGGCCGTCCGGTGCTGCTCGTCATGAGCGTGTTGCTGAGCCTCGTCCTGGCAGAGATGGCGGTTCGCATCCATAGAGGGAGCCGCCCTGTTTCTTTCCACCTCGTAAACTCTGTATACGGACAATACGACGCTCAGTTTGGCCAACGCTTTCTGCCACACTCAAAGAAAGTTCTCTCACTCGTCAGCAACGGCAGAGTGGTCTGGTGCCCTGGCGTCGTGGCGAGCGCGAATGGTGACGGACTCGGAGGCCGGAGCACGCTGGAGGATGCCCGGAAGGCAGACTATGTGATCTTGACAACGGGGGACTCGGTCAGCCATTGGAAGCGTTCTGCTTTGACCGTGCCCGATGTGGTCGAGTCCTTGCTCAGCCAGAGAACCGGCCTCAAGGTCGTGAACCTGAATTTTGCGCGCGGCACTTACGGCGTCTTGCAGATGCTGACATTGGCGGCTGAAATGTACCCGACCGTGAAGCCTCATCTCGTCGTTGTCCAGTTCACCAGTGATGATTTGACGCGCGGCCGCTGGTGGACACGCGAGACGGTGGTCGACGCGCGTACGCGGTCACAAATCTCTCCACGCCCGAACGGGTTCGACGATCCTCGTATTACGAACGACCAGGACGTCGTCGATGAGCGCGCCACCGAGGAATGGTGCCAACGACAACTCACCGCCCCTCGGCAAGATGGAGTCGTGAAAGATGCAGTGGCCTACTACCATGCCTATCTTCGGTCAAAAGGCATCGCCTTCAATCTCTTCTCCTTGACGAAGTCATCCTTGATCGAGTCCGTGTGGAGCGGATTGTTCGGCCGGCCTTTCTATTCGCAGACAGCTTTCAGCCTGATTCCTCGCGTGACGGCGAAAGAGTTCTTGGCCGATCCGGGCTACCGTGATGCGGTGGAAAAACTGACGAGATTCGGCGTGCCCCTGGTTCTCGTGCATCTCTCCAACAAGGCGGAACTAAGCGTCGGTCGGCCATTCCGTGGGCGGGAGGCGGAGTCCATCTGGACCCATCTCGAGAAGGATCTCGGCACGCGGATCGTCACCATCGCCGCGATGGAGAATCGTCCGGCGACGCCACCGATCATTGACCTGCAACCCAATAATGCACACCCCAACCTCGACGGCATCAAATTCTACGGTGAATACGTCACCATGGTGCTCGAGCCTCGCGTCAAACGGCAGTAACGTTCGCGCGGAGGACGATGGGACCACGTCCGGCCGAGGCGCGCGGACTGGCAGGGCCTCGGATGCTAGGATGTCGCGGTGGTCGGTGAGGCCGGACGGCGAAGAATGGAGAATGACGACGAAGTCCGACAGCTCTTCCGCGACATCCTCGATGCTGAGCGTGAGCAGCTGGCCGAGTACCGGCGCGTGACGGAGCGCTCGTTCGAGCTGCAGCAACGCGCCGTCGCGCAACAGGAACAGTTGAGCCGTCTCTACCGACGGTTGGTCCTGGTCGGCGGAGGCCTCGTGACCGTGCTTCTGGCCTTGCTCATCTACCTCGTGCTCATCTACTACCTGCTGGCGGGGTGGTCGCGCTATTTCTTTGGGGTCTGAGCCGGAGGACGTCGCCCAGGCGCCGACGCCGCCGGGGACAAGGTGTTAGGATCCGCACCGTGATCGGCGAAGCGCATCCCAGGCTGGGTGGCGAACGGTTCGTAGCCGGCACCGGACGCTTTGTCGACGACGTGCGCGTGCCGGGCATGCTCCACGCGGCGGTGCTGCGCTCGCCGCACGCGCACGCGCGCCTGGTGTCGATTGACTCGAAACGCGCGCACGATCTTCCGGGGGTCCACGCCGTGCTCACTGCCAGCGACGTGCCGGCGAACGCCATCATTCCCAATCGTGTTCCCGCTCCCACCGGCACCGACCGCTACCTGCAGCCGGCCATCGCGCGCCAGGTCGTCCGCTACATGGGCGAGCCCGTGGCGCTCGTCGTCGCCGCCGATCCCTACGTGGCCCGTGACGCGCTGGAGCACATGGACGTGGTGTACGAGCCGCTGCCGACCTGCGCCTCCACGGCCGCTGCGCTCGGGCCCGGCGCCGCGCGGCTGTTTCCCGGCACCGATTCCAACAACGTCACGACGATCGTCATGCGCGTGGGCGACGCCGACGCTGCGCTCGCGGGCGCGGCCTTCGTGCTTCGTGAGCGCTTCGCCTACCCGCGGCAGACCGCCGCCGCCCTGGAGACGCGGGGGCTCGTCGCGGTGCCGCCTGATCCGCGGGGCGGCGAGCTGCACCTGATCGGCTCGACCAAGTGCATCCATATCAACCGGACGATCCTCGCGCCCATCTTCGGAATCCCGCTCGGCGCCCTGCGCCTCACCGAGGTGGACGTGGGCGGCGGCTTTGGAGTTCGCGGCGAGCTCTATCCGGAGGACATCCTGGTGCCGCTCGCCGCCATGAAGCTCGGTCGACCCGTGAAGTGGATCGAGAGTCGGCGAGAGAATCTGATGGCGGCCAACCATGCGCGCGAGGTTACCTACGAGATCGAGATCGGCTTTGCCCGCGACGGCCGCATCCTCGGCATACGCACCGTGATCCACGCCGATATCGGCGCCTACGTGCGCACCGCCGCGCTCGTGCCGGCCGAGTTCGGCGCCGCGCTGCTGCCCGGCCCCTACCGGGTGCCGAGCTACGCCTGTGACCTCTGGTCGGTCGTGACCAACAAGACGCCGGCGGGCACGCTCCGCTCCCCCGGCCGCCCGGAATGTAACTTCGTCCGCGAGCGCCTCCTGGACCAGGCCGCCGCCCGCCTGGGCCTCGATCCGGCCGAGATCCGTCGCCGGAATCTGATCCGCCCGGAAGAGATGCCCTACGACTGTGGCACCAAGTCCTTCGGGGTGAGCACCGTCTACGACTCCGGCGATTTCCCGGCGCTCTTCGACGAGCTACTGCGCCGGCTCGACTATCCCCGCGCGCGCGCCGAGCAGGCCGCGATGAACGCGGCGCCGTCAGGGCCACGTCGAGGAATCGGGATGGCCGTCTACGTGGAGAAGACCGGCCTCGGTCCCTTCGAGACCACGCAGGTGGAGGCGCGCCCGGACGGCACCCTGGTGGTCGACACCGGCGCCTCGTCGATGGGTCCGGGGCTCGAGACCGTGCTCGCTCAGATCCTCGGCGAGGCGCTCGGTCTCCCCGCCGCTCGCTTCGACGTGCGTCATGCCGACACCGCCGCCGTCGAGAGCGGCGTCGGCACCTATGGCTCGCGCGGCACCGTCACCGCGGGCAACGCCGCGCACCTGGCCGCGGCCAAGCTGATCGCCGAGGCGCGGCAGCGTGCCGCCGAGCGGTGGGGCGCGGCGGAGAGCGAGGTGACGTACGCGCGTGGCGCTCTGGAGGCTCGCGGCCGGCGCATTACGCTGGCGGAGCTGGCGCGGGAACGTCGTCTGGCGGCCGGCGCCTCGTTCGAGGTGCCGAAGGTGACCTACGCGGGGTGCGCCGTGGCCGTGACGGCGGACGTGGATCCCGAGACCGGCGTCGTCACCTTGCGCCGGGTCGTGGTGGGCGCCGACGTCGGCCGCGCCGTGAATCCGGCGCTCGTCGACGGTCAGCTCGTGGGCGGCGTGGCCTTCGGCATCGGCAACACCTTGCACGAGAGCCTCGCGTACGACGCCGACGGCCAGCTGCTGTCGTCGACGCTGATGGACTACGCGCTGCCGATGGCCGCCGACGTCCCGGCCGTGGACGGCTTCTACCAGGAGGTGCGCGCGACCACGAACCCGCTCGGCCTGCGCGGTCTCGGTGAGTGCGGCAACCCCGGTCTCGGCGCCGCCATCGCCAACGCGGTGTGCGACGCGCTCGCGCCCGCCGATCTCGCGATCACCGCCTTGCCGCTGACGCCGGCTCGCGTCTTCCTGGCCGCGCGCTCGCCGCGTCCGAGCCCACGTGCGCCTGGATAGGCGGCGTGCAGGCCACAGTCCAGGGAGAGGACGCCATGTCCACTCGCCCTCGCGTCAAGCGGTCGGGTCGCGCGTAACCAGACACGCGGTCGAGGATGTCAGGTCCCGTAGAGATGACAGGCGACGCGATGACCGGCGGACCGCTCGCGTAACACCGGCTCCATCTCGCCACAGACCGGCAGCGCCTGCGGGCACCGCGGATGGAACCGGCATCCCGTGGGGGGATCGAACGCACTCGGCACCTCACCCTTCAGGATGACTTCCTCGCGGACATCGTCGGGGTGCGAGGGCAGCGCATTGTTCAGCAGCACCTGCGTGTAGGGATGCAGTGGGTTCGTGTAGAGCTCGTCGGCCGCCGCCGTCTCGACGAGCTTGCCCAGGTACATCACGCCGATCCGCGTGCTGACGTACTTCACCACGGCCAGATCGTGAGCGATGAACAGGTAGCTCACGCCCAGCCGATCTTGAATCTCGCGCAGGAGATTCATGACCTGCGCCCGGATCGAGACGTCGAGCGCCGAGACCGCCTCGTCGAGCAGGATGCACTCCGGGTTCGTGGTCAGCGCCCGGGCGATCGCGACCCGCTGGCGCTGACCTCCCGACAGCTCGTGGGGATAGTCGTCGGCGATGCGCGGGCGGAGCCCGACGCGCGCGAGCGATGCGCCGACG
>QHSR01000033.1:50518-54040 GCA_003221635.1 Candidatus Rokuibacteriota bacterium | reverse complement strand
CCGACGCGCGTGGCTCCGATACGCCCGCTCTGGCCCGGGGCGCGACCGACGCGCGTGGCTCCGATACGCCCGCTCTGGCCCGGGGCGCGACCGACGCGCGTGGCTCCGACACGTCCGCTCTGGCCCGGGGCGCGACCGACGCGAGTGGCTCCGACACGCCCGCTCTGGCCCGAGGCGTCACCGACGCGAGTGGCTCCGATACGCCCGCTCTGGCCCGAGGCGTCACCGACGCGCGTGGATCCGACACGCCCGCTCTGGCCCGGGGCGTCACCGACGCGCGTGGCTCCGATACGCCCGCTCTGGCCCGGGGCGCGACCGACGCGCGTGGCTCCGATACGCCCGGTCAGTCCTGGCTGAGAGCCGGCTCTGCGGCGGCCGTGTCATGGCGCTGAGCCGATCGATTTCACACGGGGCGTCGCGCCGCCAGCCGGTCGATGAGCGGGAAGAGCGTGGCTCGGGCGACGCGGAAGCTGTAGCGTGCGTCGCAACGCTGGCGGGCGCACCGGCCGAGCGCCGCGGCTTCCTCGGGGTTGTCGAGCAGCCGCTTGATCGCGCCGGCCAGCGCGGGGACGTCCCCGGGCGCGACCACGAGGCCACAGCCGTCCAGGATCTCGGGGATCATGGAGACGGACGTCGAGACGATGGGCCGGGCGAGCGCCATCGCGTCGAAAAGCTTCGCGGGCACCTGGCCCACGGTGTCCGTGGTGTCTCGCTGAGGCACCGCGACAACATCGGCGGCGACGAGGTAGCGAGGCACGTCGTCGAACGGGATCTCGCCGGTCACCCGCACGTGCGAGATCCCGGACCAGCGTGGCGCTCCACCACGGGATGGATCGACGCCGACGAGCGCCAGCACGACCCCGGCACCCAGCGAGCCGACCGCGTCGATCAGGTCGTCGACGCCCTTGTGTCCCCGGGGCGTCCCGAGAAACATGACGACCTTGCTGGCGCCAACCTGCAGTCGGGCGCGCGCGGCGGCGCGATCGTAGCGGACAGGATCCCAGACCTCGGTGTCGCGCACGTGAGGCATGAGCGTGCCGCCGAAGCGGCGCTCGAGGAATCGCGAGGCTACCGTGATCGCGTCGGCCCGACCGACGAGCTTCTCCGCGAGCCACGTCCACGTGAGCCCGTTCGGATTGGCGAGGTTGAGAGCGCGACCGACCCGGCCCCAGGCGCCCGAGCGATAGAAGAAGCCGACCTCCCAGTCGTCGATGTCGAGCACGAGCGGCCGCTGCCGGCGTGCCCGTGCGAGCAGGCCCAGTCCAAAGCTCGTGGGCCGAGGTTTGGACGCGACGAGGATCTCGCCATCGATGAGCTCGAGGAGCCGGGGAACATGCCGTGCGAACCCGGGGTCGCGCCCGGCCCTCACGCTGCGATACGCGATAGCGCCGCCCTGCGACGGCGCCCAGAGGCCCTCGCCGAACTGAGGCCCGACCACATCGACCTCGTAGCGCGACGCGAGGAGCCGGGCGAGCAGGTCCGCGCGACCCGTCGCGTTGTCCGACAGGTCGAAGGCGAGGATCGAGATCTTCACGCCGCGCTGGCGGCCACGAGACTCGCGTAGCGCGCCTCGAGCGCGGCCGCGACGCAGGCGCCCGAGTACCGCTGTCCGACGAGCCGCCGGCCGGTCTCGCCCAGCCGAGCGCGCGCCGCGGCGTCCCCCAGGAGCCGCGCCAACGCCTCGGCGAGCGCGGCGGCGTCGCCGGCCGGCACGAGCGCCGCGTGCTCACCGTCGGCCAGCACCTCGGGCACGACACCCACCCGCGACGCGATGAGCGGGCGCCCCGCGGCCAGAGTCTCGAAGACCACGCGAGACATGCCGTCGGATTCGAGTGGCACGTAGAGCGCGACGTCGAGCGCGGCCAGGGCGGCCGGCAAATCGTCGACGAAGCCGCCGATGCTGAACTGCGGCGCGAGTCCGGCTCGATCGATCGTGTTGCGGACCATCGTCTCCATGCTCCCGCGGCCCACGAAGACGAAGTGAGGCCGGACACCGCGCGCACCCAGCCGCGCCGCCGCATCGACCACGACCCCGTGTCCCTTCATGACGCGAAGTCCGGCAATCATGCCCACCAGCGGGGCGGCCGGCCGGCCGCCGAGCCGCCCGTACACCAGGGGATCACGTGGAAGCGGGCGATATCGCTCCGCGTCGGCGCCGCCCGGCAGCGCGGCGACACGGTCGGAGTCCACGAGCTCCGAGGCGATGTATTGCCTCCGGATGGCTTCGGTCACCGTCACGACGAACGCAGTCGCCCGACGATAGAGCCAGCGATTGGCGGCGTGGGGCCTCACGGCGAGCGCGATGTGACGTGTCCTGACGACGGGCCGCGGCGTCGGAATCAACCGATTGGCCACGGCGGCGAGCCAGTGCTCCTTACCGCGATGCACGTGGACCACGTCGGCGCTCTCCAGCATGGCGCGAAGGCGGCCGAGGTCTCGGCTGTCCGCGACGGGCCGGACGCCGCTCGCGAGCGCGAGCGAGGTCACGGGCTCCACGCCTTCCCGACGCACTCCGTCGATGACCCGTGCGTCCGTTCCAGCAAGGCACGCGAGGGTGACCGCGTGGCCGCGGCGCTCGAGCTCTCGCGTCATCCTGGCCGCCCAGTAGGCGTCGGACGACCACCCGCGGCAGGACATGAGCTGGAGGATCCTCACCGGATTTCCCCGTAGACGCGCTCGACGGTCTCGACCGAGCGCTCGGAGCCGAAGCACTCCACGGCTCTTGCCCGACCCGCGCTCCCCATCGCCCGTCGCCGCGCCGGATCCTCGAGAATGGTCTCGAGCGCACTCGCGACGCTTTCCGGGCGGTCGTCGGCGACCAGGAATCCGGTCTCCCCATGCACCACTGTCTCCGGGAGCGCGCCGACGCGGCGAGCGATCACCGGCCGGGCCGCCGCCATCGCTTCGAGCGCCGCCCGGCATGACTCATCCGAGCCCGCCGCCATGAGCGCGAAGCAGTCCGCGGCGGCAAGGACCGAGGGGAGGTCGGTGTCGCGATAGCCCGTGAAGATCACGTGACTCCCGAGCCCGAGATCGGCGACCACGTGCTCGAGGTGCCGGCGCGTCTCCCCTTTCCCCACGAGCAGCAGGCGCGTTTGCGGGAGCCGGCGGACGAGCAGACCTACGCCGGCGAGCAGGAGCTCGTGACCACGATTCGTCGCCAGCCGCGACACCGAGACGACGACCGGAGCGTCGCCGAGCTTGAACTCTTCCCGGATCGGCGTCGGGTCCGCGTCAGCCGCGAACCGTCTCAGGTCGACGGCGCCCGGGATCCAGAAGACGCGCTCCGGTGGGATTCCGGCCTCGCGGCAGCGGGACTCGATCTGCCGGGAGACCGCGAACACCGCCGCGGTGCGACGGTAGAGCGTCGCCGCGAGCCGGTCGCGCTTGACCGAGCGCAAGTTGTGGAAGGTTCTCACCACGGGCGGGCGGCCGCCCAGTGCCCGCTTTGGCCGGGCGAGAACCGCGAGCCAGTGGTCATGGGAGTGATGAGCGTGAACCACGTCCACACCTTCGTCGCGG
>QHSR01000033.1:0-50357 GCA_003221635.1 Candidatus Rokuibacteriota bacterium | reverse complement strand
TGCCGGTCCACCAGCGATTCGCCGCCAGGTGCAGAATCGTCAGGGGCGTCACGAGGTCTTCGCCAGAAGCGCGTCGATCTCTCCGCCGACTGTCTCGGCGAGGATCCCGCGCATGCACGGATGGTCGATCGGGCACCTCCGGTAGAAGCACGGCGCGCACGGCACCGCATGGCGCACCACGGCCACGCCGCCGATCGGAGCGGTGAGCGCCGGGTCGGTCGGCCCGAAGAGGGCCACGACCGGCGTGCCGAGCGCCGCCGCAAGGTGCGCGACGCCGGTGTCGCCCGAGACGAGCACGGCGATTTCCGTGAGCACCGCAGGAAGGAGATCCGGCCCGTCGCGCCCGACGAGGCTCACCGCGCGCGTCTCGCGTAGCACGTCCGCGGCGGCGGACGCGTCCGACGGCGCTCCCAGAAGCACCGGCACCACGCCCCGCGCCTGCCCGCGCCGACAGAACTCGACGACACGCTCGCGCACCCAGACCTTGGCCGGCCCGTACGCGGCGCCGAGGTGAACACCGACGATGGGCTTGCCCTCGGACACTCCGCTCTCGCGCAGGAGCCGCCGAGCACGCTGCCGCGTGTCGGCCTCGGGCCCTGGCGCCTCCAGACGCGGCTCGCGCACCGCCCCGGTCGCGCCGAGGTGAGCGACGAGTAGCAGGTATTCGTCGACCTGGTGGAGTCGGGGCGCCGGTAACGCCAGCGCGTCGGTGAGGAGCCAGCTGCGCCCGTCCATGGCGAAGCCGACCCGTCGTCGCCCGCGCCAGTACACGGCCGCCGCCGCTGCCTCGAATGAATTGGGGAAGAGCACCACCGTGTCACCGGCGAAGTCCTTCACTGCGTCGGCGACGCGGAGCCGGCCGCTCCACGATCGCGGGTATCCCACCAGTACGTCGCCGAGCCCCTGCCCCGCGAGAAGCTCGACCCACGGGCCCGCGAGCAAGACGCGAGCCTCCGGAAACGCCTCGCGGAGCGAGCGGAGCGCGGGCACCGCCATCACGGTGTCACCGAGCCAGTTCGGCAGCCGTACGACGATCTTCACGGGCATGCGCGCCGGAAAGCCTGCCGCCAGGTGGGCTCGCCCGTCTGCAGGACGAGCCGGATACTCAAGACGAAGAGGGGCCGACGCGGCAGACGAAGTCGACGCAGACGGACCCAGTCCTTCTCGGTCGTGATGAGCGCCTCGACACCGAGCTCGGCGGCGCGCGCGTCGAGTCGGGCTACGTCGTCGGTCGAATACCAGTGATGATCCGCGAACTCCGACAGCTCCTCGACGACACCGCCGGTGCTCCTGAGGGTCTCGCTGAAGGCCGCCGGCGACGCGATCCCCGCGAATGCGGCGAGCCGCTTTCCGCTGAGCTCAGCGAGACTGACGGGTCGCATCCGGCCCGCCTCCCAGCACTCGGACGGTACGAGCGTGGCCGTGAGGACGGGGACCCGGGGCGCGTGCTCGTCGACGGCTTCCACCACCTCGCGCGCGTCCCCCAGGACGAGCGCGCCGGTGGCGACGACGAGGTCGGCCCGCGCGAGCGAGGCGAGCGGCTCGCGGAGCGGCCCGGCCGGGAGCAAGTGCCCATTACCCCACGGACGCCGCGCGCGCACCATCACGATCTCGAGATCCTTCCGGAGGGTCCGGTGCTGAAACGCATCGTCGAGAACGATCGCGGTCACTCCGAACTTCTCGATGGCGACTCGCGCGGCCTCATGACGGTTCGAGCCGACTACGACGGGGATGCCCGGCAGCCGACGCGCGAGCAGAAACGGCTCGTCACCCGATTCCTCCGGGTCGAGGGCGATCGAGGCGGCGTCCGCGACGACCTGGACCCCGCGCGTGCTGCGCCCGTAGCCGCGGCTGACGACCGCGGGTCGATGGCCGAGGGCGGCGAGCGTCTGGACCGCCACCTCGACGGCCGGCGTCTTGCCGGTTCCGCCGATGGTCAGGTTGCCGATGGAGACCACGCGGCACGGCAGGGCGCGCGATTTCAGGATTCCCCGTCCGTAAAGCCATTCGCGTGCTCCGAGCAGGCCGCGGTAGCCACCACCGGCGACGGCCAGAACCCGCGCCGGCCCCGACCCGAAGCCCTCCTCCCAGCCGCGGACGAAGCGTTCGCGAGACTTCACGGGTGCGCCCCGGGATAGAGGTAGCGATCGATGAGATCGAGAGTGTCCCGGACCGTGCCGTGACGGGAGGCGACGGCCTCGTACCCGGCGTCGCCCAGCTTCGCGCGAAGGTCCGGATCGGCGAGAAGCCGCCGGAGCTCGCGGGAGAGCTCGGACGCGTCACGGACGACCCGTGCGGCACCGGCCGACTCGAGCAGGCCGGCGGACTCGCGAAAGTTCCCGGTGTGCGGCCCGATCAGCACGGGCTTGCGCCGCTGCGCAGCCTCGAGCAGGTTGTGGCCGCCGACCGGCACGAGACTTCCCCCCACGAACACGACGTCGGCGACGGCGTAGAGCGTCGCGAGCTCGCCCACGGTGTCGAGGACGATGACGGGCGGCACGGGCTCTGCTGTGCTCGTCACCGCAAACGGAAGCTCGCTGCGGCGCACCGAGGACCAGCCACGGCGGGCCAGGAGGGCGAGCACCTCGCCCGTTCGCTCCGGGTGTCTCGGCGCGATCACGAGCACGAGCTCTGGAAACTCGGCGAGGGCGGCGCGATGGGCCTCCAGGACCGGATCCTCCTCGCCCGCGTGAGTGCTCCCGGCGATCCACACGCGCTGCCCTGGGCTGAGGCCGAGGAGCCGGCGCCAGAGGTCGACCGTGCCGGTCGGGTCGGCGACGGGGGCGTCGACCTTGATGTTGCCGGTGACGACGACCCGTTCGGGGTGAGCACCGAGCGCGATGATCCGGCGCGCGTCCTCGTCCGACTGCATGGCGAAGACTCGGACGTCGGCGAGCACGGACGCCAGGAAGCGCCGCACGAGCCGGTAACGACCAAAGGATCGATCCGAGATTCTCCCGTTGGCGATCATCACCGGCACGCCGCGGCCTGCCAGAGTCCGCAAGATGTTCGGCCAGAGCTCGGTCTCCATGCAGATCAGGAACGCCGGGTTGATGGACGCCGCGACGCGCCGGGTGACCCACGGAAGGTCGAGCGGGAAGAAGCGATGGGTCACGAGCCCGGCAAACCGCTCGCGGACGATCTGGGCGCCGGTGTTCGTGACCGTCGTCATCACCAGCGGTAGCTCGGGATGAAGGCGCCGTAGACCCTCCACGAGCGGCGCGGTCGCGATCGCCTCGCCCACGGAGACCGCGTGCAGCCAGGCGGAGGGTCGGCCCGCGCCGATCGGCGCGGCCCCGCCGAGCCGCGCCCGGACGTTGAGCGGCACCCCCCGAGTGAAGCGCCTGAGCAACGCGAGCGGCAGCCAGAACGTGACGAGGCCGATCAACGCGACCGCGGTGTAGAGCGCGTACATCACGCACCCACCAGCCGGTCTGCCGCCGCCGTGACCTCGTCGAGGCCCCGCTCGACCTCCTTGCGCGCACGCTCCCGGTCGGCATCGCGCGCGATCGTCGTCGCGGCACCGAATACCACCGCGGCGCGGGCGAAGGGTGCCGGAACCAGGAACGCGTCCCAGGTCGCAAGGCGATTGGCCGGCCGGGCGGCGAATCCCACCGGGACGACTGGCGCACCCGTCAGCCCGGCGAGGGCGACGACGCCGGGCCCGAGCTGGCCGCGCGGCCCCCGCGGGCCGTCGGGCACCAGGGCCACGTCCCGGCCAGCCCGGACGGCCGTCACGAGAGCACGCAGCGCCGTCACACCACCCCTCGACGACGACCCCCTGACCACGTCGAGTCCGAAGCGCCTCACGTAGCCGCCGACGAGGCCGCCGTCGCGCGATCGGCTTGTCATTACGCTGACCGCGCGCGCCCCGTGGGTCCGGCGTAACCGGGCGTTGAGCCAGGGCACCATCAGGATGCGCCCGTGCCATACGCAGTAGATCAGCGGGCGCGCCGCCGTCCAATGCGGCACCAGAGCGTCGACCCCCTCGACGCGCAGGCGCAGCGTCGCGCCCAGGAGCCGCACCAGCGTCGCGGCGACAGGAGGTATCAGCGCGATCCGGGGATCCATCACAGGCTTGCCTCGGGCGCGCACGCCCTGCGGCTTCGCACAGCCATCACAGGCTCGCCTCGGGCGCGCACGCCCTGCCGCTTCGCACGGCCATCAGGCGGCGCCTGCCTGGGCGAGGACGAAGCGCGCGGCGCGCGCTCCCACGCCGGGTTCGCCGAGCGTTCCTGCAAGCTCGCCGAACGCCGCGCGTTGTGCCTCCCGGGCGCGGGCGTCGGTCAACAGGTGTAACGCCTCCCGGGCGAGGTGCTCGCCGGTCGCCGTCTGCTGGTACAGCTCCGGCACAACGGCGCGCCCGAGCGTGAGGTTCGCGAGACTCATCCACGGGACGCGGAGCAAGAATCTGCCCATCAGCTCGCTCACTGCCGACACGCGGTAGCACACGATCATGGGTGTGCCGAGCAGAGCCGCCTCCAGAGTGACAGTGCCGGAGGTTGCCAGGAGCAGATCGGCCGCACGGATGACGGCATGCGTCTGACCAGCGACGATCTCAACGCGTGGACCACCGTCGAGGTGGTGCGCGGCGAGACGCCGGTCGATCGTGGGCGCCAGGCCAAGCAGGAACCGTGTTTCCGGCGCGGCGGCCAGCACCTGCGCCGCTGCGTCCCGCATCGCCGGCAGCAGGCGAACGATCTCCTGGTGCCGACTCCCGGGCAAGAGCCCGATCACGGGGGTTCGGTGCTCGATCCCGAGCCTGCCTCGCGCCTCCTCGCGCGTCGGCGCCGCCTCGAGCTGGTCGAGCAGCGGATGCCCAACGAACTCGACGGGCACTCCGGCCCGGCGGTAGAGAGAAGTCTCGAACGGGAACACGGCGAGCACGAGCGAGACGAATCTCCGCATCGTCTTCACCCGGCCCCCGCGCCACGCCCACACCTGCGGCGGAATGAAGTACACGACCGGGACGCATGCGCGCCGGGCCGCGCGCGCCAGTCGCAGATTGAACTCGGGAAAATCGATCAGGACGAGCACGGCCGGGCGGTCGGCGCCGCTGAGTACAGCGCGTAGCCCGCGGTAGGCACGGTACAGGCGCGGCACCTGGCCGATCGCCTCGCTCCCTCCGACGACGGCGTTCGCGGTCACGTCCACCAAGAGATCCATTCCCGCTGTGGCCATTCGCGCACCGCCCATCCCGAAGAGCCGACAGCGTGGGTCGAGCCCCCGGAGTGCCCGACACAGACCGGCGCCGTGGAGGTCGCCGGAGGCCTCGCCCGCGACGAGCATGATCGCCGTCGACCGGCCGGCCGTCACTCCGCGCCCACCAGCGCCATGCCTGCCCCGTTCGCGATCCGAATGCATGCTTCCCTGTCCAGGACCAAGACACGCTCCGCCTCGACCGCAACGACCGCCGCGCCGCCGGCGGCCGCGATCTCGATCGTCTCCGGGCCGATGGTCGGCATGTCGAATCGGTAATCGTGGCCGCGCGCCGCCGCCTTGGCCACGACCGCCCCCCTGCCGACGACCTCGAGCCCGCGCCGGATCGTCTCGGTGGTGCCCTCGATGGCCTCGACGGCGGCCACGGCGCCGCGCCTGACCACCACCGTCTGACCGACGCCCGCGTCGGCCACGAGGCGCGCGACGGCGAGCCCCCGGCGCACGTCGACCCACTCGGCATCGGTGGGCGCACGATCCGACCAGCAGCCGCTGCCGCCCAGCCAGTCCCCCAGGAAGGGCCGCTGATCGAGAAGATCGATGCCCATCTGGGCGAGCATCGTGACCACGACCTGGACGAGGTTCGTGTCGACGATCGCCCCGGCCTTCGTTTCGATTTCGGCGAGCATCGCGTCAGGGCGGCTCTCGCGCAGGTAGTCCTGAAGCCAGAATTTCCCGGAGAACAACACGGCGCCGATGCGCTCGTCCGCGAGTGTGGCCAGGACGACGCCGGCTTCGCTGAGCCGACTAGGGATCGTGAGGTCGGCGTGGGCACTCACATCGGCCACCTCGCCGAACGTGAACGCCACGACGCGCCATCCCTGGCGCCGCGCCTCACCGGCCATGCGCGCCGGCAGCACGCCAGCGCCGCAGATCAGGCCGAGTGAGCGCTCCACGGAAGGTTGTTCGAGTACGCCGCCTCGCAGCGGCCGTCCCGGATCATTCGCTCGATCTCGAGGGCCATGGCAAGCGATCGTAGGTCCTCGGTCTCGGCCAGGGCGACTCCCTCGCCGGCCCGCGCCCGCCGAACGGCCCGGACCAGATGAAGGATCTCGAGCTTGAGCGGGTTGTCTTTGTGCACCTGCACGTGCTCGACGAAGGAGGCGCGACGATAGCGGATCGACTCCCGGTTGAGTGTGTACTCTTGCGCAGCGCGGCGATGGATCCGAATGTCCTGCTCCGCGTAGTCCAGGACGACGTAGGCGTCCGGCTGCGTTGAACCAGATCTGGACGTTGGCGACGTCGGCGACGTCGGAATGGACCGAGGCGCCGAAGGCGGTGATCCGGCGTGGCCGCGCATCGACGAGGGCGAGGACGATGTCGAGATCGTGGATCATCAGATCCATGACCACGGTGTCCTTCTGCACGCGCGGCACGAAGGGCCCCATCCGCCGCGATTCGATCAGGAGCGGGTTCTCGACGATCTTGCGCAGCTCCTGGACGGCGCCGTTGAATCGCTCGACGTGGCCAACGTGCAGCACGGCGCCGCTGCGACGCGCGATGGCGAAGAGCTCGCGCGCCTCCTCGAGCGTGGGCGTGATCGGCTTCTCGACGAGGACGCCCACGCCCGCCCCCAAGAGGTCGGCGGCGACCTGGAAGTGCTGCTCGGTCGGCACGGCGACGCTTGCCAGGTCGACCACCCCGATCAGATCGCGATGGTCGACGAGCGGACGGGTGTCGTAGTACGCCGCCACGTGGGCCGCTCGCTCCCGGTCGGAGTCGACGACGCCCGCCAGCTCGATGTCCCACAGCTCGGCGTAGGCGAGCAGATGGTACTGCCCCATGTGCCCGGCACCCACGACGCCGGCTCGCAGCCTCCGGTCGTCGGCGGCCACTACACCGGCTCGCTGTTCGGACGCGGGACCACGCTTGCCCCGTCGTCGAGTGCCGTGCTCCCTCTCTGCGCCGCCCCGCAGATACCCCGTCGGGCGCCGGCGAGGAAGTCCAGCAGGGCGGTCACGGGCCCGGCGGCCGGTAGCTCCTGGCGGATCCGCTCGACGGCCCGCTGTGGCGAGAGTCCGCTCCGGTACAGCAAACGATACGCGTCCTGCAGCAAACGACGGTCGCCGGCGGCGATGCCGGCGCGTCTCAACCCGACGACGTTGATCCCGTGGGCCGCGGCCGGGTTCCCCTCCGCCAGCACGTAGGGAGGCACGTCGGCGTTGACCTTCGAGAGGCCTCCAATGTAGGCGTAGGCGCCGATACGCGTGAACGGCACGATCCCGACGAAGCCGCCGATCGTGGCCCGCTCGCCGATCTCACAGTGGCCGGTGATTCCGGCATAGTTGATGACGATGGCGCCGTCGCCGATCCGACAATCGTGAGCCACGTGGCTCATGACCATGAGGAGGCATCCCTTGCCGACCTCGGTCCACCCTCCGGCGCTGGTCGCGCGGTGGATCGTCACGTACTCTCGAATCGCGGTGTCGGCGCCGATCCGGACTCCGGACGGAGTGTCGTCACGGAACTTGAGGTCCTGGGGCCGGCCGCCCAGCAACGACCCGTGGCCCACCTTCGTGCGCTCGCCGATCTCGACGCGACCCTCGAGGACGCAGTGGTGACCGATCTCGGCGTCGGCGCCGATGATCACCTCGGGGCCCAGGATGGAAAACGCGCCGATCCGGACCCCCGCGCCGAGCGTCGCCTTCGGGTCGACCACGGCGCTCGGGTGCACGCCCTCAGGCATCGCCATCGAGCGCTCCCACCGCGCGCGGCCCGGAGGCCGGCAGGGCGACGCACACCTGGCGGGGAGGGCTGGCGCGGAGCCGAGGCGCGCCCATCAGGGCGTCTTCTTCGGGGCCTGCTGGTCGTACGCACGAATGATCTCGTCCGTGAGATCGGCGTCCGGCGAGGCATAGAGGACCGAGGCGCCCCGCTTCTCCACGACCATGTAGTACCCGCGCTCCTTGCCGACGCGCTCGATGACTCCCGTCAGATCCTGGAGGACCCGCTGGAGCAACGTCTGCTCCTTCTTCTCGAGCTCCTTCTGGAAATCGTCCATCTGCCGAGCGGCGTCACGGCGCTTGCGTTCGAACTGCTCCTGTCGCTCACGCCGAACATCGGCGGTCATCAGCGGCCCCTTCTTCTCGAGCTCGTCACGCAGCTTCTCGAGTTCCTGGCGCTTAACGTCCATCTCGCGCTGCATCACCGCCTTCTCGCGCTCGAGCTGCTCGCGAGCGGCCACGCCGGCCGAGGACCGGGCCAGCACACGTTGCACGTCGATGTACGCGATCCGGATCGTCGACCCGGAGGCCGGCGCCGGGGGCGCGGACGGTCCCGGCGCCTGGGCGACGACCGGGGATACGGCCACCCCGAGGAGCACGGCCACCACGATGATTACGCTACTCCATTGCCTCATCCAACCCTCCTAGAACGGCGAGCCGACGGAGAACTGGAACTGCCCGATCGCCTCACCCGCTCTCCGGTCGAGATTGAATCCGTAATCCACGCGGATCGGGCCGAACGGCGACTGCCATCGTATACCTCCGCCGGCCGCCTTGCGAAGATCCGTGATATCGAACGGGGTGCCGAACCCGAAGACTTGGCCGATGTCGAAGAAGGCCACCACCCGGAAGGCGAAGGGCAGGGGCACGATGTACTCGACGTTGCCCAGCACTTCGCTCGTCCCCCCGGTCTTGAATCCGGTATCGTCCTTGGGCGAGAGGCCGTGGTACTTGAAGCTGCGGATCGAGTTCGGGCCGCCGAGGAAGAAGCGCTCGAACAGCGGCAGCGGTTCGTTCGCCCAGCCGAACCCGTATCCTCCCTCCGCCCGCATCCCGATGATGTGGTCGAACCAGATCGACTTGAAATAGGTCTGCAGCGCGGTCGCCTTGATGAACTTCGAGTCGCCCCCGAGCCCGGCGAAGTCCAGGGTGAGCACCGTCTGCGCGCCCTTGGTCGGCGCGGCGATGACATCCCGGCTGTCGCGAGTCAGGGACCCGCTCAGGGCGGAGGTCACGGTGATGCCTTCCTGCGCCAGGATCTCGGGTGACGCGAATGCGCTGATGCTGGAGACGTCGTCGCGCGACAGCCGGTATCCAAGGAGCCAGCGCCAGTATTCCTCGAAGGGGTGGCTCAAGCGTAGATTCAGACCGGTCGTATCGTACTTGTAGTCCGTGTAATCCCGGACGCTCTTGTAGATGTCGAACCCCGCCGAGAGAGGGCGATCGAAGAGCCAGGGTTCGGTGAAGCCGATGGTGCCTTGTTGCGTCCTGGCCCCGGCGCGGATCCGGATCGCGACCTCCCAGCCCCGGCCGAGGAAGTTGCGCTGGGCGAGATCGATGGTGCCGACCAGCGAGTCGACCGACGAATAGCCGCCTCCGATGCTGAAGATCCCCGTCGCGCGCTCGACCACGTCGACGTTCACGACGATCTTCGTCTTGTCCGAGCCGGGCTGCGTCGTGACGGTCACGTTCTCGAAGTAGCCCAGGTTGACGAGCCTCTGCCGCGCCCGCTCCTTGTTCTGGAGCGTGTAGAGATCCCCTTCGTGCAGCGGGAGCTCGCGGCGCAGGATCTTGTCCTCGCTGCGCACATTGCCGGTGATGTTGATCCGCTCGACGTACACCTCCGGCCCTTCCGTGATTTCGAAGGTGACGTTGATCACGTTGGTCCCGGGCGGCTGGTCCCGCTTCGGATTCACGTCGGCCGAGGCGCGGCCGATCGTGCTGTAGAGATTCAGAATCCCCTGGACGCTGTCACGGACCTTGCTCACCGAAAAGACGTCGCCGGACTTGAACTTGATCTGCCGGAGGATCTCGCGCTCCGGAAGCAGCGAGACGCCCGTGATCTGCACCTCCCCGACCTTGAACTGGGGCCCCTCCACGACGACGATCGTGATCGTCGCGCGCGCCCGCTCGCGATCGATGGCGACATCGGTCGACTCGACCCGGGCCTGGATGTAGCCGTTGTCGTTGTAGACGGCGATGATTCGGTCGATGTCGGTGTCGAGACGCTGGCGCTGCACCTTGCCGCGCAAGATGAAGTACTGCCGTTCCTTCGTCTCCATCGCGTCTTTGAGCTGGGCGTCGGTCAGCCCCTTGTTCCCGCGGAATACGATCGTGTCGATGGTGATCTGGCGCCCCTCGACGATGTTGAAGACCAGGCGCACGTCACCGTCGCTGAACTTCTCGACGGTCGGGGTGATCTGAATCTCGAAGTACCCCTCGTCTTCGTAGTAGTCACGGAGCCGCTCCACCGCACGCTGCACGTCGACCGGGTTGTAGACGCTACCCAGTTTGATGTCGATCTTCTCCTGCAGCGTCTCGCGGTCGGCCTTCTTGCTGCCGACGAAGTCGACGTCCCGCACGAAGGGCCGCTCGGTCACCACGTACACGAGCTTCACGCCGCCCTCGAAGTCCTCGACTCGCACCTGGACGTCGTCGAAGAAGCCGAGGCCGAAGATGGCGCGGATATCCTCGGAGAGGAGCGATGGGTTGAACGTGGAGCCGACGGCGCTCTTGACCCGGCCGAGGATGACGGCGTCCTGGACCCGCTTATTGCCCTCGACGTGGATGTCCTTGACGACGATGGGTTGGGGCTGGGATGGCTGCGCCCGCGCCGCCGCGGCGACGAAGAGGCTCGCCGCGAAGACGACGACGATGGTGGTGAGACGTACTCGTCCCCCCGTCGTCACCGGCCTCTCAGGCGTGTGGGGACGGCGTGCTAGTGCTCTGCAAGCTCGAGGGGCGCGTCGGCGGCCTGCGCTTCGCGGAAGGTGAAGCCCGCCCCGTCGACGTCCACCTCGATGCGGGCGCTCTCCGCGACCTGGCCTCGGACGATCGCCTCGGCCAGGGGATCCTCGATGTGCTTCTGGATCGTGCGCCGCAACTGCCGCGCGCCGTACGTCTGATCGTACCCCTTCTCGACCAGCGCCGCTTCGGCCGCTGGTGTCAGCACGAGCTCGATACCCTTCTCGGCGAGCTGCTTATTGATCCGGCCGATCATCAAGCGAATGATCTCTTTGATATGGTCGAGCGACAGCGCATGGAACACGATGATGTCGTCGATGCGGTTGAGGAACTCGGGCCGGAACGCCCGCCTCATCTCCTCGAGGACACGCTCTTTCATCTTGTCGTAGGACGACTCATCGGTCTCCTGCAGGAACCCCGGGGAGACGCGCTTACCGATCAGGCTCGTCCCGAGATTCGAGGTCATGATGAGGATCGTGTTCTTGAAGTCCACGACGTGGCCGAGCGAGTCGGTGAGCCGCCCGTCGTCCAGCACCTGGAGCATCATGTTGAAGACGTCCGGATGCGCCTTCTCGATCTCGTCGAACAGCACGACCGAATAGGGCCGCCGGCGCACTTTCTCGGTGAGGAACCCGCCCTCTTCGTAGCCGACGTAGCCGGGCGGCGCGCCCAGGAGGCGCGAGACCGAGAATTTCTCCATGTACTCCGACATGTCCACGCGGATCAGGGCATTCTCGTCGCCGAACAGGTACTCGGCCAAGGCCCGGGCAAGCTCGGTCTTGCCCACGCCGGTCGGCCCCAGGAACACGAACGATCCCACGGGTCGCTTGGCGTCCTTCAGGCCGGCACGGGACCGACGGATCGCGCGCGCGACGGCCGCGACGGCGTCGTTCTGGCCGATGATCCGCCCGTGCAGCGCTTCCTCCATCCGGGCGAGTTTCTCGGACTCCTTCTCCTCGAGCTTCCGGAGCGGGATCCCGGTCCAGCGGGAGACGATGAACTCGATGTCTTCCTCTTCGACCGACTGGGTGCCCTTGCCCTTGTTCTTCTCCCACTCGCGTTTCAGCTCCTCGTCGCGGTGGCGGAGCACCTTTTCCTTCTCGCGGAGCGACGCCGCTTTCTCGAACTCCTGCGCTTCGAGGTACATGTCCTTCTCGCGGATGACCCGCTCGAGCTCTTTCTCGATCTCCTTGAGCTCGGGGGGCGGCGTCAGCGCCATCAGGCGCGTCCGCGACGACGCTTCGTCGATCACGTCGATGGCCTTGTCGGGGAGCTGGCGGTCGGTGATGTACCGGTCGGCAAGGTGCACGGCCGCGGAGATCGCCTGCTCGCTGATCTTGACCCGGTGGTGGGCCTCGTACTTGTGCCGCAGGCCCCGGATGATCTCGATCGCCTCCGGTACCGACGGCGCCTTGACGATGACCGGCTGGAAGCGCCGCTCGAGGGCCCCGTCCTTCTCGATGTACTTCCGGTACTCGTCCAGAGTCGTAGCCCCGATCGTCTGGATCTCGCCGCGCGAGAGGGCGGGCTTGAGCATGTTCGAGGCGTCGATCGCGCCCTCGGCCGCGCCGGCGCCGATGAGCGTGTGCAACTCGTCCAGGAACAGGACGACGTTCTCCGACTGGCGGATTTCCTTCATGACCGCCTTCAACCGCTCCTCGAACTGGCCGCGATACTTCGTCCCCGCGACCAGCGCGCCGAGGTCGAGCTGGAGCAACCGCTTGTTCACCAGCACGTCGGGCACGTCGTGGCTGATGATCTTCTGGGCGAGCCCTTCCACGATCGCGGTCTTGCCCACGCCGGGCTCTCCGATCAGCACCGGGTTGTTCTTCGTGCGACGGGCCAGGATCTGGATGACGCGCTCGATCTCTTGCTCGCGGCCGATGACCGGATCGAGCTTGCTCTCTCGGGCCAGCTGAGTCAGGTCGCGCGCGAACTCATCGAGCACCGGCGTCTGCGAGCGCTTCTTCGGTCTCGGATAGTACTGGTCGCCCAAGAGGGCCAGCGTCTCCTGCCGCACTTCGTCGAGCCGGGCCCCGAGTGACTCGAGGATTTTGGCGGCGATCGACTGCCCTTCCTTCATGAGGCCGAGGAGCAGGTGCTCGGTCCCGATGTAGTTGTGGCCGAGCTGGCGGGCTTCCTCGATCGATAGCTCGAGAACCCGCTTGGCCTGCGGAGTGAACGGCACCTCCCCGAACGTGAGCGTCTTGGGGAACCCGGCGAGCGCGCGCTCGACTTCCGCCTTCACGGTCTCGAGCCGTAGCCCGAGACGCTGGAGAACCGCGGTCGCGATGCCTTCGCCGTCACGGATCAGGCCGAGGAGGACATGTTCGGTACCGACGAAATCGTGGCGGAAACGACCCGCTTCCTCCCGCGCCAAGATGATGACCCGTCGAGCCCGTTCCGTGAATCGTTCAAACACTGGCGTTCCCCACCCCTTCCGCAGGTCGCGGGATGCGAAATTTTCCAGCGGCGACGGCTAGTTACCAGACTGCGAGTAAAGTATAGCCCACCACCTCCACCGCCGCTAGCCTTTTTCTCCCAAGCAGACTAACTCTCTGAAACCGTTATCCGATCGCACTCGCCTCCCCGTGGATCTCGCGCGCCCGCCCCTCGACGAGGCGGTATCCCCGCTCGGCCTTTCGCGCGAGGTCCGGGTTGTGGGTCGCCACCAGGAAGGCGAGGCGCCGTTCGGCCTGGAGCCTCAGGAAAAGATCGTAGATGACCTCGCTGGTCTTCGGGTCCAGGTTCCCCGTCGGCTCGTCGGCGAGGATCACCTTGGGCCGGTTGATGAGCGCTCGCGCGATCGCCACCCGTTGCTGTTCGCCGCCCGAGAGCTCGCCGGGTCGATGGTTCATCCGGTCGCCGAGCCCGACCTCGGCGAGGGCGGCCGCCGCCAGTTCTTTGACCTCTCGAGGCGGCTTCCGCTCGATCAGCGCGGGAATCATCGCGTTCTCGAGGGCGCTCATGTCGCCGAGCAGGTTGTAGAACTGGAAAACGAATCCCACGTCGCGGCGACGGTAACGAGCCAGCCCAGTCTCGCCCCAGGCGGCGAGGTCCTCTCCCTGGAAGAGAACGCGGCCCCCCGTGGGCCGATCGAGCCCGCCGAGCAGGTGCAGCAGTGTCGACTTCCCAACGCCCGAGGCTCCGATCAAGGCGACGAACTCGCCGGGCCCGATGACCACGCTCGCCCCTCGAAGCACACGAACGACCTCGGGCCCAGTACGGTATTCCTTCTCGAGCTCGTCACCGACGAGCAGCGCCGCCGTCGGATCGTTACTCATAGCGCAGGACATCGACGGGAACCAGCGACCCCGCGCGCTTTGCCGGGATGAAGGTGGCCAGGAACGACAGGATGAGCGTGGCGCCGATGATCATGAGGCCGTCGCCCACCGTGAGCTTCATGGGAAGGTAGTCGATCTGGTACACGTCGCCCGCCAGCCTGATCACCTTGTAGGTGTTCTGCGCCCAGATCACGCTGAGGCCAACGGCGGCGCCGGCCGCCGTGCCGGCGACGCCGATGGTCATGCCGACCGCGAAGAACACCATGGTGATCGACCGGGCCGAGGCGCCGACGGCCTTGAGGATGCCGATCTCTTTCCGCTTCTCGGCAACGAGCAGCACGAGGTGGCCGATGATCGCGAAGGCCGCGACCAGCACGATGATCGTCACCACGACGAAGAGGGCGAGCTTCTCGAGCTGGAGCGCGGCGAAGAGGCTCCGGTTCATCTCCATCCAGTCGCGCACCCAGTAGCGAAAACCGAGCTCGGAGGCGACCTGCCGGCCGACGCGCTTGGCGTCGAACGGATCCGCGAGCTTGACCTCGATCCCGGAGACTCCGGCGAGCCCGGCGAACTCCTTGGCCACGGGCAAGCTCAGGTAGGCGATCGACGCGTCGTATTCGTGCATGCCGATCTCGATCGTGCCGGCCACCGTGTAGCGCCGCATCTTCGGTACCATGCCGACGGCTGTCACGGCGCCCTCCGGTGAGATGACCGTCACGGCGTCGCCGAGGAAGACGCCGAGGCTCCGCGCCAGCTCACGGCCGAGCAGGATCGCCGGCGCGCCGGCGACGAGGGGCTCCAGCGTGCCCTGGCGGAGCTGCGCTTGGATGTCTTGCCGGACGGCCGGAGTCCTCAGATCCACACCCCGGATCAGACCGCCGCGCGCCCCCCCGCCGGACGTCGTGAAGAGCGCCTGCTGATGCACGAAGGGCGTGGCCGAGTGGACGCCCCGAACCGCTTGGACCCGGCCGGCGACGCGCTCCGCGTCGTCGACCCCCTGGGCCCCGCTCTGGAAGACCAACAGGTGCGGGCTTCCGGCGATGATCCGGTCCCGGATCCCATCTTGGAATCCGGTCATCACGGCGAGCACGACGATGAGCGCGGCGACCCCGAGGAAGACTCCCCCCAGGCCGATCCAGACGAAGAGCGAGAGATTCGTCCGCTGCCCACGCGATCGGAGATACCGGAATCCCAGCAGCAGCTCGAACGGCAGCCCGCGGTTCATCCGCCCTCCTCGCCCGCGTCCGGCCCGGCCGCACGGCCCCGTTCCGGCCGGAGCTGCGGGAACAGGATCACCTCGCGGATCGAGGGCTGGTTCGCGAACATCATGAGCAGCCGGTCGATCCCGATGCCCTCACCGGCGGCGGGCGGCATGCCGTACTCCAGCGCGCGCACGTAGTCCTCGTCGAGCCAGTGGGCTTCCTCGTCCCCGCGCGCCTGCAAGGCGGCCTGCTCGCGGAAGCGTACGAGCTGGTCCACGGGATCGTTCAGCTCGCTGTAGGCGTTCGCCACCTCCCGCTGCGCGACGAACAGCTCGAACCGATCGACGAGCAGCGGGTTCTCGCGCTTGCGCTTGGCGAGCGGCGAGAGCTCGGTCGGGAAGTCGACGACGAAGGTCGGCTGGATCAGCGTCGGCTCGACCAGGGTCTCGAACACGTCCTTCCAGAGCTTCCACGGCGCCCCTCCGCCGTGGACGACGCCCCGCGCCGCCGCCGCCCGCGCGAGAGTCCCGACCTCCGTCTCGGGCGTCACGCCGAGACCGAGGGCCTGGGAGAGGCCGTCGAAGAACGCCAGCCGCCGCCAGGGCGGTGTGAGGTCGATCGCATGCTCGCCCCAGGTGAGAACCAGGGAGCCGCGCAGCGCTTGCGCGAGCTCGACGAAGAGCGCCTCCGTCAGCTCCATCAGGTCCGTGTAGTCCGCGTAGGCCTGGTAGAACTCGAGCATCGTGAACTCGGGGTTGTGCGCGGTCGAGGTTCCCTCGTTGCGAAAGTTCCGGTTGATCTCGTAGACGCGCTCGAAGCCGCCGACGAGCAGCCGCTTCAGGTAGAGCTCAGGGGCGATGCGCAGGTAGAGATCCATGCCGAGCGCGTGGTGGTGGGTCTTGAACGGCCGGGCGATCGCCCCGCCGGGGATCGGCTGCATCATCGGCGTCTCGACCTCGAGGAACCCGCGCGCGTCCAGGAACGCGCGGATCGCCCCCATGAGCCGCGCCCGCATCAGGAAGATCTCCCGGGCCTCGGCATTGACGATCAGGTCCACGTACCGCTGCCGGTAGCGTGTCTCGACATCTTTCAGGCCGTGCCACTTCTCGGGGAGCGGTCGTAGCGACTTGGCGAGGAAGCTGAACGTCTTCACGGCGACCGTCAACTCGCCCGTCCGCGTCCGGAACATCTCGCCCGTCACGCCGATGAAGTCACCCGTGTCGAGCTCGACGAAGCGCGCGTACTCGTCGCCGAGCCCATCGGCACGGGCATAGAGCTGGATCCGTCCCGTCTGGTCCATGAGGTGCGCGAAGCACGTCTTGCCGTGGTGGCGCATCGCCACGAGGCGGCCCGCGAGGCTCACGGGACCGAAGCCCTTCTGCTCCTCGTCACCGGCGGTCCCGAGCCGCTCGGCGAGCCCGCGGGCCCAGTGCGTCACCGGGTAGCGGCCGCCGAACGGATCGATCCCGCCGCGCCGCAGCGCCGCGAGCTTCTCGCGTCGTAGCCGGATCAGCTCGTTGTCGTCGGGACTGATAGGCGCATTCACGCTTCGCGGCCCCGCGCCCAGAGCAGGTACGCCTTGATCAGAGCGTCCAGGTCGCCGTCCATGACGGCGTCGACGTTGCCGACCTCGAGGCCGGTGCGGTGGTCCTTGATCAGCTGGTAGGGATGGAACGTGTACGAGCGGATCTGGCTGCCGAAAGCGATCTCCTTCTTGTGACCCGTCAGCTCGGCCAGCTCCTCGCGCTGCTTCTTCTCGGCGAGCTCGTAGAGTCTCGCCTTGAGGATCCGCATCGCGGTGTCGCGGTTCCTGAGCTGCGAACGCTCGTTCTGGCACTGGACGACGATTCCGGTCGGAAGGTGCGTGATCCGCACCGCCGAGTCAGCGGTGTTGACCCCCTGCCCGCCCGGCCCCGACGCGCGGAACACATCGACTCGGATCTCGTCCTCCCGCACGTTGACCTCGACGTCATCGACCTCGGGGACCACCGCGACCGAGGCGAAGCTCGTTTGCCGACGGCGCGAGGCGTCGAACGGAGAGATCCGCACCAGACGATGCACCCCGGTTTCGCCGCGCAGGTAGCCAAAGGCGTATTCGCCGGACACTTCGACCGTCGCGGACTTGATGCCCGCTTCGTCACCGGGGAGCAGATCGACGACCTCCGCTTTCAACCCCGCGCGCTCGCACCATCTCAGGTACATCCTGAGCAGCATCTGCGCCCAATCCTGCGACTCCGTGCCCCCCGCCCCGGGATGGATCGACACGATCGCGGCCTTCGTGTCATGGGGGCCCGAGAGCATGATCTTCAGCTCGAACTCCTCGAGATCCTTCCGGAGGCCCGCCACGCCGTCGGCGATCTCGGCGTCGAGGCTTCCGTCGGTCGCCTCCTCGGCCAGCTCGAGCAGCACCGCGAGGTCCTCGGCCTTGGCGGCGAGCTCCTTCACCCGTGCGACGAGCCGCGACAGCTCGGTCCGCTCGCGGATGACCTCCTGCGCGTGGCGGTTGTCCTCCCAGAAGGACGGCTTCGCCATCTCGCTGTCGAGCGCCGCAAGCCGCTGCTCCTTGGTCGGGACGTCAAAGATGCCCCCGGAGCTCGGTCGCGCGGCCCGCGAGCTCGGTCACATCGCGCTTGAAATCGCCGAGCATCAGGCGGCTCGATGCCGCGCACGCGCGGCCAGTGACGCGCCCGACACGGCGAGCGCCAGGTAGGCGAGCCAGTCACCGAATCGGGAGTAGACGGTCTCCCCGGCGCGCAGGGGCACCCGCTCGGTGAGCGCGGTTCGCTCGTAGAGCGGCACCTGCCGCACGATCTGTCCCGTCGGCGCGATGAACGCCGACACTCCGGTGTTCGCAGCGCGGACCACCGCGACGCGGTGCTCGACCGCCCGGAACGGGTACATGGCCAGATGCTGCCAAGGGCCGCTCGTGCGACCGAACCAGGCGTCGTTCGTCATGTTCACGATCAGGCGCGCGCCACCTTTCACGAATTCACGGACGAGCTCGGGGAAAATCCCTTCGTAACAGATTACGACAGCGAACGGGGCTGGCGGGCCCGAGAAGACGCTCGCGCGGGAACCGGGCTCGAGCTCGGCGATGAACTCCGCCCAGCCCCTGACGAATCCGATGATTCCCGCAAGCGGCACGAACTCTCCGAACGGGACGAGATGGATCTTATCATATCTCCCGACGATCCCACGTTCAGTCAGGAGAAACGCGGTGTTATGGAGCTTTGGCGGAGTCGCTCCATCAGCATCGATCGAGCCCACGAGCAGCGGCGCGCGGACGGCGCCGGACAGGGCCCCCAGAGTCCTCAACATCTCTGTATCGCGGCGGAGCACCGTGGGGAGGGCCGTCTCGGGCCACACGATCAGATCGGGGTGCTCGGCGCCGGCGCGCTGCGTCAGCGAGACGTAGATCCCGACGGTCTTCGCGGCGTGGCCAGGCTCGAACTTCAGCGGCTGTTCGATCGACGGCTGCATGACGGCCACCGTGGCCTCGCCCGAGGACAGGGGGTCGCCCAGGCGCCATATTCCGAACGCCAGCGTACCCCCGAGCACGACCCCGGCGAGCGCAACCCCGCCGAGTGCCGAGCGCCGTGAGAGCACGAGACAGCCCGCGAGCGCGGCGTTGACCGCGACGATCACGAGCGAGACCCCGTACACGCCTCCGAGCTCCGCGATCTGGATGACGGGCAGGCGCAAGTACTGCGAGTAACCGAGAAAGCCCCAGGGGAAGCCGCCGAAGAGATGGCCGCGAATCCACTCTCCGCCCACCCAGAGGAACGGCGACGCGCCGAGAGCCCAGGCCATCGAGCGTCGCGCTAGCCACGACACAGCGGCGGCGACGGCACCGACATACAGCCCGCAGTACGCCGACAGCGCGAGCGTCGGAGCCCAGGTCAGCGGCCAGGGAATGTCGCTGTAGGTTCTGAACGTGAAATCGAGCCACCTGAGCAGCACCAGGAAGAACAGCGTTCCGAAAAACCACCCCCAGCCGAGAGCGGCGCGCGAGGGGCGACTCACCGCGGTCACGAGCAGCGGTGCCAGGACGACCCAGATGGCGCCCTCCCAGTCGGTGCGGGGAAAGGCCAGCGCCATGCCGGTAGCCGCGACCGCGAGGACGGCGGCGCGCGGGAGCGACGGACGCAGGATCAGGAGCCCCACGCGAGCCGGTCGGCGAGGAACCGCGGCAACCCTCCTTGGCGGATCTTCCCCGCCGCCGCCTTGATGTCATAGACGACGCGCCGGATCGCGACCGTCCCCCGCTCGGCGTCCCAGATCGCGTAGGCCGCGCGCGGGTCCCGATCGCGGGGCTGACCAACGCTGCCGACGTTGACGATGTAGCGGCGGCCGCGCTCGAGCGCGAGATCGATCGGCCCCGGCAGGTGCTCCGGCCCGGTGGAACCAAGCGACCACGCGCTCGCCAGGTGCGAGTGGCCGACGAAGCAGAGGCGCGTCGCGAACGCCGCGAACGCATCGAAGCCGTCCTGGGCCGTGACGAGATACTCCCACTCGTCCGGGCGGTCGGGCGAGGCGTGGACGAGCGTGGCGTCGCCCACCTCCGCGACCAGCGGGAGCCCGGCCAGGTACGTCCGGTGATCGTCGTCCAGCCGCTCACGCGTCCATTCGGCCGCCGCGCGCGCGTGGGGATTGAACCAGTCGAGGTCGAGGAGGCCGGTGACACCATACTCGTGATTGCCGCACGTGATCGCGTGCGCGCGCGCGGCGACGATCTCGACGCACGCGAGCGGGTCCGCACCGTAGCCGACGAGGTCCCCGAGACAGAGGAGCGCGTCCGTCCGCGGCGCCGCGTCGGCCAGCACGGCCTCGAGCGCTTCGAGGTTGCCGTGAATGTCGGAGAGCACCGCGTACCGCACGACCGGGCTCAGGAGATCGGACGGAGTTCTTTGTGGATGCGGTCGAGCACGCCGTTGATGAATCGGCTCGATTCCTTCGTCCCGAACTTCTTGGCGATCTCGATGGCCTCGTTGATCGCGACCTTCGGCGGTACGTCCGCGGTCCACAGGAGCTCGTAGACCGCCAGCCGAAGGATGTTGCGGTCGACGACGGCCATTCGCTGGAGGTCCCAGTGCTCGGTGAACTGCGAGATCATCTGGTCGATCTTCGCCTGGTTCACCTTGGTGCCCCGCACCAGGGCGTCGCCGAACACGCGGGTATCAGCGTCCACGGGGTGGCGCGCCCAGAATTCGACTTCGTGCGGCGTCGGATCGTCGTCGCTGTTGAGGTCGAGCTGGTACAGGAACTGGAGCGCGACCTCGCGGGTCTTTCTACGCTTGCCCATTTTATCGGGTGCGGTGAGGCCGCCTGAGGCCGCGGGGGGCCTGCACGGGGCCACGACTCGCCCGTTTGCCCGAGCCGGATATGCCTGGGGCATGACTCGGCCGTTCACCCGTAGCGGACGCGGGCGCGCGCGTGGGGCTCCGACCCGCCCGACCGTTCCCCAGTTGATGGATCCACTCGGCCATCTGCAGGGCCGCATCGGCGGCCTCCTCACCGCGGTTGCCCACCTCGCCACCCGCTCGCTCCCACGCTTGCTCTTCACTCAGGGCCGTGATGAGCCCGAAGGTCGCCGGCACGCCGGTCGCGAGCGCGACCTGCCGGATTCCAGACGCGGCCTCGCGGGCGACGTGTTCGAAGTGTGGGGTCTGGCCGCGGATCACGACGCCCACGCAGACGATCCCCGCGTACCGGCCGGTCGCCGCCAGATGGCTCGCGGCTTGAGGGAGCTCGAAGGAGCCCGGCACCCAGTGCACCTCGATCGAGTCGGGACCAAGCCGGGCGGCCCTTAGCGCTTGTAGCGCGCCGGCGACGAGCCGCTGGGTGATGCGCTCGTTGAAGCGGGCCGCGACGATCGCGAACCTGAGTGATCCGGGGTTCCGGGCGGCCCGGCGGAGCTTCGGGGCGCGACCGGCCATGTCAGTCTGGCAGCGACGACAGGAGGTGCCCGAGCTTGTCACGCTTCGTGCTGAGGTACTTCCGGTTGGTCTCCGTCGCCGGGATCTCGATGGGTACGCGCTCGGCGATGTGAAGACCGTATCCCTCGAGCCCGACGATCTTCTTCGGATTGTTGGTCAAGAGCTTCAGGTTCTTGACCCCGAGGTCCACGAGAATCTGGGCGCCGATGCCGTAGTCGCGAAGGTCGGCGTGGAAGCCCAGCGCGGCGTTGGCCTCGACCGTGTCCTTGCCCTGGTCCTGAAGCTCGTAGGCGCGCATCTTGTTGAGCAGCCCGATCCCGCGCCCCTCCTGCCGCATGTAGACGAAGACCCCGCGCCCTTCGGCCTGGATCCGGGCGAGAGCCTTGTCGAGCTGAAGCCCGCAGTCGCACCGACGTGAGCGGAAAACGTCTCCGGTCAGGCACTCGGAGTGCACGCGGACGAGCACGGGCTCGTCGCCGGACACCGAGCCCATCACCAGGGCGAGCGGCACGCGGCTGTCCACCGTGGTGTCGTACGCGATCGCGCTGAATTCGCCGAACTCCGTCGGGAGCTTCGTCGTCGCGATCCGACGCACCAGCTTTTCCTTGTGAATCCGGTACTCGATGAGGTCCCTGATGGTGATCATCTTGAGGCCGTGGGTCTGGGCAAGGTCCGTCAGTTGTGGCACCCGCGCCATGTTGCCGTCCTCGTCGAGGACCTCGCAGATGACCCCCGCCGGGTAGCAGCCCGCCAGGCGGGCGAGATCGATCGCGGCTTCCGTGTGGCCCGCCCGTCGAAGGACTCCGCCCTGCATCGCCCGCAGCGGCAGGATGTGGCCGGGGCGGGTCAGGTCGTCGGAGCGCATCAGGGGATCGACGAGCGTACGAATCGTGACGGCGCGGTCGTAGGCGGAGGTGCCGGTCGTGACCCCCCGCCGCGCGTCCACGGTGACCGTGAACGCGGTTCCCATGGGGGCGGTGTTGTCGGACACCATCATCGAGATCTTGAGCTCGTCCAGGCGCTCGCCGAGCATGGGAACGCAGATCAGGCCGCGGCCGTGCTTCGCCATGAAGTTCACCGCTTCCGGCGTGACCCGGTCGGCCGCCATCACGAGGTCGCCTTCGTTCTCGCGATCCTCGTCGTCCACGACGAGGAGGAGGCGCCCTTGTCGGATCTCCTCGATGCCCTCCTCGATGGCCGAAAACGCGATCATGTCGTCCCCCTCAATGCCAGCGAGCGCACCAGATACTTACCGATCACGTCCGCCTCGATGTTCGTCGCCTGCCCCGGCTTGAGCCGTCCCAGCGTCGTCACCGCCAGCGTGTGCGGGATCAACATCACCTCGAAGCTCAGCTCCCCCAACGCGGCCACGGTGAGGCTGACACCGTCGACCGCCACCGACCCCTGAGGAATCAGCAGCGGCTCGAGCTCGCGGCTCGGCATGGCCGAGGACGAGGTGCCCGCCGAGGGCGCCGCCGAAGCGCAGGGGCCGTTCCAGATTCACCGGGTCACCCGGGGCTAGTCGGGAGAGCGCGGTGCGGCCCAGGGTTTCCGGACCCATCTCGAACGCGAAGCCACCCGGGCGGCGCTCGACCACCGTCAGGCACACGCCGTTCACCGCGATGCTGCCACCGACGTCGGCCCCCTCGACCGTCACGCCCGCGTCGACCTCGAGCGTTGCGACGTGCGGGCTCAGCTTGATCGCCCGGACCGAGCCGACCTCCTCGACGATCCCGGTGAACATCAGCCGCCCGGCATCCCTCTGAGGACCTCGGCCTCGATCAGGAGGTCGTCACCCAGCCCGGTGACGGCGAAGGAGCCGAGCCGGACGGCGTTCTTGAGCTCCCGTCCAACACCCCCGACGACGGGGGTCGCGTCTCGTCCCCCGACGAGGAGCGGGGCCACGTACATCGCCACGCGGTCGACCAGCCCCGCATCGAGGAAGGCCGCGTGAACCTCTCCCCCGCCCTCGACGAGCACCCCCCGGACCTCACGGGTAAAGAGCTCGCTCAGGAGAGCTCCCAGATCTACTCGTCCGTCCCGCGTCCGGCACCGCACGATCGTTGCCCCCGCGCCCGCGAGGTCGCGGGTGCGCTCCTCCGGGACGTTCGCGCCAACGACGATCAGCGCGCAGCTCGGCGTCCCCGCCCGGACCACGCGGGCCTCGCGCGGAGTCCGCGCCCCCGTATCGAGCACGATCCGCAGTGGCTCGCGCGGCCATGGGCGTCCCAGGCGCACGGTGAGCTCGGGATCATCGCGCACCACGGTCCCGACACCGACGACGATCGCGTCGGCTTCACTGCGGAGCTGGTGGGCGTGTCGGCGGGCGAGCTCACCCGTGATCCATCGCGAGGCGCCGTGGAGGTCGGCGATCTTGCCGTCGAGCGTCATGGCGGCCTTCAGCGTGACGTGAGGTCGGCGCTCGCGCATCGCGGTCAGGAAAACGCGGTTCTGGCGCTCCGCGTCCGCGGCCGCCACGCCCGAGACGATCTCGATTCCCGCGCGCTGGAGCTCGGCGAAGCCCCGCCCCGAGACGAGGGGGTTCGGATCCCCGACGGCCACGACCACGCGCGCGACGCCCGCCGCAGCGATCGTGGGGACGCATGGGGGCGTCCGCCCCTGATGGGCGCACGGTTCGAGCGTCACGTAGAGCGTCCCGCCGCGCGCTCGAGGCCCGGCCGCACGTAGTGCCTCGACCTCCGCATGCGGCGCGCCCGCCCTGGCATGGAACCCCTCGCCGACCACCTCTCCCGCGGGCGTGACGACGACTGCCCCGACCATCGGGTTCGGCGACGTGAGCCCGCGGCCGCGCTCGGCCAGCTCGAGGGCCCGTCGCATGAGTCGGTCGGCCGCCTCCGCGCCGCTCATGCCTCGGTCACCAGCGCATCGACGAAGGCCTGCGGATCGAACGCCTGGAGATCCTCGACGCGCTCCCCCAGGCCGATCAGCTTCACGGGAACCTTGAGTTCGCGGACGATGCGCACGACGATGCCGCCCTTGGCGGTGCCGTCGAGCTTGGTCAGGCACACGCCGGTGAGACCGATCGTCTCGTGAAACATGCGGGCCTGCGCGAACCCGTTCTGACCGGTCGGCGCGTCGAGAACCATCAGTGTCTCGTGCGGCGCTCCGGGGAGCTGACGCTCGATCACGCGGCGGAGCTTCGCCAACTCGTCCATGAGGTTCGTCTTTGTGTGCAGCCGACCCGCGGTGTCGACGATCAGCACGTCCATGGCGCGGGCGGTGGCGGCCTTGACCGCGTCGAAGACGACGGCTCCGGGGTCGGAGCCCGCCGCCTGTCGGACGACCTCGACCTCGATGCGCTCACCCCAGCGCTCGAGCTGCTCGATCGCCGCCGCGCGGAACGTGTCGGCCGCCGCGAGCAGCACGCGCTTGCCCGAACCCTTGAGCGAGGCCGCCAGCTTCGCCGCGGTCGTCGTTTTGCCCGAGCCGTTCACGCCGAGGAGCAGCACGACGGCTGGTCGGTGATCGAGATTCAGCGGCTGGGCGGCCGGCGCGAGGGTGTCGATGAGGAAGCGACGAAGGAGCGGCTTGAGCTGACCGGCGCGGGTCACCGTCCCGAACACGACCTCTTCGCGCGCGCGGTTGGTGAAATCCGCGGCCATCGGAGCGCCCAGGTCCGCGGCGATCAGCAGTTCCTCCAGCTCCTCGAGCAACGCATCGTCGACGGGGCGATCCGTCTCCAGCACCGCGCCGAGACTCCCGGCGAGGTACTCCTGCGACCGCCTGAGGCCCTCGCGGAGGCGCTCGCCCAGCCCCGAGAGGAACTTCACTGGATGTCCGCGGGCAGGACCAATCGGGTGATGACCGCCCCACGGGCGCCGAGCCGAGGAACCGGCCGGCCGTTGAGCTCAAGGCTCACCCCTCCGGCGTTGCCGATGGTGAGGACGAAGGGACCGTTGGATACCCACTGCCGCACCTCGTTAGCCGGGATCGTCTCCTCGCTTGTCCGCCCGTCCTCGGTGCGAACGCGTATCCAGGTCGTCTCCGTCGTGCGCGCCACGAGCCGATACGGCGAAACGACGCTTTCACGTGTGGAAGGAGGCGCCGGGACGGGCGCCGGGACGCTTGGTGGAATCAGCATCGGGGCGGCTGCGGGACGCTCGGCGACGCCTGCGCGGGGTTGGCCGCTCGGCGGCTGCGTCGCGGGCTGGGGAGCGACCGGCGGTTGCTCCGGCGCGCTCTCTACTGGCTCGGTCGAGGGAGTGGGGATCGACTCGGGGGGCGGAGAAGCCATGACATGGATCGAGCCGCCGCCGTCCGCGTTTTCCCGTCCCGACTGAAGCGCCAGGGTAACAGCGAAAAGGGCAGCGCCAAGAACGACGAGGAGCACGAAGCTGATCAGAACGGCGCTGCGGCCCCGACCCTCGCGTCGCTCGTCAGTGGCGACGCGGGCGTGGTGTTCGGGCGGGGGTGGGGGCGGTGGCGGGGGTGGGGGCGGTGGCGCGGCGAGGCTCCTGACAGGCCCGCGGCTCTGCGCCAAGCGCTGATCGTAGAGAGCGATCGCCTCGTCGGAGGACACACCGAGCACCTGGCAGTATGCGCGGATGAAACCCTTGGTGAAGACGGGCGCCGGGAGCGACGCCAGGTTATCCGTCTCGAGCGCCTCCAGATAGTGGTGGAGGACGCGGGTCGACCGGGAAAGCTCATCGAGAGAGATCCCCTGGCGCTCACGGAGGTCCCGTAGGTATGCGCCGACGGCTGGCATACTACGAGCGTAGCCTACTCAGCCAGCTTCTTCACCTACTTACTCAGCGTTCAGGTTGACCGAGACGAGGGTCGAAAGGCCGGGCTCTTCCATAGTCACACCATAGAGCACATCGGCGGCCTCCATGGTCTTCCGGTTGTGGGTGATGACCAGGAACTGCGTCTGACCGGTCAATTCCCTCAGGACACGCAGGAAGCGATAAATGTTTGCGTCGTCGAGTGGAGCGTCGACCTCGTCGAGGACGCAAAAGGGGCTCGGCCGGAAGTAGAAGATCGCGAAGAGGAGCGCCAGGCCGGTGAGGGCCCGCTCTCCGCCCGAGAGCAGCGTGACGGCCTGGAGCCGCTTCCCGCGCGGCTGCGCCATGAGCTCGACCCCGGTGTCGAGGGGGTCGCCGCCTTCTTCGGCCTCGACCAGCTTCAGCTCGGCCCGCCCCCCCTCGAACAGCCGCTCGAAGAGCCGGCCGAAGTGGCCGTTGATCTCGGCGAATGCCTGGACGAACCGGTCCTGCGCGGTACGCGTCATTCCACGCAGCGCCTTCTCGAGGTCCTTGAGCGAAGCCGTGAGGTCGTCGTGCTGAGTCCGAAGGAACGTCAGCCGCTCGTCGAGCTCGCGGTACTCGTCATCGGCGACCAGATTCACCGGACCGATCGCGGCGAGGCGCTCCTCGAGCTCGGCGACCCGACCTCGGACGCCCCCGAGATCCCGTGACGGATCGTGCCGGGCGAGGAGCGCGGGCGCATCGACACCGTAGACTCGCCACGCCTCCTGCCCGAGTTCTTCACGCCGCACGCGACACTCGGTCGAATGGATGTCGATCTCGTGGGCGGAGGCGACCAGCCGCCCGAGCTCGCTCTCGGCGCCGCGCGAATCGTGCTCGACCGCGTGGAGCTCGGCGGCCAGCCCGTCGTGGTGCTCCGTCGCGCGCCGCGCATCGACGTCGATGCGGTCGCGCTCCGCCGCGACCTCGTGCGCCGCCAGGTCCGTGCGTTCCCGCTCGTCGGCGAGCCACGCTTGCCGCTCCGCGAGCTGGGTCTGACGCTGCCCCGCCTGGGCAAGGCGCTCCGCCAGGTCGCGCTCGATCTCGTCGAGCCGTGAGCGCTCCCGGCCGAGCGCCTCGACGCGCTCGGTCGCGGAGGCGAGGTCCACGCGGCACGCCGTCAACTCGGCGGCGAGCGCCGTCTCGTCCGCCTGCGCGCTCTCGATCGCGTCTCGCACCCTCGCGGCCGCCGCCTCGAGCGCTCCCTCGGCGTCGCGCGCGACCTCGATCCGCTGGGTGAGCCGCGCGAGCGTGGTCGCCGTCTCCTCGACCTCCTGCGCGACCTGCCGCGACTCGGTCTCGATGGTTTCCAGGTGGCGCTGCACCCGCTCGTGCTCCTGGCCGGCCCGCTCGAGATCCTTCTCGCCGGCCAGCCGCTCCGCCAGGCGCGCCTGCACCGACCGTCCGAGCCCGGCGAGGTGCTCTCGAAGAGCCGCGACGGAGGCGCCGAGCGTAGTGACCTCGCTCTGGCCCGCGTCGACGACCGCGGTGAGCCGGTGGACCTCCGCTTCGAGCTCGCGCAATTGCCGCTTGCGGGCCAGCAGGGAGTGCTCGCTGGCGCTCGCTGCCTGGTCACCTCCGCCGTGGAGCCGGCCCGTCGGGCCGAGGACCTCGCCACCCGGCGTGACGTAAGTCGCGACGACGCCGTTCCGGCGCCACAGTGCCTCGGCCTCGTCGAGGTGGTCGACGATCGCCACCTGCCCGAGGAGATGGTGGACGAGGCGTGGCGTAGACGCGCTGACGTTGCCGGTCACCCAGCGGACGCCGTTGTCCGCTGGCCCGGGCCCGTCCGGCACCGGCAGGTGTTCGATCGGCAAGAAGGTCGCGGACCCGAGCCCGTGGTCGTGCAAGTAGGCGACGGCCGCCCGCGCGTGCTCGAATCGTTCCACGACCACCCACTGGAGCCGCTCGCCCAGCACGGCTTCGATGGCGCGCTCCATCCCGGGTGGGACCTCCAGGAGATCCGCGACGGTACCGACCATGCCGTGCAACGCGGCGCTCCGGCCCTGGGCGAATACGGCACGGACCCCGGCCCCGTAACCCTCGCGCGCGCGCTCGAGCTCGGACAGCGCCTCGAAGCTCGAGCGCCGCACGGCCAGCTCGACGCGCGCGTCGGCGAGCCGTGCCTCGGCCTCCGTCAGCCGGCGTGCTTCGTCGACCTCCTGCGCGTCGAGCCGACGACGCTCCTCCTCGAGCGAGCCGAACTCCGCGGCGGCCCGGTCGCGCGCCACCGTTAGCGCGGCCCGGTCGGCCACGAGCCGGTCGGCCTCGGCCCGGGCCTGGACGAGCTCGGCGGCGAGCCGCTCGGCGCGTCGCGCGAGCTGGGCTTCACGCTCCCGCAACTCGCCGGCGCTCCGCATGAGATCGACACGCTCGGTCGCCAGCCGCGCTTGCTCGAGGCGGAGCGCCTCCGCGTGGTCGCGTTCCAGGGCGAGGGCCGCTCGATGGCGTTCGACGGCGGCTTCGAACTCTGCCGACGCGCGCGCGCGGTCCGCGACGAGCTGCTCTCCGTCGCGGAGCGCCAGACGGACTCCCTCGCGTTCGCTGACGACGGAAGACAGGCGCTCCGTGGTCGCCCGGACCTCCTCGTCGAGGCGTACGCTCTCGGCGCCGAGCTCGCGGATCTGGACCCCCATCTGCTCACGGCGCTCCAGGAGCCTCTCGAGCTCTCCCTGCACCTTGGAGACCGCCTGGCGGAGGTCGGAAAGGCGGTGCTCGCTCCCCTGGAGGGCTTCCCTGGCCTGGGCCTCACGTGCGGCGAGTGCCGCGATCCGCGTGCGCAGACCCTGCTCTCCGTCGCGCAAGCGCACCAGCTCGGTGCTCAAGCGCTCGCCCTCGGCGGCGAGCCCGGCGTAGTCCGCGGCGACCAGCGCCAGGCCCAGATCGCGCTTCTCCGTCTGCAGCGCCTTGTACTGCTGCGCCTTCTTCGCCTGGCGCTCGAGTGAGCCGAGCTGCCGGCGCACCTCGTCCATGACGTCGCGTACGCGCACGAGGTTCTGGCGGGTGGCGTCGAGCTTGCCCTGGGTCTCGTTGCGCTGCTGCTTGTAGCGCGCGATCCCGGCGGCCTCCTCGATGAACACCCGGCGCTCCTGCGGCTTCGCCGTGAGCACGTGGTTGAGCTTGTCCTGATCCATCACCGAGTACGCGCGCGGGTTGGCGCCGGTGCCGGCGAAGAGATCGAGGATGTCGCGCAGGCGGGACAGGTTCTTGTTGAGGAAGTACTCGCTCTCTCCAGTCCGGTAGAGGCGGCGGCTCACCGACACCTCGGTCCACGGCACCGAGAGCACACCGTCGTTGCTGAAGGTCAGCTCGACCTCCGCGAAGCCGACCGGCTTTCGCGATGCCGAGCCGTGGAAGATCAAATCCTCCATGCACTGGCCTCGAAGCGATTTCGCGCTCTGCTCGCCGAGCGCCCAGCGCACGGACTCCGAGATGTTGCTCTTGCCGCATCCGTTCGGACCCACGATGGCGGTGATGCCGGGCGTGACCTTCAGGACGGTCCTCTCGGCGAACGACTTGAAGCCGTGGAGCCCGACGGACTCGAGGCGCATGAAGTTTTCTAGCACGGGCAACCCATTACGACCAAAGAAAAAGGCACCAGCCGTGGGGGTGTTATCGAGCCAGAGCCCTAAATGTCGCCCTTCTTCACGTCTTGAGGTAGTGACATTTCTTGTACTTCTTGCCGGAGCCGCAGAAGCAGGGGTCGTTTCGCCCGATTTTTTCCCCGGTCGCCGTGCGGGGGGCCGCCTGCGGCGCGGGCGCCGCCGCCCGCGCGGGCTCGCCCGCCAGCGCGCCACGGGACTCACGCGCGTCCGCCCACGCCGTCATTGCGGGCAGCTCCATCGGCGCGTCGCGCACGATCTGCACCTTGAACAGCCGCTCGATCACGGCCGCCTTGACGCGCTCGAACATCTCTTCGAACAGGTCGAACGCCTCTTTCTTGTACTCGGTCAGCGGGTCGCGCTGACCGTAGCCCCGCAGCCCGATGCCTTCCTTGAGGTGGTCGATCGACAACAGGTGGTCCTTCCACTGCGTGTCGAGAACGATCAGCATCTCGTGTCGCTCGAGCGCGTGGAGGAGATCGAGGCCGAGCTCGCGCTGACGCTCCGCGAAGCGCGCCCGGACGGCGGCCTGCACCAGCTCGTCCAACCCTTCGCGCGAAGCCACCTCGGTATACTCGGCCGGCGCGACGCGCGTGTCGAACTGCCGGTAGAGCGCCTCGGTGAGACCGCCGAGATCCCAGTCCTCCGGGTGGGCGCCGCGCGCCGCGTAGGCGTCGAGCGTCCCCTCCGTGAGCTCCTCGATCCACTCGGCGATGGTCTCGGCCTGGCTCTCGCCCTCCAGGATGTGGCGCCGCAGCCCGTAGATGACCTCGCGCTGCTTGTTCATCACGTCGTCGTACTCGAGCAGGTGCTTGCGGATCTCGAAGTTGTGAGTCTCGACTCGCTTTTGCGCGGTGGCGATGGCCCGGGTCACGAGCTTGTGCTCGATCGGCTCGCCCTCTTGCATCCCGAGACGCTCCATGATCCGCTCCACGCGCTGGGAGCCGAAGATCCGGAGCAGGTCGTCCTGGAGCGACAGATAGAAGCGCGACGAGCCCGGGTCGCCCTGTCGCCCGGAGCGTCCGCGGAGCTGGTTGTCCACGCGCCGCGCCTCGTGACGCTCGGTGCCGATGATGTGCAAGCCGCCACGCTCGACCACCCGGGCGTGCTCGGGCTCGGTGATCCGCCGGGCGTCGGCCAGCGCGGCGGTCCGCTCGGGCGCCGCCGCGGTCACGGGGTCCACCCCTCTCTTCCGGAGGATTTCCTTCGACAGGAAGTCGGGGTTGCCGCCGAGCAGGATGTCGGTGCCCCGGCCGGCCATGTTGGTGGCGATCGTGACCGCGCTCTCCCGGCCCGCCTGGGCGACGATCTCCGCCTCGCGCTCGTGATATTTCGCGTTGAGGACCTCGTGGCGGACGCCGCGCTTCTTCAGGAGGCTCGACAGCACCTCGGACTTCTCGATCGAGACGGTGCCGACGAGGACGGGCTGGCCGCGCTGGTTGCGCTCGATGATGTCTTCGACGACCGCGTTGAACTTCTCGCGCTCGGTCTTGTACACCACGTCCGGATTGTTGATCCGGATCAGCGCCCGGTTCGTGGGGATCACCGTGACGTCGAGCTTGTAGATCTTGGCGAATTCCTCCGCTTCGGTCTCGGCGGTGCCGGTCATGCCGGCGAGCTTGTCGTACATGCGGAAATAGTTCTGGAAGGTGATCGTCGCCAGCGTCTGGTTCTCACGCTCGATCCGTACGGACTCTTTGGCTTCGACCGCCTGGTGGAGACCGTCGGACCAGCGCCGGCCCGGCATCTGGCGTCCGGTGAACTCGTCGATGATGACGACCTGCCCGTCCTTGACGATGTAGTCGACGTCGCGCCTGAAGAGCGCGTGGGCCCGGAGCCCTTGCTGGATGTGGTGCAGGATATTCATGTGGCGGGGGTCGTACAGGTTGTCGACGTTCAGCAGCCGCTCGCAGCTCGCGATCCCATCCTCGGTCAGCGCGACCGCACGGGCCTTCTCGTCGACGATGAAATCGCCCTTCTTCTCGGCCTCGATCTCCGAGAGCTTGCCTTCGACGATCGTGGCCGCCCGGCGGAGCTTCGGAATGATCCGATCGATCTTGTAGTAGAGGTCGGTCGACTCGTCGGCCGGCCCGGAGATGATCAGGGGCGTCCGCGCTTCGTCGATCAGGATCGAGTCCACCTCGTCGACGATGGCGTAGTGGAGCTCCCGCTGCACGAGCTCCTCGAGCGTGAAGCGCATGTTGTCGCGGAGGTAGTCGAATCCGAACTCGTTGTTCGTCCCGTACGTGACGTCGGCCCGGTACGCCTCCTGGCGCGTGCACGGACGGAGCGCGGTCAACCGGATGTCCGATGTCACGAACGCCGGGTCGTAGAGGAACGACGCCTCGTGCTGGATGACGCCGACCGAGAGCCCGAGGGCCTCGTAGATGGGGCCCATCCACTGCGCGTCGCGCTTCGCCAGGTAGTCGTTGACCGTGACGATGTGGACGCCGCGGCCCGTCAGGCCGTTCAGGTACGCCGGGAGCGTCGCGACGAGCGTCTTGCCCTCGCCGGTCGCCATCTCGGCGATCGTGCCGTCGTGGAGCACCATGCCGCCGATCAGCTGGACGTCGAAGTGGCGCATCCCGACCGTGCGACGGGCCGCCTCGCGACATACGGCGAAGGCCTCGGGCAGGACGCCGTCGAGGGGTTCGCCGCCCTCGATGCGCTTCTTGAACTCCTCGGACTTCGTGCGGAGAGCCGTGTCGTCGAGTTGTCCCAGCGCCGGCTCGAACGCGTTGATCGCCGCGACCACCGGCATCATCCGCTTGACGTCGCGCTCGTGCTTGGTGCCGAAGATCTTTTTGAGTAGGACGTCGATCATGACGTGCTCATTATACAGGGCGCGTTCGCGGACTCGGCCGCCCCAAAAGCTCGCGAGCGTGACCCCGCGCGGTCTCGGTGACCCGCGCGCCTGCCACCATGCGCGCGACCTCCTCGACGCGCGCCTCTCCGGTCAGCACCTCCGCGCTGACGCGTGTCCGGCCCGCGCGCACGCCCTTCGACACCCGGACGTGGTGTGCCGCGCGGGCCGCGATCGGCGCCAGGTGCGTCACGCAGAGGACCTGCCGCCCCTCGGCCGCCTTGGCAAGCTTTTGGGCGACGACCGCGGCGACGCGCCCGCCGATGCCCGAGTCCACTTCGTCGAAGATCATCGTGGGCACGCGGTCGGCGCGCGCCAGAACGGCCTTCAGCGCGAGCATCGTGCGCGAGAGCTCGCCGCCCGATGCCACCCGGGCGAGCGGCCGGGGGTCCTCGCCCGGGTTCGCCGAGAGGCGGAACTCGACCCGATCGAGCCCGCGCGGTCCGACGTCCTCGAGCGGCGCCTGCTCGATGGAGATCTCGAAACGGGCCCGCTCCATCCCGAGTTGTCGCAGCTCGCCCTCCGTCTCCCCAGCGAGTCGTTCCGCCGCGGCGCGCCGCCGGTCCGCGAGCGCTACCGCCGCCTCCGTGAGCTCCACGCGCAGCTCGCCGAGCATTCGCTCCTGCTCGGCCAGGAGCTCCTCGTGACGACCCAGGCGGTCGAGCTCCACCGCCGCCTCCTCCCGGAACGAGAGCATCGCCGCCTCCGTGTCCCCGTACTTCCGCTTGAGACGCGTGAGGACGTCCAGGCGCTCGTCCACCGATTCGAGCCGGCCCGGCGCCATCGTCACGTTCTCCCTCAGCGAACGGATCGCCGTCAGCGCGTCCTCGATCAGCGCCCCGGCGCCGTCCACCGCGTCGGCCGGCGCGGTGAATGCCGGATCGAGCCGCGAGAGCTCGCGCAGGAGGCGCGCCGTGCGGTGCAGGCGGCTCGCCGCCGAGCCCTCGTCGTCGCTGAGCAGCCCTCCGGCCTCGGCGAGGCCCGCGGCCAGCCGCTCGGCGTGCTGGAGCCGCCGGCGCTCCACGCGCAACTCGTCCTCCTCGCCTGCCCGCAAACGGGCGCCATCGAGCTCCGAGAGCTGAAAGCGGAGGAGGTCTTCGCGCTGAGCGCGATCGCGCTCGGCCGCCCGCGCGCGCTCGACTTCGGCGCGCGCCGCGCGATGCTTGGCGAAGAGCTCACCCACGCGGTCGCGCAGCTCTTCGGCATCGGCGAAGCGATCCAGCAGGTCGAGCTGGCGGGACGCCTCCAGCAGGCGCTGGTGCTCGTGCTGGCCGTGGACTTCGACCAGGTGGTCGCCCAGCCGCTCCAGCAGTGCGACGGTCACGGGCGAGTCGTTCACGAACGCGCGATGGCGCCCGGAGTGGGCGAGCTCCCGGCGGATCACGAGCTGGCCCCCGTCCGGCCCGAGCCCGGCGCCGTCGAGCACCGCCGCCGCCGGGCCCTGTGGCTCGATGTCGAACACGGCCTCCACGGTCGCCGTCTCGGTGTCGGCGCGGATCACGTCGGTCTGGGCGCGGGCGCCCCGGATCAGGAGGATCGCGTCGATGAGCATGGATTTCCCGGCGCCCGTCTCGCCGGTGAGCACGTTGAGCCCGGGGCCGAACGCGGCCGATACGGCGTCGATCACGGCGAAGTTACGGACCCGGATCTCGCGGAGCATCGGGGTCGATGCTAGGTCAGCGGAGCGGCCACCTCAAGCGGTATCCGAGCGAATACGGCGCTAACGCTCACCCCACTTGAGCTTTGTGCGTAGGACAGAGAAGAAATCCTTTTGCGGGAAGCGAACGAGCCGGATGCGTGACGCGGCCTTGCGGATCTCGACCGTATCGCCTTCCCGGAGCCCTACGCCCACCTGGCCGTCCATCGTGGCCATGACCTCCTGGTCGGCCAGGAGCGTGACCTCGATCCGGTCGGTCCCGGGCACCACGATCGGCCGATTGGTGAGCGTGTGCGAGCAGATCGGGGTCAGCACGACAGCGTCCATCGTGGGGAAGAGGATCGGGCCTCCGGCCGAGAGCGAATAGGCCGTCGACCCGGTCGGTGTCGAGATGATGAGACCGTCGGCGCGATAGGCGGTCGCGTGCCGCCCTTCGACGGACACCGACAGGTCGATGATCCGGCTCATCGCCGACTTCGTGATGACCACGTCGTTGAGCGCCACGTACTCGCAGAGCGGCTGGCCGTTGCGGATGACACGCGCGGCCAGCAGCATCCGCTCCTCGATCTCCATCCGGCCCCCCAGGTACGCCTCCAGGGCCGGGAACATCTCGTCGAGCGTCGTGGCGGTGAGAAATCCGAGGCCGCCCAGGTTCACCCCGAGCAGCGGAACCCCGAGATCGCCCACCGCCCGGGCCATCGACAGGAGGGTACCGTCGCCTCCGAGCACGATGAGCAGATCGACCTGCGCCGGCACGGTCTCCTTCTCTAGGATCACGACGCGCCCGCGGGTGGCGAGCCACGGGAGCAGTTGGAGGATGACGCCCTGGGCTCGGGGCGCGTCCGGCTTGGCGACGATGCCGACGCGCGTCACGCGAGCGCCTCGACGCTCCGGCTGATCATCGACTCCAGATCGCTCGCAGTGCGGCCATGCGTCGAGAAATGCAGGAAGAACTCATGATTCCCCTTCGGGCCTCGCAGCGGCGAAGCGGTGACGCCGAGGACGTGCCAGCCGCGAAGCACCACGTAACGCGCCAGGCGCTGGACCGCCGCCCGGTGATGTACCGGGTCGCGGACGACGCCGCCCTTCCCGACATGCTCCCGTCCTACCTCGAACTGAGGCTTCACCAGAGCGACGACTTCCCCGCGAGAGGCGAGGACGCCGAACACCGCGGGAAGGATCTTCTCGAGCGAGATGAACGACACATCGATGACCGCGAGCGTGGGCTGCTCGCCGAAGACCCGAGGGTCGAGGGCCCGCGCGTTGGTGTGTTCCATCACGATGACGCGCTGGTCTTTTCGGAGCCGCGGGTCGAGCTGGCCCGTGCCGACGTCCACGGCGTATACGCGCGTGGCGCCACGCTGGAGCAGGCAGTCGGTGAATCCGCCGGTAGAAGCGCCGACGTCCAGGCAGACACGTCCGGGCACCTTGACCTGGAAGCTGTCGATCGCGTGCACGAGCTTCTCGCCCCCACGGCTCACGTACGGGGCGCGCGCCCGCAGCTCGACAGCCGCCCCGGACGCCACGAGCGCGCCCGCCTTGTCCACGCGCTGGCTGTCGACGAACACGTCACCCGCGAGGATGTGCCGGGCGGCCTTTTCACGGCTGTCCACCAGCCCCTTGTCGACGAGCAGCCGGTCGATCCGGACTCGCGCTCCTGTGCGCTTCATTATGCGCCTCATTATAGGCGACCGCCGCGCCGGGGCCGCATCAGAAACAGCAGGATGATCCCCGCCAGAAACCCCCCGATATGGGCAAACCACGCGGTGCCCCCGGTCACCTCACCGCCCGCGGCCGCGGCACTGGCCGTGATGAGCCCACTCACGAACTGGACCACGATCCAAAGGCCGAGCACGACCATCGCCGGCCAGTGGACGATGCGAACGAAGAAGCCGAAGATGAGAAGCACGAGCACGCTCGCGTACGGAAACAGCAGGAGGTACGCCCCAAGCACCCCCGACACGGCGCCGCTCGCGCCGACCATTGGAATGTGCGAGCCGGGGTGCACGGCGATCTGCGCCAGCGCCGCCGCCACGCCCGAGAGGAGATAGAACGCGAGGAAACGGCCGTGCCCGAGGGTGTCTTCGACGTTGTCACCGAAAATCCACAGATAGAGCATGTTGCCGGCGACGTGGAAGAGCCCGCCGTGCATGAACATGGACGTGAAGATCGTCGCGATCGGATGCGGGAACTCGCCGAGTACCGAGCAGGCGCCGGTGATCCGGCAAGGCACCGCTCCAAACTCGAAGATGAACGCTTCCGCGGCCCGCGGGTCGCCGCCCATTCCGATCGAGGCCTGGTAGAGAAAGACGAGGACGTTCAGCGCGATCAGGCCAACCGTGACGAACGGGACACTGCTGCTCGGGACGTCGTCCTTGAGCGGGATCATCGCTGGGTCGTGGGCTGAAGCACGACGACGGTCGGACGCGTCAGGTACCGGTCGGCGGCCCGGGCGACGTCCGCGGCCGTCACCGCCTCGATCGCGCGCGCATTGCGCTCCGGAAAATCCCAGCCGGCGCCGACGACCTCGAAGAAGGCGAGATACCACGCCTGGCGGGAATTCGTCCGCCGGTCCATCGAGAGCTGACCGCGGACGTACGCCTTGGCACGCGCCAGCTCGTCGGCGGTGACGGAGGCGGCGCGGACGCGCTCGAGCTCGCGCAACACACCCGCCTCGGCCGCGGCGGCGCTCACCGGCGCCGTCCCCAGGTAGGCGACCAAGAACGCCGGCCCGGTGCGGAACGGCGTGAACACGCCCGTGGAATAGGCAAGCCCGCGGCGGTCGCGGAGCTCCACGAAGAGACGGCCCGCCATGCCGCCCCCCAGCGTCGCGCCCAGCACCCGTACCGCCGGATAGAGCGGGTCGGCCAGCCCCGGCCCGAGGTAACCGACGAAGATCTGCGCCTGTTGGGCGGGGCGCTCGATGACACGACGCTCTCCCGTTGCTTCGGGAACGACGACCGCCTCGGCCGGGCTGGTCGACGAGCGGGCCATCCGGCCGAAGAGCCGTTCGGCGACCTTGACCACGCGCCCGCGCTCCACCTGGCCGCTGACCGCGAGCACCATCCGCTCCGGGCGATAGGTCGCCCGGTACTGCGCGAGCAGATCGTCGCGCTTCAGCCGCTCGATGTTCTCCTTGAGCCCCAAGCTTTGTCGCCCGTAGGGGTGGGGCCCGTAGAGGTCCCGGAGCATGGCGTCAAAGCTCAGCAAAAACGGCGCATCGGCCCGAGCTTTGATCTGGCCCAGGAGCAGGCGGCGTTCTTTTTCGATTTCCTCCGCCGGCAGCGCCGGCTCCAGGGCGACTTCGGCGATCAACGCGAGGAGCGTCTCCCAGTGACGTGCGAGCGCCTGGCCCCGCACCTCGGCCGACTCCACGTCGCCGCTCGCGTCCAGAGTGCCGCCGATGTCTTCATAGCTCTCGGTGAGCTGCACGGCCGTCCGCCGGGCCGTGCCGCGGAGCATTGCGCGGTGGAGGAAGTTGGTGATCCCAGCGGTGGTCGGTGACTCGAAGCGCGATCCGGCTCGGACCTGGAGCGATATGGCAATCACGGCCACCGCGGGATTCTCGCGCACGAGCACGGTCATCCCGTTCGGGAGGATGTGTCGCGCGACCGGCGGTTCCTGGGCCGTGGTGCCGCCGGCTGCGAGACCGAGCGCGATGAGCGACGATCCGAGCGCGAGGCCGACGCGCCTCATCGGGCGGGCGGGACGAACGCGAGCCTCCCGTAACGCTCGGGATCCAGGTAGCGCCGCGCCGCGAGGCGGACCTGCTCGGACGTAACCAATCTCACCTTATCGATGTAGGCGAGCTCCTCGTCGAGCCGCCACACCGTCTCGGCGTGGCCGAACAGGCGGGCACGACCCTCGGCGGTCTCGCCCCGAAAAGCATGCTCGGCCTCGGCCCGCGTGATCGCCCGGCGGAGCTCCGCGTCGGTCACACCCTGCTCGCGCACGCGCTGGATCTCCTTCAGGATTTCGGCCTCGGCGCGGGCGAGGTTCGGAGGCTCGAGCTGAGCCTTCACCATGATCACGCCACTGGCCTCGAGCACCATGTAGTCGGAGTCGACCGAATTGACGAGGGCGAGTCGCTCGCGGAGCGACTGGGGCAGGCGCGAGGACCGCGACTGGCCGAGGATCGAGACGAGCACATCCACGGCCGGAGTGTCCGCGTGGTCGAGCTTCGGGCCGAGCCAGCCCATGCCGAGGTACGCGAGTGCCCCGGGCCGCGGGGTGTCGATCTTCTTGGACGTGAGGCTCGAGGGCGTGGAGCCAGGCAGCCGCTGGAACCCGCTGCGTGGCAGCCGGCCCAGCGTTCGCTCCGCCGCCCGCAGTGTCTCGGTCGGGTTGACGGGACCGACGACCACCAGCGCGAACGACTCGGGGACGTAGTGGCGACGGTAGAAGGCGAGCAGCGTTTCGCGCGTGAGCTTCTGGATGATGTCGGGTGTACCGAGGACCGGGCGGCTGTAGGGGTGACTACCGAACACCACGTGGTAGAGCTGGAGGGCGAGATTTCGTTGCGGACTGTCCTCGCTCAGCCGCATTTCCTCGAGGACGACTTTCTTCTCGAGCTCGAGCTCGGTCTCATCGAGGATCGAGTTGACGCTGATGTCGGCGAGCATCTCGATGGTCGCGACGGCACGCGGCGCCGGCAGCACCGCATGATAGTAAGTGTAGTCGAGCGAGGTTCCGGCGTTCATCCGTCCACCCACACCTTCGACATCTCGTTCCACGAAGCCCCGAGCGCGCGTGGTCGTGCCCTTGAAGAGCATGTGCTCGAGGTAGTGGGCAAGGCCGAGCTCTGACGCGGACTCGTCGCGGCCGCCGGCACGCACCCACAGCTGCACCGCGACGACCTCGCTGGAGGGAAACTCCTGAATGACGACGCGCACGCCGTTCAGCAAGACGTGGCGGACTGGAGCTCGGACGATCGCAGGGGGTTGCGCGGGGCGTGTGGTGGTACAGCCGCTCAGGGGCAATCCGATGAGGAGTGTCAGAAGAAGCCCCCCCGGCAGGCGCATACGGTGAGTCAGGCTACCACAGGCCAGCCGCACGGGCAGAATGCCGGCCCCGGTCCTCGGACGGGCTCGGGCACAACGCCGCGCGATCGCCTGGAGATCCGTGAGTAAGTAGCTTATTTCGCTTGCCCCGTCCTGAGGGTAGGCCGTGGCACCGGTGTTGCTCCGTCGTTGGGCTCAAGAGTCGAGGCATCGGATCTCTACCTCACTGGCGAGGGGGTGACACAGGCGGTAACGTGCTGGTGTGCGGCTACGCGGTAGATCCAACCACTTCAACAGACGAGAGGAAATGGAAAGACCGATGATGAAGAGATTTTTCGCGGTGATCGTGAGCGTGGCAGTCGTCGCGGCGCTGGCGCCTGTTGCTGGAGCGCAGTCGAAGTGCCCGGCTGAGGTAGGCCAGGCGCAGGCGATGCTGCAGAAGGTTTCGAAGGCTCAGGAAGTCCAGGCGCCCCGGTCTCTGGCCGGTGCCCGCCAGGAGGTTCAGGCTCCGCGTACCAGTAGTCAGGACGTACAAGCCCCGCGTGGTCAAGAAGTGCAGGCGCCCCGGTCACTCGCCGGCTCCCGCCAGGATGTTCAGGCTCCACGGAGCGCTCAACAGGATGTCCAGGCCCCGCGGAGTAGCGCTCAGGACGTGCAGGCGCCGCGGAGCGCTCAGCAGGACGTCCAGGCGCCGCGCAGCCAGACGCCGCAGGCTGGGCGCAGCGCTCAGCAAGACGTGCAGGCTCCGCGGAGCGCCCAGCAGGATGTCCAGGCCCCGCGCAGTGCTCAGCAGGACGTGCAGGCGCCGCGAAGCGCCCAGCAGGACGTCCAGGCGCCGCGCAGCCAGACGCCGCAGGCTGCGCGCAGTGCTCAGCAGGACGTGCAGGCCCCGCGGAGCGCCCAGCAGGATGTCCAGGCTCCGCGCAGTGCTCAGCAGGACGTGCAGGCACCTCGTTCGCTCGCCGGCGCCAAGGCCGGGAGTGGCGATGCGACGAAGCTGGTCCGTGAGGCTGAGGCGGCTTGCAAGGCAGGCAACATGGACTCCGCAAAGGCAAAGGCTATCGAGGCGATCGGTCTGATGAAGTAACCTCTGCTGCGAAGTAATTCTGAGGCGGCGATAAAAGGCTCCAGGGGTCATCCCCTGGAGCCTTTGTTTTGTTCTCCTCGCAGTCTCCTTCGCGGGGCTCCAGAGCCGTGAGGACACTGAAGAGCGGAGTCCGCCGCCGCCGGAACCTTTGGTCGTCGAAAAGCTCGGAGCCGATTGAACCGCTACGCGCCGGTCACCCGCCCGCCGGCCAGAAAGTGGACGTGCACGTGGTACACGACCTGGCCTCCCTCGGGGCCACAGTTCACCCGCAGGCGATACCCGCGCTCGGCCAATCCCCTGGCCTCACCGATCGCGCGCGCGGCGAGAAGACAGCGCCCGAGAACCTCGGCATCGTCGCGCTCCATCGCCATGATCGAGTCGATGTGGCGCTTGGGCACGATGAGGAGATGGACCGGCGCTTTCGGGTAGATGTCCTTGAAGGCCAGAACCGCGTCGTCCTCGTACTCGACGTCCGCGTGGCTCTCGCGCGCGACGATACGGCAGAATACGCAGTCCTTCACACAGCTCCCCCTCGAGTACCTGATATAATCACTCGGCCCAGATCAGGACTCGCAAAAGGAGCGCGGATGGGAACGTGCCCGAAGTGCAAGCTGAGGATTCGCAAGAACGGCAACCACGTCAAGTTGGGCTCCACCTGGTACCACAAGGCCTGCCCGCGCCGTCGAGCCGCCACGACCAAGGCGTAATCCCCTCACCGCTCGGATCCTCTCGAGCCCGTCGAATCAAGAGCTGGCACTCACACCGTCGCACGTGCAGACCGACCGGGCGCTTGACGTATTGCCCCCCTGGGGCCTGCCCCGCACGGCTCCATCCTGAAACACCGTCCGGCCTCTCAGCAGCGTATGGGTCGGCCAGCCGCGCACCCGCATCCCGGCGAACGGAGTGAAGTCCTGGGCCGAGCACAGGACCTCGGGTGTCACGATCTGCTCGCGGTTCGGATGGAGCACTACCAAGGCGGCGTCCCTGCCGACGGCGATGGCACCCGTGCACGGGTAGAGTCCGAAGGCCCGCGCGGGATTGGCACTCGCCAGCTCCGCGACCCGGATCAACCCTAGGCCGCGCGGGAGGTGTCCCTCCGAAGAGGAGATATGGGTAGAGCAGCGCGGTGCCGCCGAATCCCGTCGGCGGGTTGACCTTGCCGACGACCACGCCTGCTGTCGGGCGTGTGAGCGCCACTCGCGAGGGCCTCGGCACCGCCCCCGGCAACACCAGCTTGTCGCGGGTGTCCACGACGGCGCCCGTGTCGTCCGACGCGTCGAGTCCGCGAGAGCGGCGATGCGACCGTCACGGATGCCGACATCGCAGCGCACGGTGCCGGCATAGGGGATGACGGCCGTGCCATTCAAGACAGCGGTATCGTAGCGGCGCATGGCCGGCCGGCTATCCGGAGGGGTGAGGCGCAGTCAGTGGACGCTGAGCGCGGTCCGGATGACCCACACGAAATCGATGACGAGCGCCGCGACGAGGATCACTGATCCGATGTTCAGCCAGAGCCCAATACCATGCTCGTCCATTGGCGTCCTCCGGGATGAGTTTCTCGGCGCGACCCTAGCATACTCGTCGCAGGTCGACAAAACTCAAGGCGGGTGGAGGCAACAATGAGGCTTCGAGGCAGGATCGCGCTGGTCACCGGCGCCCAGCAGGGCATCGGGCGCGGGATCGCCCTGGCGTTCGCCCGCGAGGGCGCGGACGTCGCCGTCAACTACCTCGACGATCGCGTGGCGGCCGAAACGGTGATGCAGGAGGTCCGCGCCGCCGGCGGGCGGGCGGTCCTCGTGCAGGCTGATGTCGCCCGGCCCCCGGACGCTCAAAGGATGGTCGCGCAGGTCCAGAGCGAACTCGGGGCGCTCCATGTCCTCGTCAACAACGCCGGGGTGTACCCGCGCGTGCCGTTCCTCGAAATGCGCGAGACCGATTGGGACCATGTCGTCGACGTCAATCTCAAGGGCGGCTTCTTCTGTGCCCAGGCGGCAGCGCGTGCGATGGTCGCCGCGGGACGGCGGGGCTCGATCATCAACATGGCGTCTCAGGCCGTCCGGGGCGCGGTGCGGGGCGTTCACTACTCCGCGAGCAAGGGCGGCGTGGTCGCGATGACGCGCGCGACCGCGCTCGAGCTGGCGCCCCACGGAATTCGCGTGAACGCGATCGCGCCCGGCCTCACCGATACCGCCCAGCCGCGCTACGGGAACAACGAGGAGGAGCTGGCGGCGATGGCGAGCGCCGTCCCGCTCGGACGCATGGCCCAGCCTGACGACATCGCCGCCGTCGCGGTGTTTCTGGCCAGCGACGACGCACGCCACATCACGGGCCAGACGGTGCACGTGAACGGCGGTTCGTACATGCCGTGAGCGACGCGGTGGTGGTGCGGTAAGGGATTCGGCATACTGGGCCCGATCGATCGGAAGGGAGCCAAGCCAATGAGCCAAGCGCCGAGCTTCTTCGAGACTGTCAACATCTACTTCGACAAGGCGGCGGCGCTCACAGACTATCCCCGCGGGCTGCTCGATCAGATCAAGGTCTGCAACAGCGTGTACGCCTTCCAGTTCCCGATTCGGCGGCAGGACGGCTACGAGGTCATTGCCGGCTGGCGCGCCCAGCACAGCCACCACCGCATACCCGTGAAGGGCGGGATCCGCTACGCTCCCACCGTGGACGAGGACGAGATCAAGGCGCTGGCCGCGCTCATGACCTACAAATGCGCCATCGTGGACGTGCCATTCGGCGGGGCCAAGGGAGGCGTGCGGATCGACACGAAGCAATACACCACGCAAGAGCTGGAGCAGATCACCCGCCGCTACACGGCCGAGCTGATCAAGAAGAACTTCATCGGGGCCGGACTGGACGTCCCCGCCCCCGACTACGGGACCGGCCCGCGCGAGATGGCCTGGATCTACGACACCTACTCGGCGTTCTACCCGGGCGCCATCGACGCGATGGCCTGTGTCACCGGCAAGCCTGTCACCCAGGGCGGCGTCCGCGGCCGCGTGGAAGCCACCGGACGCGGCGTCTACTTCGGGCTTCGCGAGGCCTGCGATCAGGCCGGAGACATGAAGGCTCTCGGGCTCTCACGCGGCCTCGCCGGCAAGACGATCGTGGTGCAGGGCCTCGGGAACGTCGGGTATCACACCGCCCGCTTCTGTCAGGAGGCCGGGTGCACCATCGTCGCGCTCTCCGAGCGAGAGGGAGCCGTGTACCGCCCCGAGGGGCTCGACCTCGACACGGTGGTAAAGCACCAGAAAGAGACGGGCTCGATCCTGAATTTCCCCGGGGCCAAAAACATCACGCCGACCAACCTCGCGCTCGAGCTTGAATGCGACATCCTCATCCCGGCCGCGCTGGAGAACCAGATCACCGCCGAGAACGCGCCGCGCATCAAGGCCAAGATCGTGGCCGAGGCGGCCAACGGGCCCACCACCGCCGACGGCGAGAAGATCCTGCTCGACCGCGGCGTGCTCCTCATCCCTGACATCTTCCTCAATGCCGGCGGCGTGACGGTCTCCTACTTCGAGTGGATCAAGAATCTCTCCCACGTGCGCTTCGGCCGGGTGGGCAAGCGGTTCGAGGAGGCAGCCTTTGATCGGATGGTCGGCGCCATCGAGAAGGCCACCGGCCGGGTCTTCTCCGACGAGGAGCGCCACAAGATCGTTCGGGGGGCGGACGAGATCGATCTGGTGAACTCCGGCCTCGAGGAGACGATGATCACCGCCTACCGGCAGATTCACGAGCAGCGGATGCGCGACTCCCGGATCCGAGATCTACGCACGGCGGCGTTCCTCACCGCTCTGCACAAAGTGGCCGCGACCTACCTCGAGCTGGGGATCTTTCCCTGACCTGCTGCGACCTCGTCATTCGGGGCGCTCCACCTGCATCGACACGCTCGGTTCGCAGTTGCTTTTCCGTTGCGAGAAGCGTATAGAGGTGGCCCCGATGAAGCTTGGGCTACCCGTCCTGCCCTTGGTGCTGCTCTGCGCGGTCATCGCGCTAGCACCGCTCGCGTATGCCACTCCCCCGGACCCCACCTGGATTGCCGGCTTCTGGGACGACAATGACCACGACGAAGTGATCGTACTGATCACTTCGGACGTCGGCGCTATCGAGCCCCACTTGGTTCGGGATGGGAACCCGGTTCATGCGGTTGTCAGCGCCCTTCCTCAGACCGATGAGCGCCCAGTTTGCCCCCGCGCGCCCTCGTCGCCTCCGACCCGAGCCCCTCCCGTCCGTCGCTGCAGCGTCTAGCGGCGAAGGTCGCCTCGACACAAGAACTTCCTGCGAACGGCGACGCCGATCGAGGCGAAGGCCGTCGACGAGCGGGTTCAGCAGGGCGGGAATCTCGAGAAGCGCCAAGAAGCGGAAGGAACGGTGTACATCGAGAATCCCATCTCGTCGTGCACGCGTGGCGCAGGCCGTGCGAGCGAAGTGGACGTGTGGCCTCACAGTGGCGGTTCACAAGAGGAGATCCCGCAATGATGCGAAAGAGCTCGCTCACACTGTTCCTGCTTCTCCTCGTTTCCGTTCCCTTCTTGCTGCTGGGCACCGGATCCGGCCGAGCTGACGACCGGCAGGACCGGGACAACGGAAGGGTCAAAGGACCTGTCAAGCTTCTCAAGACGATTCAGGTGCCCGTGAGCGCCGTGAATGGGACGGCTGGCGCTCTGTACTCCTTCGATATCAGTTTCGTCGACGCGGCGACCCAGACCTACTATCTCGCCGATCGTTCCAATAAGGCCGTCGACGTCGTCAACGCTAAAACGGATACGTTCGTCACGCAGATCTTCCCGAACAACGGCCGCGTCCCGTTCGCCGGGTTTGTGCCGTGTTCGCCCGCCGCAGGCGCGAACGATTGCGCTGGTCCCAATGGCGTCGTCGCCGCGTACCCCTGGCTCTTCGTGACGGACGCCCCCAGCCGCGTGCTGACTTTCGACCTCAGGACCAGCCCGCCCACGACTGTCAGCGAGGTCTTCACGAAGACCGGCGAAAAGACACGTGCAGATGAGCTTGCGTACGATCCAAGGGATGGGCTACTCCTGGTGATCAACAATGCCTCAGAGCCGCCGTTTGGCACCTTGATCCAAGTCAATAAGACGACTGGCGCCCTCACCGTCGTAAAGAATATAGACTTTGATGCGGCCCATGGCGTCGATGCCACGAACGGCGCCGAACAACCGGTGTGGGATCCGGGCACCGGCAAGTTCTATCTCTCCATCCCGCAAATAGGGCCGACGGCCTCGCACGGCGGGGTCTTGCGCATCTCGACGACTGGCACAGTGGAGGCGACCTATCCGGTGGAGCTCTGCTCGCCGGCCGGCCTCGCCGTCGGTCCCAAGCAAGATCTGCTCGTCGGCTGCAATACGGTCTTCGATACGGCGGGCGGTCTATGGACCGGGAATGCGGACCGGGATATAAATTCCGCGCAGCCCAGGTATGTGATCCTGGACGCCAAAACGGGCGACATCGACAAGATCTTGTTCGGCGTGGGGCCCGGAGACGAAGTCTGGTTCAACGAGGGCGACGGAAACTACTATACCGCCTCCTCAGGCAGCCCTCTCGCCCCCAACGCCATTACGCCGGCGCGGCTCCCAGTCGGAACCGCGACAGTCGCCCCTGTCAACGTGTCCCAGGGTGCCGCCATTCTCGGCGTGATCGACGCCAAGAGCCAGAAGCTACTGCAACTGGTGCCAACGCTCAACGTGCCGGCAGTGGCGACAAAGCATCCTGCCGGGACGGCGCATTCGGTGGCCGCCAATGCCGGGAACAACCATGTGTTCGTCCCTTTGGCGGCGAACAACGCCTTCCCCGACTGCTTGAAGGGGTGTATCGCGGTGTACGGGAGGCCATCGTCAGAGGACGACGACGAATAGTTCGAGCGGTGTTCGTTGGACCAGCCAGATGGTGTGGCTGAGGTGAGCGAGCGGCGCGATCGCAAGGTCGCGCCGCTCGTCTCTGTCGGGGCCCGTGATTGGGTGCCGATCGCAAACCGGCGCGCTCCTTCGAGGAGTTGCGAGCCCCGCGTCTTGGCGAAGCTCAGGCACTGGGAGTCGTAGATTCACCGTTCAACGCAGCCGGTGGACAAGCAAGAGTTGAGGCGAGGCGCTTGGGACGAAAGCTACGTGCGAAAGGCCAGCTGACGAGAGTGTCGTTCCAAGCATTTATTGAATCAGCGGCCATGGTATGCGACATGACGCGAGCGGCGAGAGGGAGAGCCTGCGTGGGACTTCGACTCGCATGGCAGCTCGCCGTGACGTTGCCTACGCGTCGTCTAGGTCTTCTGCCGCCCGCGCTATGGTCGGCGCCCAGCGGAGCGCTCGTGCGCCGACGCCTCCCACGCGCACTCGCGCAATTGGGTACGAGGACCGCGACCGCATTGCGATCCATCGCGCTCAATGGCGTGACGCCGCGCCGCCCGGCGTCGGCATTGCGGAGCGGATGGGCGATGTCCAGGCCCGTGCTCGCGCTCAACCTCTCCATGGCCGGCCTCTCGGTCTTCTTTTCCATCCGCCTCGGCCACGCCCTCTTTAGTCCCGACCTCCAATCACCGTCTCGCACCGCTCGGCCCGTCGCGGGCGCTGCCCCACGCAATCACGACGTTGTGCTGAATTCGCGCTCCCCCGGGGTCTACGACGTGATCGCGACCCGGACCATCTTCCATCCGAATCGCTCCGAGCCGACACGCTCGGAAGCGATCGCCCCGATTCTGCCACCAGCGCCAACGTTGGCGCTTTACGGCGTGGTGATTAACGGCGACACCCGCCTTGCCTACCTTCAAGATCTCGCCACGAAGCAAATGTTTGGCTACACGACCGGGGACAAACTGGCTGGCGGACAGGTGGAACGGATCGAGCCGGATCGAGTGGTGATCATGCGGGCCGACGGTCCCATCGAGGTCATGCTGCACCGACCAAGGGAGCCTCTGCCGGTCGTGTCATCGCCTGAAGAGGATTCCCCAAGACGGTCCCGCGGCCGGCAGGAGTAAGCTCTGTCAACCTCCCAACGCTCAGGTTCGCGGCCTTGGAGGGTGTCGGCGGGCAGTGTTCCCTGGCGTCATGTCGAGAAGGCGAGCGGCATCGACAGTTTCGCCGGCCGAGCCTTCAGCTTGCAAAACACTCGCGGTGGGACGGTCTGAGACCCGCTCGGCCCTGAGAATCGCGCCTCGTCACCGCGGGCGTTCTCGGGCTGCGAGCGCCGGCCACGCGGGGCTCGCGTGTACCATAATTTAAATTTGTTATATAAGTTATAGTATGATATCCAGCCAATGGGACATCGGGGCGGGCCTAGAGCCTCCAGAGTAAGAGGCGAGCCGCTGATGCCCGATGGCCGGGTGCCCCACTTCTCAGGGAAGACTTGGGCGAAAGAAACGTCTTGGTTCAAACAACCGGAGGTGTGACATGCAACTGCAAGTACCGTGGCTCAAACCCGCTGCCTGGGGCGTGGTCGTCGGCGCCGCTGGAGCTATGATCATCGGCTTTTCATGGTTGGGTTGGACCCTCGGCAGCACCGCCGAGCGGATGGCATCAGAACGAACCACCGCGGCCGTCGTCGTCGCTCTCACCCCCTCCTGCGTCGCGAGTTTCATGCAGCAGCCAAGCGCGGCTGCCAAGCTGGCAGAGCTCCAAAAGATCGACTCGTGGAAACGGCGCGAGTTCATCGAAGCAGGTGGCTGGGCCACTTCGCGAGGGGACAAGGCGCCGAACTCGGGAGTTGCGAACGCATGCGCCGAGGAGCTCGCGAAGACCAAAACATAGTCCAAACTAGGGCGGAGGGAAGGCTCCCGTGAGCGTGAAGGCCTCCCGCTCCCGGAACGACCGGAGCGCCTCCAGGTCAGCGCGCGGAACGCACCTGGAGCGGGAGGGGACGTCGCGCGAGCGGGCGATCGTCATGGCTCGTCATCGGGCGGCGCCCAGGTAGATCGACATGAAGCGCTCGCGCTCCGATTCCAAAGTTCTTCGTCTCTCACGCTCGAGAGTTGTCTTCACTCGGTGGGCCGAATCAGTCAGACACGCCTCGTAATATCGCCGGAGCCCTTCGGGGCCACCGGTGGCCAGCGCACTTTCGGCGTGCTCCTTCAGCTTCCACTCCGGGATCAAGTCCTTCCCGCCTTCGTATACATCCAGAACAACCGCCAGCATCGCCGTCCCTCGGTTCATTTCCACCCTCTAGATTTCATCGACCCCATGAATCGGCCTTGCACCCGTGCAAAGTCCAGCCGATTCTCACGGACCAGCCTTTCACGACACAGTGCCTATCTCGCTCCTACTGGCTCCCGATCGACACGGCGATACTGAACATCGCCTCCCGGTACGGAGACGAGACATAGCCGATCTCGAGACGGAGTCTCGAGAGCTTCCGGTCTTTGAGCGCCTCCGGGGGGAACGCTACGTCGATCGCGTGGATCGCCTCCTGGCCGGGATCGAGCCATTCGATGCCGTGCCTGGCGAACTTGAAGGTCACCTCGGTTCGAGCGTCCTCGAGTTTCATGGGGCGCCACTGATCGTCGAGGTACTGGATCTTTGCGACCACCAAGCGGACGCTGTGCGTCTCCGAGCTGCTCGAGAGCCTGAGTGTTCCCACCAGCTTCGGCGGGGTGATGACGCGGCCGGAGATCCTCTCCACCCGCTGCACAACTTGCATGTCCGTGATCTCGCCGGCGATGATACCGGCGTTCAACTCTACTACCACTGGGGCGACGGCGTAGATCTTGTCCTCGAACGCCGCGGACGCGAGCGATGAACCCTGGACGCGAGAGGGTGCTCCTGCGATTACCGCCGGCGCCGCGATCCCCCCGCGCTGCTCCCCAAGCACCTTGACCGTCCTCTCCCGGTGACCGTTTGGCAGCTCAGCCTCTTCGACGCGCCCCGCTCCGCTGCAGGCGAACCGCCCTGGCCTGGCCCTCGATGTTGGCGAGCAGCGCTTGGTGGCTATCCCGCTTCAGCCCCACCCAGATAAGCGCACGGAGGACGATCTGGAGGCTCACCGGCAACTTGAGCGCTGTCGTCGCCCTGCCTGCTATGACGCGAGCCTGATCCAGCACGTCTTGCGAGACAATGAGAAGAAGTCTCGTCCTGTTCTCGAGCATCATCAGGCTACGCGGGGGCGGCGGGCGAAGACCGGGGCGTGTCCCGATCGGCACCGGCACGGCCCCGGCTCCCGGCCGCCCTCTCATCAGGCGACCTTGACTTCGATTGTTCGCGGCATCGCGGCACACGGCGCGGGGATCCTCACCTCGAGCATGCCGTTCGCGTACTTCGCCCCCACTTTGGCGCCGCCGACGCCCTCGGGAAGCGCGAAGCTCCGCTGGAACCCGCCGTACGCGACCTCGCGGACGAAGTAGTCGTTGCCCGTGGTGTCGGGGTCGGGCTTGCGCTCGCCTTTGACGCTGAGGAACAGGTCATCGACGTCATCGTGGAAGTGGAATTCCCGGGCGGGAGACCCGCGAAGCATGGTGTTCATCGTGCTCCTCCTCCATCGGGATCGTGGGTCGTTAGACACTTGTCGTTCTCGATCCCTGACTTCATTGCCGCCAGATCTCCTTGACGACCTTCTTATACCATAGTATAAACAATATACGAAATAGAAAATATATAATATCTGTAGGAGATTGCGATGCTGGCGCGAGAAGTCCGAGTCCTCTTCAGTCTCTCCGGCGAGTCGGTCGTCATGTTCGCCGCGTATGGCGGCGAGCGGCTCGACCCCCGGGCGGATGCGCCGGCTTCCCTCGAGGCCCGGAGCCTCGAGGGTCGTCCCTTGGCCATGTACCACTCACTGACGCTCGCCGACCGTTCAAGGCTGAGGCTGTCGGAACCGAGGCCACGGCTCGCCCACATTCGACGGACAGAGGCGACCGAGCCCGGCGTCAATGAACGCCGTGAGCACCGAACTGAGTGTGGCGCCCGCGTGACGACATCTCCCCTTTCCTCACGCGCGCAAGAGATGGAGGCAGTGCGTGCCTGGTGACCTGGGCACCGGCGGAATGGAAGAACGACAGCCTCTGAGGCAGGCGACGCAACTCTGGCGGCAGGCCTACCGCCACCACATCGGGGGCAA
>QHSR01000207.1 GCA_003221635.1 Candidatus Rokuibacteriota bacterium | reverse complement strand
TTTGCGGGTGACTATGTTCGCGTGATGCGGCTGATGCTCCAGGCCGACCACCCGAGAGAGTATGTGGTAGCGACGGGCCGCACTGTTTCCGTCCAGGAGTTCTGCCAGATCGCCTTCTCGCATGCGGGGCTCGACTGGAGAGAGTACGTACGGGTCGATCCGCAGTTCGCCCGCACTGCCGAGGTTCCAGCCCTCTGTGGGAACGCCGCGAATGTGAAGGCGGAGCTCGGCTGGGAGCCCACGACCACGCTCGAGGAGCTCATCGCGATGATGCTCGAGGCGGATCTCAAGCGAGTGAGGGATGAGCGGCGGTGACGGCCAAGGGTCCGTCTCCGGCCAGTGCATGGCGATGACGGAGCCCACGGTCTGACGCGGGCCGAACGGCCTACCAGTTTCGCTCGCCTCGGCTGGGCGTCCAGATCACTGCGAGCGAAGGCGCGGCGCGCTGTGAAGCCCAGTGAAGCTCCGGGAGACGAGTAGGGTCATCACGGGTCCGCATGAAGGCCGTGGGAGGGTGCTCGCGTGCATGGCCCTGTCTCCGCGCCGGTACCGGTATTACGTTTTTCTCGTCTTGGCGGTGGGGGCGTGGGAGCAATGGATAAACCTGCTCGTCTTCCTCGTCGCGGCCTCGACCATCCTCGTCCTGCAGTCCGCGAGGGGACGCTCGCGAGCGATCCTCGTGCATGGGGTACTCATTCCCCTGCTGATCGGAGGGATCTATGTCGCCCTGCATTCGCGTTCCGCGCCGACCTTCTCTTGAACTACATGAGCAGCGCCCCGCTGGCTCTGGCGTTCGAGCGATACCTGGAAGGGCGCATCCTCGGGCAAGTCCCGTTTCGGCGCCCCGTGCTGGACCTTGGGTGCGGCGATGGTCTCTTTGCGCACCTTCTCTTCGACTCCTTCACCTATAATCCCCAGAGGATCTGCCTTCTGAACGACGCCCTGTACCCACTTGCCGGCATGAGCTTGCTCAGCAAGGGACTGTTCGACCGATGGGTGCTCTGGCCCCGCCTCCGTCGGCTCACGATGCGGCCGCTGAGCCGCATCGTGGAGGGATTCCTGGAAGGATGTCTCAGCGCCGACCCGGGAGGCCTCGTCTTCCTAGCCCTGGAGAAGGGTGCCTCCAGATGACCAAGGTCAGCGTGATCCTCCCGACCTACAACGAAGCCGGCAACATCATCGACCTGGTCAACGCGATCATCCAGCAGATCCCGCGTGACTACGACTACGAGATCATCGTCGTGGACGACAATAGCCCTGATAACACTCACGGGCTTGTCCGCGAAACTTTCCAGACGAATCCAAAGGTTGTCCCCGTGCTTCGGACAATCGATCGAGGGTTTGCCAAGTCCATCCGGGAAGGGATCGAGAGGGCCAGCGGCGACCGTATCGTCGTGATGGACACGGACTTCACCCATGATCCGGCCGAGATCCCCAGGCTCCTCCACGTGGGGGAGGTCTACGACATTGTCAGCGGGTCGCGGTTCTGCCCGGGCGGCAACATGCAGGACGTCAAGCATTACATCGCCAGCATGCTTTACAACTGGATTCTACGGGTCGTGTTGAGGACACAGGTCCAGGACAACCTGGGCGGGTATTTCACCATCCGGAAACCCGACATCCTGCGCCTACCCCTGGACGGGATCTTCTTCGGGTACGGCGAATATTTCTTCCGCCTCATTCACCATGGGCAGCGGCAAGGGATGTCCATTGTCGAGATACCCGCGGTGTATCGAACCCGAAAGGCGGGGACGAGCAAGTCGAATTTTGGGAAGTTCCTATTCACGTACACGGTGGCCGCAATCAGGCTGAAGCGCGAGCGCACGAGGGCGAAAGGGTAGCCCCCCAGGATGTGGCGCGGGTGCCTCAGGGGCAAGATCCTCGCAGGCCCGGCGGGACGTCACCAGCAATCTGGCGCATCGCGCGGGCGGTCGGGCAGACAAAAACGGACGATTCGAGGCTACCCAATTGAGTTTTCGCCACCAATTTCGCTCCGCGCGCGGGGTAGAAGTGCAGTGCCGCGAGTTGGGTCTTGGCTGCGGTCACTTGGAAGGCCTCGATGCCATGGCTGCGGAAGTGCTCCTGTAATGCCGCGAACAACGCCTTGCCCACACCCTTGCGTTGGGTGGCCGGATCAACGGCAAGACTGGTGAGCTCGCTGACCGGGAGGTGGGTGGTATTACGCGAAGTCAAATAACGCCGAATCGACACAAGGGGGGACAACGAGCGGCCGCTCAGCAAATACGAGACCAAGCGGACCGCGAGCTTGAGGCCACGTCGCAGGATGAATCGGTGATAGAACTTTCCTATATCGTCGGTCCCGCTTACGAATCCGATGACCTTGTCGCCCTCGAGTGCAACGAGCAATATGCAGCCGGAATCCCTCGCCACATAGCGGTAAAAGTCGGCAAGGAAAGCGACACCGAATTTCGCGAGGAACCCGGCTTGCAGCTCAGTTTCGTGAAGCTGGGCCACTCTTTGGAAGTGATGAGCGGGTGCAGCGGGGCCGAGAGGAACGATCGTGCATGAATACGGGGGCGCGGGCATGGAACCGCTCAGAGAGCTCGTCCCGACATGCTTGGTCCACGCTTGACGATCCGGCCGCGCTCCATCCAGATGCACTCGTCACAGTACTGGATGATCTGATCCATTCCGTGAGACACCAACAGGACCGAACAGGGCCAGCACATGAAGCACCCATACGATCGGCACGAGCAGCATCGTCCATGAAAGACGCCCGGTTACCGCCAGAGCCATGGTGATGACGGCGAAGCCCACGACCATTGTGATCTGACTCAGCAACACGGCCTTCGCTGGGGCCAGATCGATGGGGAAGACGGTGTTGCTCAGGGCGGACTTGTTGGCCACGACCGCGCCGACTCCGGTCACGAGGGCTTCGCTGGTCGCCAGGAATGGCACCAGCCCCGAGAAGATCAGGAGAACGTACTCGGTCGCCGACAGGCCAGGAACTTTTACTTGAAAGATGACGAGGTAGACAGCGGCGTAAACGCCCAGCAGCACGAGTGGGATCACGACAGCCCACCCGACACCGAGCACCGAGCCCGCGTAGCGGGCCCTGAGCTCGTGCCGCGCAACGCGCCACAAAAGACGGCGGCGACTGATCAGAAAGCGGGTGGAGTGGTCGAAGGTTGTTGCCCTCACGGCGCCTTCAGCGACTCCGTCTACGCTCTGGGATGAAACGCAGCGACCCAGTCTACCACGTACGCCTGCTGGGCCGGCGTCAGCTCGGGATAGATCGGCAGCGCGAGGCTCTCGCGGGCGGCGCGCTCGGACTCGGGGAAGTCGCCCGCGCGGTAACCGAGATCGGCGAAGCACTCCTGGAGGTTGAACGGGACCGGGTAGTAGATCTCCGTGCCCACCCCCTGGGCCGTGAGGAAGTCCCGCAGCGCGTCCCGCTTCGGCGACCGGATGACGAACTGGTTGTAGATGTGCGAGCGGATGGCCGGCGTTGGGTCCGTCACCGGCGGCAAGCCGACGGCACCTCGCGCCACGAGCCCCGACTGGCGGAAGAGCTCCCGGTAGCGGTCGGCGTTCTCCCGCCGAGCCTGATGCCAGGTGTCGAGGTGCCGGAGCTTGACCAGCAAGACGGCGGCCTGGATCGTGTCCAGCCGGAAGTTGCCGCCGACGATCTTGTGGAAGTACTTGGGCTTGGCACCGTGGTTTCGGAGCAGGCGCAGCCGCTCGGCGAGCGCCTCATCGTCGGTCACAACCATCCCGCCGTCGCCGATAGCGCCCAGATTCTTCGATGGAAAGAAGGAGAAACACCCCATGACGCCCATGGTCCCCGCGGCGCGGCCGCCCTTACATATGGTGCCGATGGCCTGCGCTGCGTCTTCGATCACGGGTACCTTCGCGTCTGTGGCGAGCTCGAGAATCCTCGCCATGTCGGCGCACTGGCCGAAGAGGTGCACGGGCACGATGGCTTTCACCCGTTGCTGCACCGACCGATCGAGGGCGGCCCACGCCTTCTCGAGGCTCGTTGGGCTCATGTTGTAGCTTCCCGGGTCGATGTCGGTGAAGACCGGCACTGCATTGAGCCGGGTGATGACGCCGGCCGTGGCAAAGAAGGAGTAGGCGGGCGTGATGACCCGATCGCCCGGGCCGACCCCCAGCGCCATCAAAGCGGCGAGGAGCGCGTCGGTGCCTGACGACATCCCGATACCATGGCGCGCGCCGACGTAGTCGGCTAGCGCCTTCTCGAGCGCCGGCACCTCGGGCCCCATGATGAATTGCTGGCTCTCGAGGACTCGGTCGAGCGCCTCTCGGACCTCGTCCCGAATCGTCGCGTACTGCGCTTTGAGATCGAGCAGTGGTACGCGCATCAGGCCTCCATGCCCTCCGCGATGGGTTCGACCCGCTCGCCCTCCACCCGGTACCGGTGCCCGCAGTCGAGGCAGGTCCCCTGGCGACGGCTGACGGTCAGCCTCACCCCGCACTCACACATCCAGCCCGCGATCCGCGCGGGAGCCCCCAGCATCAGGGCGTGGTCGGGTACATCCTTCGTGACCACGGCCCCGGCGCCGATGAAGGCATAGCGCCCAACGGTATGCCCGCAGATGATGGTCGCGTTGGCGCCAATGGTGGCCCCGCGGCGCACCAGGGTCGGCCGGTACTCGTGCTTGCGCGAGACGTGGCTGCGCGGGTTGATCACGTTGGTGAAGACCATGGAGGGGCCGCAGAAGACATCGTCCTCGAGAACGACTCCCTCGTAGACCGACACGTTGTTCTGGATCTTGACGTTGTTGCCGATCACGACGATGCCTACCCGGCCACTGACTTTCACCGTGTTTACTATAGCCTACCGACCCGCCGCCCGGCGGTAGACTGCGGCCGTCGCGTCCACCATCGCGCTGATACTGAACTCCTGGCGGACACGCTCACGTCCGGCCTGACCCAGGCTCTTTCGCCGGGCGGGATCGGTCAGCAACGCCGCGATGGCGTCCGCCAGCGCGGCGGGATCCTCGGGCGTGACCAGCAGGCCCGTCTCGCCCGGGACTACGACGTCACG
>QHSR01000155.1 GCA_003221635.1 Candidatus Rokuibacteriota bacterium | reverse complement strand
GCGTCAGGCCTCGCAGGCCCTGTCGAGAATCGCCGTCGTGAAAGAAGTGGCCGGGGTGCAGGTGCCGGGTACCCCGTACGCGACGCCACCGGACGAGCTGGAGAAGCTCGCCGGCTACGGACGCGACATCAAGAGGGCTCGGGCCGAGGCTCGGCGACTGCTGCGGGAGGCCGGCGTCCCCGACGGCTTCTCCTTCACCTTCATGAACCGCGGAGTCCCGATGCCCTACGAGCCGGTTGGTGTCTGGCTCATCGACCAGTGGCGCCAGATCGGCCTCAACGTGACCATGGTCACGATCGAGGCCTCCCAGCACGTGACGGAGCTGCGGGCCGGCAACTTCACGGTGTCCAGTGACGCCCAGTGCGGTTACCAGGTGGAGCCGGACCTCGACCTCGCCAAGTTCCAGTCGAAGGAGATCAGCCACAACAACTACGGCCGCTACACCGACAAGGTGCTCGATGAGCTCTACCAGAAGCAGAGCCGAGCGCTCGATCCGGAGGAGCGGAAACGATACGTCCGAGAGTTCGAGCGGCGGCTGCAGTGGCATCGCATCGTCCCCCACAGCGCGAAGGTCAAGGGATGGACGATCACGCCGAGCCACTACCTCAACCAGCAGCTCGACATGGTGTGGCTCGCCGAGTGACAGACCGGGGCGCGTGCCTGTAAATGATCAAATACATCGTCAAGCGGCTGCTCCTGATGATCCCGACCCTCCTCGGGGTGGCGGTGCTCATCTTCTTTCTCATGCGGGTGGTGCCCGGGGACATCGTGGAACTGCGTTTCGCGGGCGAGAGCGCCTTCGCCCAGAAGGAGAACCTCGACAAGGAGCGCGCCCGGCTCGGGCTCGACCGGCCGCTCTGGCAGCAGTTCCTCACCTGGATGCTCGGCATCGTGCGGCTGGACTTCGGGACCTCGATGTGGACGGGCGCGCCCATCATCGAGGAGATCAAGCTCCGGGCCACCCTGAGCTTCCAGCTGGCCGTGATGGCGACGTTCATCGCGGTCGCGCTGGCCATCCCGCTCGGCGTGGTGGCGGCGCTCAAGCAGGACACCTGGGTGGACTACGTCGTGCGGATCTTCTCGATCGCCGGCCTCGCCACGCCGTCCTTCTGGCTCGGCATCGTGTTCATTCTCATGCTGCTGATCGTCTTCAAGTGGCTGCCGCCGATGGTGTACACGCCGTTCTGGATCGACCCGTGGCAGAACATGCTGCAGCTCATCTGGCCCGCCCTCGCGGTCGGGTATCGCTACTCCGCGGTGGCGATGCGGATGACCCGCTCGGCCATGCTCGAGGTGCTGCGCGAGGACTACATTCGGACGGCGCGGGCCAAGGGACTCTGGCAGAAGCTGATCCTGTCCCGCCATGCCCTGAAGAATGCGATGCTCCCGGTGCTCACCGTGATCGCGCTGGAGTTCGCGTTCCTGATGGGCGGCCTGGTGGTGACCGAGCAGGTGTTCAACCTGAACGGCCTGGGGATGCTCTTCGTGGAGTCCGTCGCGCGCCGCGACTACACGCTGACCCAGGCGCTGGTGATGCTCGTGGCGTTCGTCTTCATCTTCGTCAACTTCACGGTGGATCTGATGTACGCGTGGCTGGATCCGCGGATCCGGTTCCGCTGATGGCCACGAGGGCGACCGTCGCCGACGCTCGCGACGTCAGCGGGCGTGGGAGCTGGCTCTCCGAGGTCGGTGACTTCTGCCGGCAGCGTCCGCTGGGCGCCATCGGCGCGGTCGTCGTGGTCATCAACATCCTCGTGGGCCTCGGCGCCAACGTGATCGCGCCCTACGACCCGCTGGCGACGGACTACGGCGCGATGCTGTCGTCGCCGTCCGCCGGCCACTGGCTCGGCACCGACGCCTTCGGCCGCGACGTGCTCTCGCGCATCATTTACGGCTCGCGCACGGCGATGCTGGTGGGCTTCGCGTGCGCCTTCTTCGGCGCCACGGTCGGGGCGGTGATCGGAGTCACGAGCGCGTACTTCGCCGGCCGGGTGGACCTCCTGATCCAGCGGGTCATGGACATCTTCCTCGCCTTCCCGCTGATCATCCTGGCGCTCGCGGTCGTCTCGATCCTGGGCACCGGCATCACTAACGTGATCATGGCGATCACCATCCCCATGATTCCGCGCGCCGCCCTCGTCGCGCGGTCGAGCGCCCTGGCCATTCGCGAGCTGCCGTACGTCGACGCGGCGCGCGCCGCGGGCTTCCGCCACCGTCGGATCATCCTCCGCCACATGCTCCCGAACGTGATGGCGCCGTATCTCATCATGCTCACGGCCTACCTCGGTCAGGCGATCCTGCTCGAGGCCTCGCTGTCGTTCCTCGGGCTCGGCGTGTCGGAGCCGACGGCGGCGTGGGGCCTGATGCTCCGCGGCGCCGCCGTCCAGTTCGCCGAAGCGGCGCCGTGGATGGCGATCTTCCCGGGCCTGGCCATCAGCCTTGCCGTGTTCGCGTTCAACCTCTTCGGCGACTCGCTCCGGGATGCGCTGGATCCTCGGCTGAAGACTCAATAGGGTGCGGACGAATCGCACCTCAAATATCCGGAATGCTTGACACATTGTGCGGATTCGGGTACAACGTCCGGTGGCTTTTCAAGAGCGCGAGCGCTCGAAAGCTCTCAAGAGCGGAGGATTAGATGCCGTACATCATTGCCGAGCCGTGCATCAACGTGAAGGACAAGGCCTGCGTCGAGGTCTGTCCGGTGGATTGCATCTACGAAGGCGACACGATGCTCTACATCCACCCGGACGAGTGCATCGACTGCGGCGCGTGTGAGCCCGTGTGCCCGGTGAAGGCGATCTTCGCGGAAGACGAGACGCCCGATCAGTGGAAGAACTTCATCGCGCTGAACAAGCAGTTCTTCAAGGACCATCCCGGGGTCAAGCCGGCGACCAAGGCTTAGCTGCACACGCCCCGCGGCAGCGCGCCAGGCCCGCTGTGCATTCTCCGCAGTGCCGCGGGCCTGAATCTTCTGCAAAGACGGTCGTTCGTGAGTGGCATGCCGGTTGCGGGTGCGAAGGGCCATGGTCTCGATACCCGGACCCACTCCGGTACCACCGCCGCCGACCGCCGGCTATCATGGCGCGGTCTCCGAGTTCAAACGACGGCTCATCGAAGCGACGCTCCACCAGGCACGGGGCAATCGCACCCACGCGGCGCGCGCCCTCGGCTTGCAGCGGACGTACCTCCTGCGGCTCATCCGCGACCTCGGCGTCGCGGCGCCGCCACCACCTCCGCGCCGGAGGAGCTCTGCTGCGTAGAAGTTGACCTTTTCCGACCCGCCCGGCAATCTGTGGTGCGGCATGAATGACGTGTGGGTCGCCGGCGCGGACATGACCCGCATCGGTCGGCTCCGCGAGCCGCTCCCGGACTTGATGGCGGTCGCCGCGCACGCGGCGCTGCGCGCGGCGGATCGCGAGCGGCCCGACGCGATCGTCGTCGCCACCATGAACCCCGAAGAGTTCGTGGGCGACGCGAACTTCGCCTCCCACGTCGCCACCCATATGGGGTTTGCCGACGTGCCCGTGATCCGTGTGGAGACGGCCTCCTCGTCGGGCGCGGCGGCCTTCTACGCCGGCTTCGCCCAGATCGCCTCGGGACTGGCCGGCACGGTCTTGGTCGTAGGCGGCGAGAAGATGACGCACCTCACGACGCCGAAGGTGTCGGAGCTGATCGGGCGCTCGATCGATCCGTACGAGCGCTCGTACGGCACGACGATGCCGGCCTTCGCCGCGCTCGTCACGCGAGCGCTGATGAGCCGTCACGGCGTCGGCGAGCGCGAGATCGCACAGGTCGCGGTGAAGAACCACGCGAACGGCGCGCGGAACCCCCTGGCGCATTTTCGTGATGTCATCACCATCGACCTGGTCCTGGGCAGCCGCATGGTCGCCGACCCGCTGCGGCTGTTCCACTGCTGCCCGATCTCCGACGGCGCGGCGGCGGTGGTGCTGACGGCCGAGCGGGCGAGCGTGCGCGTGGCCGGCGTCGGGCAGGGGACCGACACGCTCGCCATCCGGCATCGCGACGCGCTCACGAGCTTTCGCGCCACCCAGACGGCGGCGGGCGCGGCCTTCGTGATGGCGGGCTTCGGTCCGGAGCGCGTCGACGTCGCCGAGATCCACGACGCATTCGCTCCGTTCGAGCTGATCTCGCTCGAGGACACCGGGCTCTTTCCGCCCGGCAAGGCGGGATCGGCCACGCTCGATGGAGAGACCGCGCTCGACGGCCGCCTGCCGGTCAACCCCTCCGGCGGCCTGAAGGCGCGGGGCCACCCGCTCGCCGCCACGGGCCTGGCGCAAATCGTGGAGTGCGTGTGGCAGCTCACCGGGTACGCGCCGCGGCGACAGGTGTCGTGCAGTGTGGCGCTCGCCCAGTCGATCGGAGGGCCGGGCACCAACAACTGGGTGACGCTCCTGGAGGCCCGATGACATGATCGAGCGCCTCGCGGCTTCCCGGTGTCCCGTGTGCGGGCTCGTCGCGGCGCCGCCCGCCCGATGGTGTCCCCGCCACCCCGTCGAGATGGCGCGCGCGTCGGTGGCGGGCGCCGGCGAGGTGATCTCCTTCACCACGCTCCACTCGCCGCCCGCAGGCTTTCGCTCGCCGCTTCACATCGCGCTGGTCGAGCTGGCGGGCGGTGCCCGGTTCATCTGCCACGGCGCCGAAACCCTCGGGCTGCGGATCGGCTCCCGGGTGGCCATCGAGGCCGTGGGCGACGTCTATTACTTCTCGCACCTCGGCGCGATGGATCGGGTGCGGCTCTTCTGGAGTCGGGCCGGCCACGCCGGCGAGCGCATGAACGCCATCGCGCGAAGCCTGGCCAAGCGCGCCTGGAAAGGACGATCACGTGGCGAAGGCTAAAGGACCGCTGGCCGGCGTTCGCGTCCTCGACCTCACCCGCGTTCTCGCCGGCCCGTTCTGCGCGATGATGCTCGGTGACATGGGCGCCGAGGTGATCAAGGTCGAGGAACCCGGCAAGGGGGACGACACTCGCAGCTGGCCGCCGTTCGTCGAAGGCGAGTCGACGTACTTCATGTCGGTCAACCGGAACAAGAAGAGCGTGACCTTGAACCTCAAGGCGCCCGAGGGTCGCCGCATCCTCGAGGCGCTCGTCCGGAAGAGCGACGTCCTGCTCGAGAACTTCAGGACGGGAACGATGGAGAAGCTCGGCTTCGGCTACCGCGCCCTCTCGCGGCTGAACCCGCGGCTGGTGTACTGCTCGGTCTCGGGATTCGGTGAATCCGGTCCAGAAGCTCACCGCGCCGGCTACGACCTCGTGATCCAGGCCGAGTCGGGCGTCATGGACCTCACCGGATTCCCGGACGGTCCGCCCGTGAAGGTCGGCAACTCGATCGCGGACCTCGTCGCCGGGATGTCCGCAGCCTACGGCGTCGTCCTGGCGCTGCTCACCCGGGCCCGCACGCGCCGCGGCCAGAAGGTCGAGATCTCCATGCTCGACGTCATGGCGGCGCTCCTGACCTATCAGGCCGGGATCTACTTCGGCACCGGGCAGCGCCCGGCCCGTCGCGGCAACGCCCACCCCTCGATCGTGCCTTACGAGGTTTTCCGCGCGGCCGACGCG
>QHSR01000154.1 GCA_003221635.1 Candidatus Rokuibacteriota bacterium | reverse complement strand
GCCGTCCCCAAGGAGCACACAGGTGTGATAGGCCCCGGTGGTGATAGAGGCGGCACCGGCGATTCCGCTCACGGCCACCGGCACAGAGGAACCGGGCGGCCCCGTGGATGGGTTAGCGGTGGTCCCGTTGCCGAGCTGGCCCTCGACGTTCTCCCCCCAGCACCGCATTGTGCCGTCTCCGAGGAGCGCACACGCGTGTCCATATCCGCTGGCGACCGCGACGGCACCGGTGAGTCCGCTCACCGCGACCGGGGACGGGGCGAAGGTTCCGAAGGTCCCGTCGCCGCGCTGCCCGGACTCGCCCAGCCCCCAGCACCTCACCGTGCCGTCCCCAAGGAGCGCGCACGCGAACTCGTCGCCAGCTGCAACGCGCGTCGCAGTGGTGAGGCCGTTGACTGCGACCAGAACGGAGGAGTCGTTGAGGGTCCCGTTGCCGAGCTGCCCGAACTGGTTCCGCCCCACGCACTGAGCCGTCCCATCGGGAAGGAGCACACAGGTATATTGCCCGCCGGCTGAAACGGCAGCGGTGGGGGCGCGGGCTCCACTCGCCGTGAACTGCTGCGTTTGACCGACGCCAATGCTGGGATTGGCCGGCGCGACGATAATGGCAGGGGCCGGAGCAACCTGCCACCCCAGACTGAGCCAAAGGCCAGCCAGGGCCGAGGCGAGGAGCTTCAACTCTCTGTGAACGAAGTCACCCATGACGCCGCTGCCTACAATCCTGGGACGCCCAGGAAGTCGGCCGTGACCGACCTCGCCGCCCTCATGGTCACTGTACAGGTCTCGCCAGTCGAGCCAACCGTATCGCATCCGGTCCAGCCCATGAAGACGTTGGGGAGGTTCCAGGTCGCCGTCAGGGTCACGACCGTGTCGATGATGTAGGGCTCAGTGCAATCGGACCCGCAGGTGATCCCGGGAGGACTGGAGGTCACGGTGCCGCTGCCGAGGCCCGTCTTGCGGACCGTGAGAGTGAAGCGCTGCAAACTAAAGGTCGCGGTGACCGACCTCGCCACACCCATGGTCACCGTACAGGTCGTGCCGGCAACCGTATCGCAGCCCCTCCAGCCGTCAAAGGTCGATCTCGCGGCCGGCGCTGGCGTGAGGGTCACGCTCGTGCCGCGGTCGTAGGGCTCCGAGCAGTCCGTGCCGCAGCTGATCCCCAGCGGACTGGAGCTCACGCTGCCGGTACCGTCCCCCTCCCGAATGACCGAAAGGGCCACCAGGTCCCTGACCCTGAGCGTCGTGCTCGCGCTCGCCCCCGAGCCATCGGTCGCCGTGATCGTCGTGGTACCCGCACCCCGGCCCGTTGCCAGCCCGGTCGCTTCAATCGTGGCCACCGTGGTGTTGCTGCTCGCCCACGTCACTCCGGCCCCCGCGGTCCCGGTCATCGTGACCGGAGTCGCGGAGCCGGTCGTGCTCCCGTTCCCCAACTGGCCGACGTCGTTCCCGGCACCCACCGCCCCCCAGCACTTCACGGAGCCGTCCGCCAGGAGCGCACAGGTGTGCAAGCCGCCCTGGCCCGCGGTAATCGCAACGGCGCCGGTGAGGCCGCCCACCCGCACGGGTGTGGTCGAGCTCGTGGTCGTCCCGTCACCGAGCTGCCCCTCGAGGTTCCGCCCCCAGCACTGCACCGTGCCGTCCCCCAGCAGCGCACAGGTGTGACGATACCCGCCGCTGACGGCGACGGCACCGGTGATTCCGCCCGCCCGCACGGGAGTGGCCGAACTCGTAACGGTCCCGTCGCCGAGCTGCCCCTCGCTGTTGTCTCCCCAGCACTGCACCGTGCCGTCCCCAAGGACCGCGCAGGTGTGAGAAAACGCGCCGCTGACAGCGACGGCACCGGTGATTCCGCCCGCCCGCACGGGGCTGGACGAATTCGTAGTGGTCCCGTCGCCCAGCTGCCCTGAGCCGTTCCGTCCCCAGCACCACACCGTGCCGTCCCCCAGCAGCGCACAGGTGTGATAACCTCCAGCGGTGATGGCGGCAGGGCTCGTGATGCCGCCTACCCGCACGGGCGTGGGCGAACAGCGGCCAGTGGTATAAACGCATTGAGGGCCAGCGGTCCCGTCGCCGAGCTGCCCGTCGGCGTTCCGTCCCCAGCACCACATCGTGCCGTCCCCCAGCAGCGCACAGGTGTGATAGCCCCCGGTGACAACACTGACGGCGCCGGTGAGGCCGCTCACCGCGACCGGCACGGTAGAACTGTTGTTGAAGGTCCCGTCGCCGCGCTGCCCCGAGTCGCCCGCCCCCCAGCACCTCACCGTGCTGTCCCCAAGCAGCGCGCACGCGTGCTCGGCCCCAGCGACAACGCGGGTCGCGGTGGTAAGGCCGCTGACGGCGACCGGAACGGAGGAGCTGGTGAAAGTCCCGTCGCCGTTGCCGAGCTGTCCGAACTGGTTCCGCCCCGTGCACTGCGCCGTCCCGTCGGAAAGACGCACACAGGTAAAGAACGCGCCCGCTGAAACGCCCGCAGGGGTGCGGGCTCCACTCGCCGTGAACTGCTGCGTCTGACCGAGGCTAATCGTGGGATCGGCCGGCGTGACCGTCATAGCGGGGCCCGGAGCCACCTGCCACCCCAGACTGACCCAAAGACCGCACAGACCCGAGGCGAAGAGCTTCAGCTTTCTGTCAATAAGGGTCATTGGGGCATCTCCTCGGACACACCGTTTTCATGGGTGATCCTTACTTTCAAAACCGTGTCGAGACTGTCAAACCGCGTCATGCTCCCTTGGAGGCTAGTTGAACGCCACGAGACACTCCGCAACAGAGGGGCAAAACCCGAAACCGGGGAGGAGAGTCCCTGAGGCGGGCGCCTCTCCGTGACGGCCGCCTCCAGTGTATCGGCTATCGCGCCCCTGGGAGGCGGGCGTCAGCTGGTCGACAGACTGGTGAGGGAGGTCGGCGCGCAAGCAGTCCTTCGTAGGCGCCGGCGTACCGGTGGACCATCCTGGAGACGCCATACTCGGCGGTGGCCCGACGGACGGCACGTTCACCCAGCTCACGGGCTCGATGCGGGTCACTGAGCAGGCGGTCGAGGGCGGCGGCCAGCGCCGGAGTATTGCCGGGCTCCACGAGGACTCCGGCCTCGCCGTGGGCCAAGGCCACGCCCACTTCCCCCACCTCGCTCGCCACGATGGGACAGCCGGCGAACATGGCCTCGAGAAGCGCCAGGGGCAGCCCCTCGGACAAGGACGGCAGCGCGAAGACGTCCGCGGCTGCCAGGATCGCCGCCACATCCGAGCGAAGACCCAGGAGATGAACCCGATCCGCAAGGCCGAGGCCGCAGGCGTGTGCCGAGAGCGCGTCCAGCATTTGACCGCGTCCGCTGACCGCGAGGTGCAGGGTCGGGTGGCGACCCGTGAGGAGCGCGAGCGCGTCGATGAGATGATGGTGCCCCTTCACCGGATAGAGATTGCCGACGGACACCACAAGACGATCGTCCGGCTCGAGTCGTAATTCGTCGCGGAGGGTCGTCCGCTCTGGCCGCACGGCGGGCACGCCGTTGGGAATCGTCGCAATCCGCGAGCGCGGCATCCACAGGTCCCGACTGAGTTGGCGGGCCAGGTGGCTCGACACGGCGACCGTGTGCCCGCTGAGGGCGATGGCGGCGCGCAGTGCCAGGCGACGACGGAGGCGGGCCGCATAGTAGGAGCTGCCGTGCATCGTGATGACGTGCGGCACCCCGGCGCGCCACGCGGCCCAGGCGCCGTAGACCGCCATCATGAACTCATGGCTGTGGGCGACGACGATCCGATGCCGACGGAACCCCACTTCCAGCGACCGCGCACACGCCGGTGAAACCGGCCCCTCCTCTCGGAAGTACTCGATCGTCACGCCCGACCCTTCCAATCGACGGGCGAGCCAGCCCTCGCCGTCCGCGGGAAGAAATGCCACGTTGTAGGCCCCGGCGGCCTGCAAGGCCGTCGACAGATGTGCCAGCACTCGTTCCGCCCCTCCCGGTCCGTCCGACTCTATCAAGTGCGCAATCCGCAGTCCGGTGACCCCGCGAACGGGCCGACTCATCACGCCCTCCGGAGCCTATGGACGCCGCCCGCCCAGACTTCAAATGCAGCGTCGGAAATCAGGGCAGGGACATTCACCCTACGTAGGGCCCAAGGATCGGCGAATGCGCCGTTCAAGCCGTAGTCCAGGGTGAGGCCTGCGCGATAGCCGGCGGAGCGGACCAGCGCACGGACGCGTGCATCCCAATGACCGTACGGATAGGCGAAGACCTCCGGCCAGATTCCCGTGGCCCGGTGCAAGATCGCCCGGCTTCCGATGACCTCATCCTCGAGCTCCGCGTCGTTCAGGGTGGGCAACGAGCGATGCGTGGCGGAGTGCACGCCGATCTCGATTCCACGGCCGAGCGCGGCTTGGATCGTGGTCCAGTCCGCCGGCCGATGTGACGCCGGAAGGCCTCGATCTTCCACGGGCTGGATCCCGGACAATATTGCCTCGCCGTCTCCCCGCAGCTCTTTGAGCCACCTTTCCCGGCGGCCTCGAGTGGCAGATTCAACGATCTGAGGTTGGTCCCACCAGAACCCCTCAGAACGGCCCAGCGCCCCGGCGACGAGGAGCACGGTGGCGGGAATGCCGAGTGCGTCAAGAATCGGCAAGCCATGCTCGAACACGCCGGCATACCCGTCGTCGAACGTGACGGCCGCGACCGAGCGCAGAGAGGCGCAAGCCCCCACCATGTCGATCAATTGGCGCAGGGGAACGACGTCGTAATGGGTGGCGAGCCAACGCATCTGCCTCTCGAAGCGGTCACGCGGAACGTGGAGGCCAGGATCGCCGACCCCGTGACCGTCTGTCGGCACGACGTTGTGGTAACAGAGGACCAGTCCGCACTCCCGAGGCGCACCATTGGACGATGGCGCAACGCGGGTCTCTCTCTCAGGACCAAGGACGTGCCTGCTCGGCGGTCACCTTCTCGAGACCGACTGCCAGAGCGACCAGCATATACAAGACCTCGTGGTAGGCGAGCGACAGAAAGAATGAGCCCACCACGAAGCCGATTAGTGACGCCGTCAGCGCGTGCGCAAGTTGTGGCCGGGCCTGTTGTGGGTCGGCCGACGTGCTTCGACTCGATCGGCGTAGTGCGCCGAAGGTGCTGGCGATGATGCCGATGAACAAGATAAGGCCTGGAATACCGAGCTCTGCTCCGACCTGTAAGAAGCTGTTGTGTGCGGCAGTCCATCGGACGCCGATCCCGAGCTGTTGGCGAGCAGCAAAGGGCGACAGCATGCCCTCGGCCGTCGGGAAGTTGTTCGGGCCGACACCGAGAAGCGGATACTGCAGCATGTATCCGACGCCGCGGCGCCAGACCTGGAGTCGGCCGCTCTCGTCCGTCACGTTGTAATCCCGATCCGACAGTATCGTGCTCATCTGTTCCCAATACTGGTCACTCGCCGTCCCGAGAAGAAGCAGCGCGACGAACGCCGTGGCGGAGAGGCGCCAGCGGAGAGCAATTCCCGTGTATCGCAGCACAATGAAGCCGGCGACGGCAAGG
>QHSR01000032.1 GCA_003221635.1 Candidatus Rokuibacteriota bacterium | reverse complement strand
AAGACGGCGAGAAGTACGCGGTACCCAGGAGGAGGACCAGCGCCAGCCAGAGCGACGGCAACACGTACCGGGCCGGGGTCATCGCTTGCCAGGGTACCCCGGCCGATGCACCCGCGCACGCGGCCCGGGTCCGCCGGCCCCGAGCGCGTGGTTGGATCTCGTCGGATCAGCCGGCGGCCGGCACCGCCGTGAGTCCTTCGGCCGCGTGGGCGGCCTTCTGGAAATCGCTCTCGGTGAAGGCGTAGAGATGAGCGCCACCCATGAAGATCTGGGCCGCGATCTCACGCGGGACGTTCTTCAAGAGATTCGTCGAGACGTACGGGAAGTTGGAGTCGAAGTGCGGATAGTCGGTCGAGATGCACATCCGGTCGGCGCCGATGAGGCCGGCCGTCGCCTCGATCTCCGGCTCGCTCCCCTCCACCGCGGCCCAGCAGTTACGCCGGAAGTACTCTCGGGGCGTGAGCGAGAGGTACGGAGCGTGCGAGTCGCGATACTGGGGATAGTCCCACTCGATACGGGACAGGAGGCCCGGCGCCCAGGAGTTCTGGGCCTCCAGGAATCCGACCCGTAGTCGGGGATGGAATTCGAACACGCCGCCGATGATCATCGCGATCAGGGCCTGCTGCATCTCGATCCAGTGGCTGGCGACGTGACGATAGAAGCGGTTCTCGCCATAGAGCTCGTTGAAGTACGAGTACCAGGCGCCGGTGCCCTCGTGGAACCCCCAGGTCACGTCGAGCTCCTCGTGGAGGGTGTAGAGGGGATCCCAGTAGTTCGAATGCCAGTAGTGGCCGTTCACGAGATTGGGGCGGATGAAGGACCCGACAGCGCCGAGCTCCCGAACGCACCGCACGAGCTCGCGGCAGGCCAGGTGCACGTCGTGCACGGGCAGCATCGCCACGAACTTCAAACGCTCCGGGCTGTATTCACAGAACTCGTGGATCCAGTTATTGTAGGCCTGGCAAAGGGCCACCGAGAGTCGGGGATCGAGGTTGTCGCGGGCGATGAGGGAGAGGCCGGTGGTCGGATAGAGCACCGCGATGTCGACGCCCTCGATCGCCATGCCCATCACCTGGGCCTCGGCGTTGTACTTGCGCTCGATCGCGAAGTCCAGCCGGCCGGTGTCGGCGAGCCGCGAGCCCGAGAGCGGCTGCGTGCTGTGCGTGACGCCCGGGCGGTTCCGCTTCCGGTATTGTTGCAGCTCGGCGTCCATCGTCGTGGGCAGCCCGTCGATGACGATCGTGCCACGCCGTGATCGGCCGTCGGCTCCTACCGTGGTGATGACGCGGTCTTTGAATCCAGGGTCCAGATAGCGGTCGAACAGGTCCACCGGCTCCATGATGTGCATGTCGCAATCGACAAAGCGAAGCCCGTCCTTCATGACATACTCCCCGACGTGCCGATATCGCTCCTGAGCGCTCGCATCGCGTCCCTCACCCCCGGGCGAGTCGAACTCGCCGGGGCTGGCGCGACTATATCCTGCCCGAGGAGAGAGTCAAGCTCTCGCGTGGGGAGAGTCAAACCCGTCCCGCGCGGGGCACTGCGTTCCCGGCACGCGGCGTCGGGAGTGGAGCGCCCGGATGGAGCCCAGCCGCACCGGAGCAGCGGGCGCGCGCCGCGTGGTCCTCTCGACCCCCACCGCGCCCGTCGACCTGACCCGCTGCCGCTCCCGGGAGCCCGGGTTGACGGACACGCACGTTCTGATATAGCGTGCCGCATCCGAACAGGAGGCCTTATGTGCGTCGATAATGACTCTCGTCCTCCGATTCTCCCGATCGCCGGCGGCTCGGCCGGCTCCCGCGATCTCCGGCTCGCTTCGGCGGACGGCACGCGCTTCATGGCGCACGCGGCCCGCGCGAGCAAGTCGACGGGCGCCGGAATGGTCGTTATCCCCGATGTGCGGGGATTGCACCCGTACTGCAAGGAGCTCGCCGACCGCTTCGCGGAAGTCGGCGTCGATGCGGTGGCCATCGATTTCTTCGCCCGGACGGCGCCCTCCGACGACCGCGGGGAAAGCTTCGACTTCATGCCGCACGTCCCGCAGACCAAACCCGATGCGCTGCAGGCCGATATCGGAGCCGCGGTGGCCTACCTGCGCGGGAAAGATGGGGGCGAAGCGCGGTCGGTCTTCTCGGTGGGCTTCTGCTTCGGCGGGGCTCTCTCGTACCTCCAGGCGGCGAGCGGACTCGGGTACGCGGGGGTGATCGGGTTCTATGGCTGGCCGCTCGGCCTCAGTCGGTGGCCGGATCGGCCGAAGCCCATCGACGCCGTCCCGCGTTACAAGTGCTCCGTGCTCTCGCTCTTTGGCGGCGCCGATCAGGGGATTCCGCAGACCGCCGTCGATGAGTTCGATGCCGCGTGCCGCAAGGCCAGCATCAAGCATGATTCGACCGTCTACCCCGGAGCCCCACATAGCTTCTTCGACCGAAAGCAGACCGAGTTCGCGGAGGCCTCGGCCGACGCCTGGAAGCGCGTCCAGGCGTTCGTTCGCCAGAACACCCGCGCGGCGTAGCGGTGTGCTGGAAGGCGGCCCGGGCAGCGGGGAGCGGGCCGCTCTTCCGCCACGCTCGCCTCGGTCTCAGCCGTGACGGACGTTCCGCACGTGGTGGTCGTCGGCGGCGGCTTCGGTGGGTTGTATACCGCCCGCGCGCTGGCGGGCCGGCGCGTGCGGGTCACCCTGCTCGACCGGCGTAATCATCACCTCTTCCAGCCGCTGCTCTACCAGGTGGCGACCGCCGCGCTGAACGCCTCCGACATCGCCGCGCCGCTCCGGTCTGTCCTGCGCAAAGCCGACAACGTCACGGTCCTTCTGGCGCCGGTCGAGCGCGTGGATCTCGCCGCCCGTCGCCTGGTGCTCGATCGGGGTGAGATCGGCTACGATGCGCTCGTTCTCGCAGCGGGCGCCAGCCATTCGTACTTCGGTCACGACGAATGGGAGGTGTTCGCCCCCGGCCTCAAGACGCTCGAGGACGCGCTGGAGATCCGCCGCCGCGTCCTGCTCGCCTACGAGGCGGCGGAGCGCGAGCGGGACAGCGCCGAGCAGAGGGCACTCCTGACGTTCGTCGTCGTCGGCGGCGGGCCCACCGGCGTCGAGCTCGCGGGCGCCCTCGGCGAGATCTCACGCCAGACCATCGCTCGCGACTTCCGCCTCATCGACCCGACCCGGGCGCGCATCGTCCTCCTCGAAGGCGGCGCGCGCCTGCTCAGCGCCTTTCCCGAATCGCTGTCGCGCAGCGCGGCCGACGCGCTGCGACGCATCGGCGTGGAGGTGCGCACCGCCGCGACCGTCACGCGCGTGACGGCGGACGCGGTGTGGCTGGGCGCCGAGCAGATCCGCGCGCGCACCGTGCTGTGGGCCGCGGGGGTGGCCGCGGCGCCGCTCACCCGAACTCTCGGCGTGCCGCTCGATCGGTCCGGGCGTGTCCTCGTCGAGTCGGACCTCTCGATCCCCGGTCATCCCGAAGCCTTCGCGATCGGCGACATGTGCGCATTCCCCCACCAGACCGGCGCGGCGTTGCCCGGCGTGGCGCCCGTCGCCATCCAGCAGGGACGCGCAGTGGCCGACAACGCGATGCGCCGGCTGAGCGGCCAGCCCACCCGCCCGTTTCGCTATCGCGACCGGGGGAACATGGCGACGATCGGACGCGCCGCGGCCGTCGCTGTCGTGGGGCGATTCGAGCTCTCTGGGCTGATCGCGTGGCTCGCCTGGCTCCTCGTGCACATCGTGTTCCTGATCGGCTTCCGCAATCGCGTTCTCGTGCTGTTCGAGTGGGCCTGGGCCTACGTCTCGTGGCAGCGCGGTGCCCGGTTGATCACCGGACCGTGGAAAGGCCGCCGTTGACCTTCTGAGCGGGGATAGACGCGAGCGCTGCGGTCGTCCCCGGGCGCGACCCCGCGCGCCGTCTCACCAGTGGAAGGAGACTCCCACCGTGAGGTGGTGGCCGGTCAGGTCGGCCCGGTCGCGCGCTGTTTCCGTGACCGGCGTTCCCCCGAACGTCCCCGGAACCTTGAAGTCGAACTGGAACGTCTGCGTCCTCAGGTACTTGTACTCGGCGAAGACGCCGATGTTGCGGGTGACGAGCACGCGCACACCCGCGAGGAACTGCCCTCCCAGCCGCGTGTCGGTGTCCTGGATGTCCCTGTTCACGTCGAGGCGCGTGGTCGTGGTCGAGAGCTTCGCGATGACGGCGCCGAGCCCCGCGCCCACATAGGGCTGGAAACGGCCGCGCGGAAAGTCCGTGCTCGTGTCCAGCGGGTAGCGGTAGAGGGCATTGAGGGCGACGGTCGTCACTTCGATGTCAGAGCTCGCGACGCGGACGTCGCCGTTGAACGGAGCGCCCAGTATCGTGCCCGAGAACCGCGCCGTCTGCGCGTCCACGTCGGACTTGAAGTGATAGGCCTCAAGCTCTAGCCCGACGTTCCCGCCGAGCACGCGCGGTTCGAAGAAGTAGCCGAGCTTACCGCCGTAGACCGCTGCGGTGTCGACACGGAGGTCTTTGATGGTGCCGTCGGCCACGGACAGGGCGCCGAGGTCCAACTTCTCCTTGAGGTCGCTGTTCTCGGTGAACGCCGCGCCGGCGAAGAGAGCGGCGTACGGTTCGGCGGCGGCGACGGCGGGCACGGTCAGAGCAAGAAGGGGCGCCGCGGCCAGCACCCACCACCCCCTCCTGCCTGCGAAACCCATCACAGGCAATTCTGGCTTCAAGAACGTCATTACACAAACTTATTTAATCCGCGATTTCCGATATGGACCATGTTCGCTTCCCTCTCGTGCTGCTGAGCGGACCACGCTGCCTCCCCGCCTTCGAGGCACTCCCGCCCGCGTCGCCAGGCGTGCTCCCAACAGGGGGCTGTCCGACTCGATCACGTGGGGTGCCACGGGAGCCGCTCGATGCGTGCGACGATCTGCCGGAATAGAGGCCCTGTCAAGTAGCTTTCGGCGAGTTGCAGGGTGAAGTACCGGGCATGACGGATCAGGCGCCCGCCGGTCTTGAAGAGTCGCTGCTGGAGGCTGGTCAGAGGACCAGTTCTGGATGGCCAGCGGCAGGGCCAGCCTACGGAGCAGATTTACCGAGATTGTAGGCGATGACTCCCAGGAGCAGGCCGCGAAGTCGTAGCGTCCGGCCAGCCACCCGGCGAGAACCTCCGGCGCCCTGGCAGCCCCCGCCGACGCCGGGCATGCAGGCATGACGGCGGCGACCAGCGTCTTCACGTAGCGCCTTCCTCAGTTTGTAGTCGCGCCTCGGCCGGCGGCCCCAGCTCCGCGACGGCCTGCGGCGCGGATCACCTTGCCAGTCCCCAAGCGAAGCGAGTAGTCTGGTCAAACGTCGCGCGTCGCCTCGAGCCCGCGTGACCGGAAGGAGTCGTCGTCACCGTGAGCACAGCCGCCGGCAGCTGGATCACCGAGACCATTCCGATCGCGGGGGTCGCGATGCGGGTCGCCCGGGCCGGCGGGGGCCCGCCCCTGCTGGTCCTGCACCACGACATCGGCACCCTCGACCGCCTGCCTTTCTACGACGCTCTCGCGCGCCGCTTCACCGTGCTGGTGCCGTCGCACCCCGGGTACGACGGATCCCAGCGACCGGACTGGATGCGCAACGTGCGAGACCTCGCGGCCGTGCACCAGTGGCTGCTGGGCGAGCTCGCGGTCGCCCGCGCCCCGGGCACGGTGTCGGTGGTCGGGCTCGGCTTCGGCGGGTGGATCGCGGCGGAGATGGCCACCCTGGCGCCGCGCGCGTTCCGGAAGCTCGTGCTGGTGGGCGCGATGGGCCTCAGGCCCGACCGCGGCGTGATCGCCGACCAGGCCCTCCTGTCTTACATCGACTACGTGCGGCTGGGGTTCACGGACCAGCGTGCGTTCGACCGCCTCTTCGGCGCCGATCCGGAGACCAGCCGGCTCGAGCACTGGGACCTGAATCGAGAGATGACGTTCCGGATCGCCTGGAAGCCCTACCTATACAATCCCACGCTGCCGCACTTGCTCGGCGGCGTCGCCACCCCCACCCTGGTCGTCTGGGGCCGCGACGATCGCATCGTCCCCCTCGAATGCGGCGAGCGCTTCGCCAAGGCGCTCCCACGCGCGCGTCTCGAAATCGTCGAGAGCGCCGGGCATTTCGTCGACATGGAGAAGCCCGACGAGCTGGCGAAGCTCGTCACCGACTTCGTGAGCCAAGGAGAGGCCTGATGCACCTCATGTACTTCACCGAGCAGCCGATGTCCGCTTACCCCGAGGCAGAGGGGCGCGCGTTCGGAGCCACCGCGCTCATGTTCTCCAACCGGTTCTTCGACCCGGCCGCCGGCAGCCGTCTCTACAACGAGTATCTCGAGCACTATCGGCTCGCGGAGGCCGTCGGCTTCGACGGCATCATGCTGAACGAGCACCACAACGCGCCGTTCTGCATGCAGGCCAAGTGCAATGTCTTCGCGTCGATCCTGGCGGCCACCACGAAGCGCGTGAAGATCGTGCTGCTCGGCAACCCGCTCCCGCTGGCCGACAACCCGGTGCGGCTCGCCGAGGAGCTGGCGATGATCGACATGGTCTCGCGCGGACGCCTGGTGTCCGGGTTCGTGCGCGGCGGCGGTCAGGAGCAGCTCGCCACCGGCGTCAACCCGGCCTTCAACCGGGAACGCTTCGAGGAGGCGCACGAGCTGATCGTCAAGGCGTGGACCCAGCCGGGGCCGTTCCGCTGGGAGGGCACGCACTTCCAGCACCGTGTGGTGAACCCGTGGGCGGTGCCGCTGCAGAAGCCCCACCCGCGGGTGTGGATCCCGGGTGTGCTCAGCAAGGAAACGATCGTGTGGGCGGCGAAGAAGCGCTACCCCTACATCGCGCTGAGCACCGCGATCGAGGCGACCAAGAAGATCTGGGAGCTCTACGATCAGGTCGCGGCGGAGACGGGCTACGCGGGCGGACCCGAGTACCGCGGCTATCTCCAGCGCTGTCACGTGGCCGAGACCGAAGAGAAGGCCCTGGAGAACGCGCGGCAGTTCATGTGGATGCAGGGTGAGTTCACCGGCCTCGCGCACCCGGTCTGGTCGACCCCGTCGGGTTACTTCTCGCCCTCGATCCGCTCGGCCTTCGTCGAGTACGCGGTCGGGCGCCGGTCCAATCCCCGCGGCGCGGCCTTCGAGGATCAGATCAACAGCCAGATGATCGTCGCGGGGACGCCCAAGACCGTGATCCCGAAGCTCCGTCGCCTGCTCGAGGAGACGCGGCCGTCGATTGTCGGATTCTGGGGCGCCGATGGATTCGTCTCGAGCGCGGACACGAAGACGTGTATCCGGCTCTTCGGCGAGGAGGTGCTGCCCGCGCTCCGCGAGATCGGCAAGGAGCTCGGGCTCTGGAGCCCCTTCGAAGCCAACGCGCCCGTCAGCATGGCGTTCCCGGACTCGGCAACGCCAGCCCACGAGCGCGCAGCCGCCTCTCACACGACCCCCCTGGAGGTCCCCTGATGCTCGTTCGCTCCTGGCTCGGCGCGCCCATCTTCCAGCAGGGCTTCATCTGGGGTGTGGGACCGCGCGTCGAGGTCCCCGCGGCGGGGCTCATCCAGGGCTATCCGTATGCGGCCCCGGCCGAGGACATGAAGCTCAAGTAGGACAATCCGGTCGCGTAAGGAGTTCGCCATGCCAGCGCGTACGGGCGCCGAATACATCAAGGGCCTGCAGGAGCAAGAGCGCGAGATCTGGCTGCGGGGCGAGCGCATCAAGGACGTGACCACCCACCCCGGCCTCGCCAACGGGGTGCGAGCCATCGCGTCGCTGTACGATCTGCAGCACGATCCCGGGCTGCGAGACGAGATGACGTACATCTCGCCGACCAGCGGCGAGCGTGTCGGGTTGTCCTTCGTCATCCCGCGCACCCGGCACGAGCTCGAGCGGCGGGGCGCGATGATGCTGCGCTGGGCGCGCACGACCTGCGGCATGATGGGCCGCTCGCCCGACTTCATGAACGTCACCTTCGCGGCCTGGGCCGCGGCGGCAAAGTACTTCGGGCGGGGCCGGCCCGAGTTCGGCGACAACATCCGGCGCTACTACGAGCACATCAGCGAGCGCGACCTGACGCTGACGCATTCCCTGATCAACCTGCAGCGCAGCCGGACCGTCAGCGGCGTGTTCAACCTAGAGGCGGGGACGGCGCTCCAGGTGATGCGCGAGACCGACGCCGGCATCGTGGTCCACGGCGCGCGCATCCTGGCGACGCTCGGCCCCCTGGCGGACGAGATCGCCGTCTACTCGCCGCGCGTCGCGCGGCACACCGAGACCCACAGCCCGTTCGCGCTCAACTTCGCCATCCCCTGCGGCACGCCGGGGCTGAAGTTCCTGTGCCGCGAGAGCTTCGACCTCGGGCGGTCGCACTTCGAGCATCCCCTCGGCTCGCGCTTCGAGGAGATGGACTGCGTCGTCTTCTTCGACAACGTGCTGGTGCCGTGGGAGCGGGTGTTCCTGCTGGGGGACGTGGATCTGCTCAACGGCACGGCCACGGCCACGCACTCGATGACCCATACCGCGCACCAGGGCGCCGCCAAGAACATCGCCAAGTGCGAGTTCGTCCTCGGCATCGCGCTCCTCATGACGAAGACGCTGGGCAACGCCCACCTGCCCCACTCCGAGGAGCGCCTGGGCGAGCTGATGCTCTACACCGAGCTCACGAAGGCCTGTCTGCGGGCCGCCGAAGCCGACGCGCAGCTCGACGAATGGGGCGTCATGTGTCCCGCGCCGTTGCCGGCCGAGAGTACCCGCAACCTCTTCATGACGGCCTATCCCAGAATGGTGGAGATCCTGCAGCTCCTCGGGTCCAGCAGCTTCATGATCACGCCGAGCGAGGCGGACTTCCGAGGCCCGCTGGCCTCGGAGATCGAGCAGTACCTGGCGACCGACACCGCCACGGCTCGCGAGCGCGTCAAGCTCTTTCGCCTGGCCTGGGACGTCGCCGGCAGCGCCTTCGGCAGCCGGCAGGTGCTCTACGAGCGCTTCTTCGCCAGCGACCCTCTGACCCGCGCGCGCGCGTTGAGCGCGCTCTACCCCAAGGACGAAGTGATGGAGCGCGTGCAGGAGTTCCTGAACGATGAGTAAGCTCGAGTTCGGGCTCTCTCAGTTGTAGAGGTGGCAGGCGACTCGACGACCCGGGGACACCTCGGAGAGTCCGGGCGCCTGCTCGGAGCAGCGCGGCATGACGAAGGGACAGCGCGGGTGGAAGCTGCATCCGCGTGGCGGATTGAGGGCGCTGGGAACTTCACCGCTGAGGACGATCTCCTCCCTCGGCTCGTCCGGATGCGAGGGCAGCGACGCCGCGAACAGGGCCTTGGTGTAAGGATGGAGCGGGCTGGCGCACAGCTCGAGGCTGTCGGCCACCTCGACGAGCTTGCCCAGGTACATGACGGCCGTCTGCTGGCTCACGTGGGCCACGGCCGCCAGATCGTGCGCAATGAACAGATAGCTCACGCCGAGCCGTGCCTGGATGTCTTCCAGCAACGTGATGATGTGGGCGCGGATCGAAACGTCCAGGGCCGAGACGGGCTCGTCGAGCACGACCAGGCGGGCCTTGGTGGACAGCGCTCGCGCGATCGCCAGCCGCTGTCGCTGCCCTCCGCTGAACTCGTGAGGGAAGAGGCGGGCCGCGTCGGGCCGGAGACCGACCAGCTCCAGCAGCTCGGTCACGCGCGCTCGCACCTCCGCCGAGGAGAGAGCCTCGTGCGCCTTCATCGGCTCGGCGATGATGTCGCCCACCCGCATGCGGGGACTGAGCGAGCTATACGGGTCCTGGAAGACGACCTGGACCTTGCGCCGGTAGTCTTGCAGGTCCGCGCGGCTCAGCTCCGCGATGTTGCGCCCCTCGAACTCGATGGTACCGGCCGTGGGTTCTTCGGCCGCCAGCACGAGCTTCGACGTGGTCGTCTTGCCGCACCCGGACTCTCCCACGAGCCCGAGCGTCTCGCCCGACTTGATCGTAAAGCTGATCCCGTCGACGGCCTTGACCACGCCCCGTGTCTTGCCGAAGAGCGCGCCGCCAACGGGGAAGTGTTTTTGGAGCTCGCGCACGTCGAGTAGCGGCCTATCCACGCCCGGCGGTCTCCTCGTCGATGGGCAACCAGCACCTCACGTTGCCGTCGCCGTTGAGGTCGTGCTGCCACGGCTCCTCGATCCGGCAGCGGTCCATCACCTGCTGGCAGCGGGGATGGAAGCTGCAGCCGGACGGAAGGGCCGAGAGATCCGGCGGCTGGCCCGGGATCCCGTAGAGCCGCTCCTTGACGCCGAGCTTCGGGATCGAGTCGAGCAACGCCTTGGTATAGGGATGCCGGGAGCGGTAGAAGAGGCCCCGCACCGACTGCATCTCCACGATCTTGCCCGCGTACATCACCGCGACCTTGTCGCACATCTTGGCGACGATCCCGAGGTTGTGCGTGACGAAGATCAGCGCGACGCCGGTCGCGCGCTGCAGATCCTTCAGCAGATTCAAGTACTGGAGCTGGATGGTGACGTCGAGGTTGGTGGTGGGCTCGTCGGCGATGATGATCCGCGGGCTCCCCGCCTGGGCGATGGCTCCGACGACGCGCTGGCGCATGCCGCCGCTCAGCTGGTGGGGAAAGTCTTTCATCCGCCGCTCCGGTGAGGGAATCCGCACCGCGGCCAGTAGCTCCTTCACGCGCTGACGCAGCGTCTGTCCGCGGAGCGCCTGATGATAGTACGCCGGCTCGGCCACCTGGTCGTAAATGGAGAAGAGCGGGTCCAGCGACGCCATCGGATCCTGGAGGATGGACGCGATCCGCCGCCCGCGGATCCGGCGCATCTCGGCCTGGTTCTTCTTCACCAGATCCTCGCCCTCGAGCTCGATGCTGCCGCTCACGATACGGGCGCTCGGCGCGAGCAGGCGGACGATCGAGTGGCAGGTCGTGGTCTTGCCGCACCCGGATTCTCCGACGAGGCCGAAGGTCTCCCCGGCCTCGACGGAGAAGCTGACGCCGTCCACCGCCTTCACCACGCGCGTCCCGCGAAACCCGAAGTAGTACGTCCTGAGGTCGCTGACGCGCAGGAGCGGAGCCACGTTACCCCTTGACCTCCCAGGGCCACGGGAAGGGAGCGTTGACGGTGTAGGCGACGCCACACGTGAGTGTCAGCAGCGAGAGGATCGCAAAGGCTTTCTTCGGCATGAGTTGCACCCCCAGCGCCCTGGTCGTTCCGCTGCGTCCCGTCGCCTAGCGGTTGCGAAGCTGCGGGTCCAGGCGGACGCGCAGCCAGTCCCCGAGCATGTTCGCGGAGAGCACGAGCATCGTGATGCAAGTGCCCGGGAAGATCTCGAGCCACCACCGCCCTTCCATCAAGGACTCTCGCTCCTGGGCCATCATGAGGCCCCACGACGGCTCCGGCGGCGGGACGCCGACCCCCAGGAAGCTGAGCGACGCCTCGATGATCACGGCCACGCCGACCTGGAGGCTGAAGAGCACCATGACAGTGTTCATCACGTTCGGGATCAGATGCCGCCAGATGATCGTGAGCTTGCCGATGCCGTTGATCTCCGCGAGCTTCACGAACTCGCGCTCGCGGACCGTCAGGATCTCGCCGCGGACGGCGCGGGAGTACCGGCTCCAGAACACCAGCGCGAGGATGAGCACCACGTTCCAGAGGCCCGGCCCGCGCACGCTCGACAGGAGGATCGCGAAGACCAGCGACGGCAACGTCAGCCAGGCGTCGGTGATCCGCATGATGATCTCGTCCCACCACCGGCCCATGTACCCGGCCAGGACGCCGAGCGCCGTGCCGATCGCGCCGGCGAAGAGCGTGCCGGTGAGCGCGACGATCAACGAGATGCGAGCGCCGTACATCAGCCGGCTCAGCACGTCGCGGCCCAGATAGTCAGTCCCGAGCGGTGTGTTGAACCGGCCGCCGTGAGACCAGAAGGGTGGAACGTTGTCGAGGTAGGGGCAGTCGGGCATGCTGTACTTTGCGAGGCACTGCTCCCGCGTCGGCGCCACCGGATCGAGCTTGCCGTGCGGCGCCAGGACTGGCGCCAGGACGGCCACCGACGTCAGAACTCCCAGAATGACGAGCGGAATCACGGGTGCCTCGCGGAGAACACGATAGCGGCGCCGGGCGGCGCGCGGGGCCGCGATCGTGTGGGCGGCGCCGACCGGGATCGTCGCCATGACGTCACCCTCCTCGGTCGAGGAACGTCAGGGGCCCCGAAATGGCCCCGGACCCCCAACCCGTCTTTATGCCGACATGGTCCTATCGCGACAGCCGGATGCGCGGGTCGACGTACCCGTACAGGACATCGATCGTGAAGTTGAGGAGCACGATCATGAGCCCGGACATGAGCACAACGCCCTGCACCATCGGGAAGTCGCGGTTGCTCAGCGCGTCATAGAGCAGCTGGCCGACGCCGGGCCAGTTGAAGATGACCTCGATCACGACGGCGACATTCACCATGATCAAGAGATTCAAGCCGGCGAAGGTCAGAACAGGGATCATCGAGTTCTTCAGCGCGTGCTTGGCGACGACCATCCGCTCGGGAACCCCTTTCAGGCGCACGAGCTTGATGTAGTCGCTGCCGAGCACATCGAGCATGCCGGAACGCGTGATCCGCAGCATCGCGCCCGAGAAGTACCAGCCCAGCGCGAAGGCCGGCATGGCGAGATGCGCCCAGTCCCTGACCCAGAACGTCACCCAGGTCGATGGGGCGCTCCAGACGAAGGCGCTCGCGCCCTTGCCGAGCACGGGAAACCAGCCGAGCCCGATGCCGAAGACCATGATCAGCACCAGCCCGACGAAGAAGCCCGGCATGGAGAGCCCGAACAACGCGATCATCTTGCCGGTGTTGTCCCACCACGAGTTCACCTTCAACGACGTGAGCATCCCGAACGGCACCCCGAGCACGATCGAGATCAGGAACGCGGCGAAGCCGAGCTTGAGCGAGTTCGGCAGCCGCTCGAAGTAGATGTCCCGGACGGGCAGCGACTTCTCGAAGGAGTGCCCGAAGTCCGCCCGGAGGAGCCTGCCGACGAAGGAGAGGTACTGCCAGTAAAGCGGCCGATCCAGGCCCCAGTTCTGCCTGAGCTGCGCCACATACGCGGCGTCGGCGCCCGCTTCGGCCTTGATCGCGACGGGATCGCCGGTGAGCCGGACGAGCCCGAAGATGATCGTGACCAGTAACCACAGGGTCACGACACTGTAGAGCGCTCGGACGAGGATGTACTTCTTCAATTGTTTGACCGGGGGGCCCCGACACGGCCCCCCGGACCCCCCCACGCGTGGCGCGCCTCCATCAGCGGTCCGCCTTGACCTCCCAGACCTCCCACGGCCACGGATACGGCGCGTTGAGCGTGTCCCAGTACCGGTGGAACGCTTCCCCCTCCGGCAGGACGCGCGGGCCGACGGCGTGGACGAACGGATTCCAGTAGATCGGGACGAAATAGTGCTCGTCGAGGACAACCCGCTGGATCTGCTTGACCAGCCGTTCGCGCTCCGCGAGATCCAGGCTCGCCTGGTGCTTCTTCCACACCGCTTCGATCTGGGGATCGCAGATGAACGAGGATGGGCTATCGCACACGGCGTACACGGCGATGTTGGCCTTCGAGCCGCCGGCGCGCGGATCGATGGTCTGCACGATGGTGCGATTCCCGGGGAATCCTTTGCGCCCCTGCCCGATCTTCGATCGGAAGGCCGGGCCCTCCAGCGACTGCACCTTGCCGCGAATTCCGATCGCGCGAAGGTCGGTGATGATGCGCTCGGCCATGTCGAAATAGGGCGGGAACGGAGTGTATTCGACCTCGAAACCCTCGGCGAAGCCGGCCTGTGCCATCAGTTGCTTCGCCTTCTCGAGGTTGAACTCCGGCACGGGCGCGTCCTGCCCCTGCAGCGCGTCGCGATTTTCCGGGCTGATCCAGTTGCCCCACGGCTTGCCGATTCCCTGGGTTTCCTGCTTCACGAGGAACTGCCGGTTGATCGCCAGGCTGACCGCCTGACGCACGCGCTTGTCGCGGAAGGGGCTGCCCCCTTCGTTGCTGCCGGGGAACATCAGCCACCACGGTCCCGTGAAGTTCGGATCCCACCGGAGGCTCTTGTCCGCCATCAGGCGCGGGAGCAACTTGCCTGTCATGCCGAACGCGAGGTCGAGTTCACCGGTCTGGAGCCCGGCCATACGCGCCGTGAGATCCCTGACACCCTTGACGACGATCGTCTTGGTCGCCGGCGTCCGGCGCCAGTACTCCTCGAACGCCTCGAACGTCATCTGCACGCCGGCCTGCTGACTCACGAGCTTGTAGGGGCCGGCGCCGATCGGCTTCGCCTTGAACCCATCGCGGCCGACCTTCTCGTAGTAGTGCTTGGGCACGATCCAGCCGATGCCGCCGACGCCGCCGTTGTAGAGCTCCATGAAGTCGATGAACGGCTCCTTGAAGTGGAACACGATCGTGCGGTCGTCCACGACCTGGATGTGCTCGAGCTTGTCGTGAAAGAGCTTCGCGGAGGCGCCCTTGAAGTTCTCGTAGGTCCACTTCACGTCCGCGGTCGTCAGCGGCTGCCCATCGTGAAACTTGAGGCCCGGGCGCAGCCGGAAGGCCGCCCGCCTGAAGTCAGCCGCTAGCTCGGCGTGCTCGGCCAGGCCATAGGTGGCGTACCCATAGTTCATCGGTTTGATCATCGCGTCGTGAACGAGGTAGTCGTACATCTGCATCGTGATGGCGTAGGAGTGCTCGAGCGGGTCGAGCCAGCCCGGGTCGAGCGCGAAGTGCATCGCGACCGTCAGCACGCCCTTCGGCGTACCTCTCGCCGTGTCGATCTGGGCGGGCTTGATGTCCAGTTTCGCCAGCGGCCCGCTGAGGATCGGGGTCCCCCCTGCCTTCTGCGCGGCCGCCTGGCCACCAGCCGTCGCCATCAGGGCCAGCGCGGCTCCGAGAGCCAGAAGCCCCCGGGTCGAAGCACGTCGAGTCATGTCGATCCTCCTCGCACTCGAAGACCGATCGAGAAAGGGCGACGGAAACCAAAACCGATTTACGTCACGACCCGAAGAGTTGCACCATTATGGACAGGTTGCATCGCTTGTCAATGCCGGGCCAAACGCCTGCGGTGGCGGGGTCCGAAGCGACCTACACCCCGCGCGCGTGCGTCCAGGCGATGCCCGCGCGGCGGGCGACGAGCACGAGCACGATCACGCCCAGAAGGCCGACGGCGCCCCCGACGGCGCAGGCCACACGCACGCCGAGGTGCTCGGCGATGACACCGACCAGCAGCGACCCGAAGGGAGTCATTCCGGCGAAGGTCACGGTGTAGAGTCCCATCACGCGTCCGCGAAGCTCGTTGGGCGCGATGAGCTGCAGGATGGTGTTGCAGCCCGTCGTGAAGAGGATCTGACAGCATCCGAGCAGGGCGAGCACGGCGGCCGCGACGCCGAAGTGGCCGACCAGTGCCAGCGCGACGAGGCCGGCGCAGAGCGTCGCCGCCGAGCCGGCCAGGAACGAGAGCGGTGGTTGACCGCGTCGCAGCAGCGCGACGCCGAACCCTCCCACGACGGCCCCGGAGCCCAGGGCCGACATGAGAAGCCCGAACCCGTGCGCCCCGAGGTTCAGCACGTCGCGCGCGACCAGGGGTACGACGACGTTGAAGTTGAGGACGAGCAGGCTCACGATGACCATCAGCCCGAGCGTGAACGCGACCGGCGGAGTTCGCGCCGCGTAGTTCAGCGCGCCGAGAACTCCTTCTCGAATCCCGAGCCGGCCGGCCGGGTCGGGGCGGCCTTCGGTACGAATCGCCAAGAGCGCGATCAGCACGGCGACGAAGCTCACACCGTTCAGGAGGAAGGCGAGCGCCACGCCGAAGGCGGCGATGAGCAGCCCCGCGACGGCGGGGCCGACGATGCGCGCGCCGTTCATGACCACCGAATTGAGCGCGACGGCGTTGGCCAGGTCGGACCTGCCGACGAGATCCGTGACATACGCCTGGCGCGCCGGAATGTCGATCGCGCGCCCCAGTCCGTAGATCGCGGCGAGGACCGCGACGTGCCAGTACTGGATGTGCCCGCTCCAGACGAGGACAGCCAGCACCAGCGCCTGCAGCTTCATGGCCGTCTGGCTTATGAGCAGAACCCGCCGCTTGGCGAAGCGGTCGCTCAGCGCGCCGCCGATCGGTGACAGGAACAGGACCGGCGTGAACTGCAGGGCGCTGACGATTCCGAGCTGGAGCGGCGACTGGGTCAGCTCCAGCACGAGCCACGCCTGCGCCACGCTCTGCATCCAGGTCCCGATCTGCGAGACCAGCTGGCCGATCCAGAACAGGCGGAAGTCTCGGTGTCGGAGGGCGCCAAGGCGCATCGGTGGGGGCGCCGGTGCGAGCCCTCCGACTCTCTCGGTGGCTTCCGATCCCCCGGGCATTGTCCCGACTGTACACGAGCCGCCTCATCGAGCACGACAGGCAATGCACATCGCCCTCTACTCCGGGCTGGTCATGAAATCGCCCCGGGGTATCGGTCGCCCCGTCTCCGAGCGGACACAGGGCCACGCCCGCCCTTCACGATTTCAGTATTCGGAAATCTCGGCGCGTCTCGCGCACGAGAGCGTACTGCGTGTTTCCTCGACAGGTGGTCGCGCTTTCCGGAACGGATTCGCCCAGCAGCCAACGCGGGACGTGATGGCTCGCCGATGGACAGAATGGGTCGAGGCACGCTGAAATAGCGGAAATGAGAGACCGTTAAGTGCCCGAGAAGGTGACGGTGCCCCGCGCGAGAGCGTGGCATCGAAGCTGCACTACAGATCTGGCAACAGGTCTACGTCTAACTCAGACCGCTCAGACTGGGGGCTTCCATGCATCGGTGCTGGACCAAGAAACGTCTCACGGTAGCGAATCAGCGAGGCTTCACGCTCATCGAGCTGATGATCGTCGTCGCGATCATCGGCATCCTGGCGGCCATCGCCATCCCGCTCTACGCCAACGTTCAGGGGCGCGCCCGGATCGCCAAGGCCCAGGCCGACGCACGGGCTCTCGCCTCCGCGGTGTCGATCTACGGCGCCCACATGGGCAACATCCCGGCCGCCCTGACGGATCTCACGGTGGCCGTTTCCAACCCCCAGGGTCAGACGGCGGGTCCGTTCATGGCGCGGGTTCCCGACCCGCCGGCCGGTTGGGCCGCGTACGGCTACACGAGCAACACGGCGTCCGGTACCTTCAACATCAACTCGAACGGCGACAACACGACCGTCTCAATGCCGTAACGGGTCGACGAACGACGCATTCCGCACGGGAAGGGTTGGTCCCCTTCCCGTGCATTGGTCATCGAGGCTTTGACGTCCACCCGACTCCAGCACATCTGCCCGCACCCGACGAGGAGCAGGGGCAGCCGTGGCAACCCGCCGCGCCAAATGCCGCTCATGTCATGGCGAAAGCGAAAGTGGCAGTGCCGAGAACACAGCGAACTCATTGCCGTTGCTGAATTGGTTTATGAGTTGAATTGTTTCCGAAATTCGTCCATGCCGTGAGAGCTTGGAATTAGGAGGACACAATGAACAGACTGATGGTCAGACTCGACAGGGCCGGTGCTGCGAAGCATGTATCCCGGTGGAAGAAGCGGATGGACCATTCGATCCGCCGCGCCGTAAAGGCGAGCCGCAGGGCGATTCACGCGACGAATAATTCGGGATCGCCCTACAAGGCGGAGCGTATGGCGCTGAAGACGAAGAGAGCCGTGATCAAAGCCGCCATGGGTTTGTAGCGCGCAAGAAGCACACCCATCCCCGAGGTTCACCCCGGAGCAAACGCTCAGTCGGTCCGAAGAACCGCCGCGATCACGGGGCCGGGAACGTGCTTCCCGGCCCATTTTGTTTACGGCCTCCGGGGGTTACGGCCTCCGGGTTGGAGCATCCTTACCTGGCCGTCGTGTGGACGCCCAACCCAAGCCGGGCTCTACGACGGGCCTCGAAACGCTCCGACACCGCTGGAGGGATCGTCGAGCTGGTGCCAGACGCTATCCGCGCCAGTGGCTTCTTCAGTATGAGATTCGGGCAGGTCCGTGAGTGGGCGAGGACCGACTCTCGCAGATCGGCTCCGCAGTGGCGGCAGAGGTAACAGCCGTCGCCGATCTCGGTCCCGAGCTGCTCTGGCGTGTAAGTTCGGCGGCACGTCTCGCAGAGCGCCACCGGATGGTCCGGA
>QHSR01000153.1 GCA_003221635.1 Candidatus Rokuibacteriota bacterium | reverse complement strand
CTCGTCGGCGAACGCCGCGAGCTTCACCACCGCGCGCTGGGCGAGCCGGGTGAGGGCCGGGGTCGCGCGGACCTGGCTCGACAGCCCGGCGGCGCGCGGCGAGGTCTGCGAGGCGAGCCCGGAGCGCTCGAGCACCGCCACCCGGGCACCGCGGCGAGCCAGGTGATACGCCGCGCTCGCGCCGAAGGCGCCGGAGCCGACGACGACGACGTCCGCCGAGGTGATCACCGCGCGTCCCGGATGGCTCGCCACACTCGCTCGGGCGTGGCGGGCATGTCGATGTGCGCCACCCCCACCGGCGCCAGCCCGCGTCTCTTGTCGCCGCCGGCCATGGCGAGCTCGATCACGAGCCGATCGTAGCATCGCGCCCGGTGATGTATCGTAGCAGGCGGTCGGCGGGCGCGTTTGGAGGGTGGTCTCGACGGTGCGGCTTCACGTGAAGGAGCAGAGCTGAAAGCCATCGTCATCCGGGCGTTTGGGGGCCCTGACGTGCTGCGGTGGGAGGACGTTCCTACTCCCGCCCCTGGCCCCGGTGAGGTTCTCGTCCGGGTTCACGCTGTATCCGTCAACCGCACGCTCGACCTGCAGGTCCGACACGACGGCGGTAACTACGGCGTGACCTTGCCGCTCGTCCTGGGCAACGACCCGTCCGGGATTGTCGCTGACGTGGGCCCCGGCGTCGAGCTGACGAAGGTCAACGACCGCGTCGCCATCTTCGGCGGTGTCGGCTGTGGACGCTGCCAGCACTGCACGGACGGAAACCACCGCCGCTGTACGAGTCGACAGATGCTCGGGGTTCAGTGCTGGGGCGGATATGCCGAGTATCTGAAGATACCCGCCGTCAACTGCGTGCCCGTCCCCGAGGGCCTGTCCTTCGCGCAAGCCACGGTCGTCGCGCGACATTTTCCCCTGGCCTTCGGCGAATGCTATCTGGCGGATCTCAAGAAAGGAGACTGGGCGCTGGTCATGGGCGCCGCCGGCGGCCTGGGCAGTTGTCTCGTGCAAGTCGCGAAGACGCTGGGGGCTCACGTGGTCGCGGCCGCCGGCACGGACCAGCGTGTCCAGGTCGCCGTGTCTCTCGGGGCCGACTTCGGAGTGAATTACCGCCGGCATGACCTCGAGCGGGAGGTCATGCGGATCACGGACGGTCGCGGAGTGGACGCAGTCTTCGAGAACATTGCCGATCCTGCGCTCTGGCCGGGCGCGTTCAACAGTCTCGCGCCGGGAGGCCGGCTCGTGACGGTTGGCGCCCATGGCGGCGGGCTCGTCACCCTCGACGTGAGGCGCCTCTACCAGCAACGGCTTCGGGTCATCAGCGGGCTGGGCGCAGAGCGCCGAGAAGATCTGGAGCGCTCACTTCAATTGGCCAGTGCCGGGGTGCTCAGAGTCCTCATCGACCGCATCCTGCCGCTCCGAGACGCGGCGGCGGCTCACCGTCTCGTCGAAACGAACGAGCCGCTCGGCAAGGTCATCCTCGACCCCACCCTGGAAGCGCGAACCGAAGGTCACGCCGGCGCGTCGCGGCTTGACTCACCATCCCAACCACGTTAGTGATCCTTCCGTCGCTGCCGCGAGCTCAACGCTCCGGAGCCCGCAATGATGCGGCTCCGGGCGCTTCGAGGCAGAAGGAGGAGAGCGATGCCGCACTACCTCAGTGACGAGGAGCTGAAGCGCACGGCGCCGGCCGAGGTGGCCGCCTACCGAGGCCCGGTGCCCACTCAGATCGTGTCGAACGGCGAGTACAACCCGCTGCCCCAGACCCGGGAGCAGCGCCGCGTGCAGGCGCGTGTGAAAGAGCTCGCCGGTGATCTGGCCCCGCGACACGGGCTGAACCGCCGTCAGTTCCTGGCCTCGAGCGCCGGCATGGCCGCGGCGTTCCTCGCCATGAACGACGTGTTCGGTCCCGTGTTCGACGTGAGCCGCGCGGAAGCGGCCACGCCAGGCGTCGCCGACATGCGGGCCCAGGCGCTCTCCGGACAGTTCATCGTGGACGCCCAGACGCACTTCGTCCGCGACGACTTCAAGCAGGAAGGGCTGCTCGACCTAGCCAAGTACGCCAAGCAGAACTGGAACCCGAAGCTGTGGGGCGAGAACACGCTCGCCCGGTACAAGTTCGAGAACTACGTCAAGGAGATCTTCGTCGACAGCGACACCAAGGTGGCGCTGCTCTCGGGCGCGCCCTTCGACGACCCGAGCTGGGACCTCCTGACCAACGACCAGATCGCCGCCGCCCGCGCGTCCCTCAACAAAGTCTCCGGCTCCCGGCGTCTCCTGGGCCACGCCGTATTCACGCCCAAGAAGCAGGGGTGGATGGAGGAAGTGGACCGCGCGATCACGACGCTCAAGCCTGACAGCTGGAAGGGTTACACCATCGGCGACCCGCTGTTCCCCTCCAAGCTGGGCTCGTACTGGTGGCTCGACGACGACAAGCTCATGTACCCCTTCTACGAAAAGGCCGTGAAGTCCGGCATCACGACCGTTTGCATCCACAAGGGGCTCCTGCCGGCCGACTACGAGACGTCCTGGCCAGGGGTCTGGGAGTACGCGACGGTCAAGGACGTCGGTAAGGCGGCCAAGGACTGGCCGAAGATCAACTTCGTCATGTACCACGGGGCGCTCCGTCCCTTCATGGAGAAGCCCGACACCGTGCTCGCCGAGTTCGAGCAGACCGGTCGCATCAAGTGGGCGACCGACCTGGCCGAGATTCCGAGCAAGCTCGGCGTGAAGAACGTCTACGGCGAGGTGGGAACCGCGTTCGCGACGTGCGCCGTGGCGAACCCGCGCTTTGCCGCGGCCTTCATCGGCACACTGGTGAAGGGTCTCGGCTCCGACCACGTCATCTGGGGCACCGATTCGCTCTGGTACGGCTCGCCCCAGTGGCAGATCGAGGCGTTGCGCCGGCTCGAGATTCCCGAGGACATGCAGAAGGGGCACGGCTTCAAGCCATTGGGGCCCGCCGACGGTCCCGTGAAGCGCGCCATCTTCGGCGGCAACTCGGCGCGCCTCTACAATCTGCGCCCCAAGATCGCGCAGCACGGCATCACCACCGACAAGATCGCCGCGATCAAGGCGGAATATCTCGCCGCGGGCGGCGCGCGCACGAATGCGCGCTACGGCTTCGTGGCGCGCTCGACCGCGTAGGGCGGCACGGGCTCGCGCCGCCGCAGCGTGACGGGTATCCCGGAGCCAGCGGGGTGCCCGTCCCGTCGCCCTGTTCCATTCCGCGAGACACATGGGCGAGGCCGCGACCGTCCGCCCGCCGTGGGATTCGGGACCGGCATCTGACCTCGACGTGGTTCCCGCTCAGGGCAGGCGTCTCGGTCGCCCCCGCGCCTGGGTAGGCGCGCTTTCGGGATCCGAAGCTCGCCGCCGACGTGAAAGAGCTGCCGTCCGGCTCTCACCCTTGAGTCAGCGGCGCTGACTGGCGAACGCCTTCTTGAACACGAAGTCGGCCACTCGCCGGCCCTGGGCGATGCCCTCGGTCTTGTCGAAGGCCCAGTGGATACCCAGGTAGATGCGGCTCTGGCCGTTTTCTTCCTCGGCCTGGGAGAGCGAGGAAAAGCTGCGGCGCACGAGCGGGCGCACGTGTCCCTCGTTGTCGAGCGTCTCGCCGTTGAACTCGTCCGACACGAACGCAAAGGGGATACGGTCGGTCCCGTAGAAGTTGCGCAGGATCTCGAAGAGGGCGGCGCCGAACCCGGCGTGCCCGGAGGGGAATGCTGGGAAGGGCGGCGTGAAGTTCGGGCCGGTGAGGTTGCTGGCAGGCGCGCCGAGGGGCGAGTACGTGGCGTCCGTGGCGGTGGCCGGGTTGTCGTCGGGCTCGCGGATGCCGGTCACCGGGCGCCAGAACTGATAGTGGTACTTCGATTCCCAGATCGCGATCCCGGCGTCGGCCAGCGCGACGTTCACCAGCACCAGGAGACGCGCCAGATCGATCCCGTCCGTGTTGCGTTGCTCGGCGATTTGCATGGTGATCTGGTTGTAGAGCCGCGGCGGCGCGCAGAGGCTCGGGGTGCCGTCGTAGGCCCAGTAGATCCCCGCCAAGGTCTGGTCCTCGGTTCGCGTCGTCGGCGTGACCAGGCCGTCGCCGCCCAGCGCCTTCACCTCGTTGAAGGCGGCCGCATACTCCGGGCTGTCGAGGGCGGGCGGCGGCGGAACCCGGAACTGATCACCCGACCTGAGGACGAACGGCCTGACCTCGCCCCAGTGGGCGCCCAACGCGAGCGGGTGCAGACTGATCGGGTCCTGGCGCCACTTCCCCGGCTCGTCGCTCGTGAAGAAGTCGACGCCAACGCGGGGCTCGGCGTGATTGGACCCATCGTTGGCGCGCCGCGCGAGGATACGCGCGGCCGCCAGCTGCCCGATCGTGACCCCGTTGGCCTTGGCGCGCCCGTCGCGAAGCGTGGCGAGATCGTCGACGAGCGCTTCGTCGAGATCAGCCTTCTGCGACGGGAAGAGCGCGATCAGCGTATCGTGCGCGGCCAGCGCGATGGCCGCCTCCACGGAGGTGTCGTCGTGGGCGGGGCGAAGACCCGTGTAGCTCTCGTAGCCGCCGACGACCGCGTTCATGGCGTCGAAGACCGCGACGTGGACGATGGCCATGGCCCGACTCGATCGCCCGGGCCCCACCTGCTCTCCGAAGACGCGACTGTCGCCGGGCGGCACCGGGGTGTGGTCGAGGCCACTGGCGTCGACGGCGAGCTCGTTCCAGTGGCGGAGGTTACCGGCCGCGCCCGCGCCGTGTCGCCGCCGGCGGTCTCCGAGGTCGCGGAGACCGAGCCGCGGGCCGAAGCGTGGCCCGTATGCGTCACGGAGGCCGCCGGGGAATCCCTCGGCGCCCGCGGAAACCGGCAGGCCGAGCGCGAGCATGCCGAGCAAGAGGGCACGACGCGATAGCCGACTCTCCATGACTCCCTCCTCTCGGTGAGAGGCAGGACAGCAACCGTCGTGCCATCGCTACGTCGGCGAGGGCGATCAGAGATTCTGAAGACTTTCGACCAACGCATTCTCTTTCGGCGCGCGCGGTGGAGACAGCGTGTCACGACGACCCGTCAGACACTCGACACCGCGCCGAAATTCTGAAAGGCGATCAAGGCGGCTCGCGGCGACTACCGCTTCACATACACCATGTCTCCGTCGACCCGGACCTCGTAGGTGGCCACATCCACGGCGACGGGTCCGCTCAGCAGCTTGCCGGTGCGCACGTCGAAACACGCGTAGTGCAGCGGGCACTCGACGACGTAGCCCACCAGCGTTCCTGTCGAGAGCGGCGCCCCCAGGTGGCCACAGGAATCCCGAAGCGCGTAAAAGGCGCCGTCGACGTGCGCGATGAGCACTCGCTCACGATCGATGACCACCCACTTCATCGCGCCCGGCGACAGCTCGGACACCCGGGTCACCGGCACGAACCCGTCCGAACCGCCACGCGGACTCCGATCCAGGGCGCTAGCTCAGGTCGAAGCCAAACAGCCGCGCGGCGTTTTCCGAGGTGACCTTGCGCAGGTCCGCCTCGGGAACTCCCGCGAAGATGCGCGTCAGGAAGTCCTGGGACCTCGGCCAGGTCGATTCGGCGTGCGGGAAATCGCTCCCCCAGAGCATGTTGTCGACGCCGATCGTGTCGCGCAGCTGGATGCCGAGATCGTCCTCCATGAACTCCACGAACATGTTACGGCGCCAGTAGTCGCTCGGCAGGAGCCCCTCCCGCGACTTCCAGCCCCGCGTGAACACCGGCCGCTCCCGGTACGTGAAGTCCATTTGCTTGAGCCAGTGAGGAATCCACGATGCTTCGTGCTCGACGGAGCCGACCTTCAACCGGGGACACCGATCAAAGACGCCCGCGAAGATCATGGCCGACAGGGAGTAGCGCACCCAGTAGTCCGTGGTGGACCGGCCGGCCCCGGTGAGCTCGCCGAGGTTCATGGTGAACTCGCAGCCCGGGATACCGCCGCGCGGGGTTCCGATGTGCAGGAGCAGCGGCAGCCCGACGTCTTGCGCGGTCCACCAGAGGCGCTCGTAGATCGGGTGACGATAGGGCCGATCGGCCAGGGGCGAGACGGGGATGAACGCTCCGACCAGGCCGAGCTTCGCGCAGCGTTCCAGCTCCTGCGAGGCCTCCTCGACATCGTCCACGTTGAGCATGGCGATGCCCTTGAGGCGATCGGGGTGGGGCTTGCAGAAGTCCGCGATCCAGTCGTTGTACACGCGGCAGATGGCGGAGAGCAGGCCGCTGTCCGGGATGCGGTACCAGAAGAGGCCCTGGCTCGGCTGCAGGCACGAGCCCCAGACACCGTCCATCTCGTTCTCCTTGACCATCGCCTGCGGATCGTAGGCGCCGAGCCTGACGTCTTCCCACATACCCAGGAAGTCGATCTGGGACGGATCCTCGAACCGTTGTCCCGCCTGCATCACGGCGCCCAGGGTGCCGACCTGCTGGCCGTCGATGAACCAGGCGTCGTACTTGCGACCCGTGGAGGTTTCCATCCGCTCCATCCGGGGCGCCCGGTCCTTGAACCTGGGCTCGATCCGGTTCGTGTACAGGTCCGGCGGCTCGACGATGTGGGAATCGGCCGAGATGAGCTTGTACGTCGTCATCGCGCAACCCTCCTCTTCGGGTCAGGCAGGAAGCCCGTAGTACGCGGCACAGTTGTCCCAGAGAATCTTGCGCTTGCTCTGCTCGGAGATCGGCAGCGTCAAGAACGACTCCACCGCCCGCGGGAACTTCGAGTCGCCGTGCGGGAAATCCGTCGAGAAGACGATCCGGTCGTCGCCGATGGCGTCGATGACGTGCTTCACCGGCTCTTCGTCGCACTCGACCGACACGAAGCACTGCCGCTTGAAGTACGCGCTGGGGGCCATCGTCAGCTCGCG
>QHSR01000152.1 GCA_003221635.1 Candidatus Rokuibacteriota bacterium | reverse complement strand
GAAGTAGCCGTCCGTCCGGCCCGTCAGCTTCACGGCATTCTCGGTCCCAACCTGAAGCGCTTCCTTGAGTGCGGCGCCGATCTTCACGTCGCCCGTCGCTCCGGTTGCGGGGCGCGTCAGGGTGTCCAGCTCCTTGAGCAGCTGGTCGAGCTGGGCCACGGCCGGCGCGGCGACGAGGACGGTCAGCGCCGAGACGAGAAAGGAAGCTCGACGCACCGGCTCAGACCCCGTCGAGCTGGCGAGCCAGCGCCGCGCGATCGGTGACCGGAAGCTCGCAGGCGTAGTTGCGACAGACGTAGGCAGTCGCCTTCCCGGCCACGGCTTCCCTGCCCTCGAGAAGCGGGACACCCAGGGCGCCGGCGCGGTCCCCCGTCACCACCCCGGTCACGACGCGGTTGGGGAGGTATCGGCCGAAGACCTCGCTCACCAGGGACCCGAGCCCATCGCCCCCGCCGGGAGCGACCAGCGCGATCTCGATCACCGGCCCGAGATGAAAGTCGAGCGCGCAGAGGAACCGGCCGAAGCCGCTCGCGTACCGGGCCATGAGATCCGCCATCGGCCTCAGCGCCTTCGACGCCGTTGCCTCGTAGCGCGGCTCGCCCGTCAGCACCGCCAGCCGCAAGAGCGTCTCGATGGCGACCGACGTTCCGCACGGCACGGCATTGTCGAAGAGATTGCGCGGCCGCACGATGAGCTGCTCCGCGTCGCTGCCGGTGTCGTAGAAGCCCTCGAGCCGCTCATCCCAGAAGAGCCCGATCATCTCGTCGGCCAGGCCCCGCGCCTCGTCGAGCCATCGCCGCTCGAACGTCGCCTCGTACACCTCGAGCAGCGCGGCCGCCATCATCGCGTAGTCTTCCAGATAACCCTTGAGCTTGGCGCGCCCGCCCTTCCAGGTGCGGAGCAACCGGCCCTCGGCCCGCATCGCCCCGAGGACGAACCCGGCGTTCCTGACGGCGGCGGCGACGTAGTCGGGCCGGCCGAGCGCCCGGCCCGCTTCGGCGAGCGCCCGGCAGGCGAGGCCGTTCCACGACGCCAACACCTTGTCGTCGCGGCCGGGATGGATCCGGCTCTCCCGCGCCGCGTAGAGCTTCCGTCTGATCGGCGCGATCCGCTCAGCGTCCGGCTCGCCCGCGACGTAGAGAATGCTCTTGCCCTCGAAGTTCGCGCCGCGGTCCGCGCCCCAGTAGCGGCCGGCGTACTCGGCGTCGGCGTCGCCCAGCACCTCGCGAAGCTCGTCAGGCGCCCACACGAAGAACTTTCCCTCGTGGCCCTCCGAGTCCGCGTCCTGCGACGAATAGAAGCCGCCGGCCGGGTCGGTCATCTCGCGGAGCACATAGTCGAGCGTTTCCTCGCAGATCCGCCGGCACTCGGGGTCGCCGAACGCGAGCCAGCCGTGGAGGTAGAGCGACGCGAGCTGGCCGTTGTCGTAGAGCATCTTCTCGAAGTGCGGCACGAGCCAATGTGCGTCGACCGAGTAGCGATGAAAGCCGCCTCCCACCTGGTCGTACATGCCGCCGCGCGCCATCATCGTCAGCGTCGTGTGCGCCATCTGGCGCGCGCGGGCATCCTGCGAGCGCTTCCAGTAGCGCAGGACGAACTCCCAGATCATCGGCTGCGGGAACTTCGGCGCGCCGCCCAGGCCCCCGTCGGCGTCGTCGAACTGCGCCGAGATCGCCTGGAAGGCGCCGCCGAGGATCGAGGGGGTGAGGAGCTCGGAGGCGGCCCGCAGGCGCTCCGACTGGCCGAGGGCCTCGCTGATCTTTCGCGACGACTCGACGACCTCTCCGCGGCGCGTTGCCCACGCGTCCGCGATCGCCGCCATCAGCCGCGGGAATCCGGGGAGGCCGTGCCGGTCGACGGGCGGGAAGTAGGTGCCGCCGTAGAACGGCGCGCCCGCCGGCGTCAGGAAGACGGTCATCGGCCAGCCACCGTGGCCGGTCATCGACTGGACGGCCTGCATGTAGATCTGATCGACGTCGGGGCGCTCCTCGCGATCGACCTTGACGTTGACGAAGTGGCGGTTCATCACCTCGGCGATCTCGGGGTTCTCGAACGACTCGTGCTCCATCACGTGGCACCAATGGCACGCCGAGTAGCCGACGGAAAGGAGTAGCGGCTTGTCCTCGGCTCTGGCCTTCGCAAAAGCGTCGTCACCCCACGGGTACCAGTCGACCGGATTGTGGGCGTGCTGGAGAAGGTAGGGGCTGGTCTCGCGCGCGAGGCGGTTCTCTGCCACGATGCGTCCTCGGTTACCGGATGAACGGCAGCGCGCTGACGCTCGCGGCGACCGTGCGCCCGCCGAGGCGCACCGACACGCGGGCTCCCGGCTCGGCGTGCTGGCGGCGGACGAACGCGAGCGCGATCGGTCGCTCGAGGCCGAACGACCAAGCCGCGCTCGTGACCCGGCCGACTGGAGTGTCGTCGGCACCGACCACCTCGGCGCCGGTCGGCGGGACCTCGGTACCGTCCAGCAGGAGACCTCGCAGCATCCGGTTCACGTGCCCGCGATCACGGATCCGCACGACGACCTCCTGGCCGGGGTAGCAGCCTTTCGTCTCGGAGACAAGCTCGGCGAACGGAATCTCCGGGAGGAGCACCGACTCGTCGACGTCGTGGCCGAAGAGCGGCGTCCCCGCCTCGATCCTGAGAGCCTCGAAGGCCACGAGTCCGACCGGCCGCACGCCGGCGCCGACGAGAGCGTCCCACATGCTCGGTGCCTCGCTCGCGGGGCCTGCGATCCACACCTCGGCTTCACCCGTCTCCCGCCTCCCGCTCACGAGCCGCACCGAGGTGTCGGCGATCATGCCGGCCGCCTGCGACCACCCGCTCTCCGGTGGTCGGGCGCCTGTGAGTCGCTCGCCGGTCTCGGCCGCCTTCGGTCCGGCGAGGACGAAGAGCGCCGTCTCGCCGGAGACGTCGCGGATCGACACCTTCTCGGAGAAGAGATAGTGATCGAGCGCCTCGGCGGTCTTCTCGGCCATGGCCGGCGGCGTCACGACAAAGATCCGGTCGTCGGCGACCCAGACGTAGAGGACGACCTGCACCTTGCCGTACACGTCGAGCAAGGTTGCGGCGCACCCCTGTCCCGGCCCGAGCGCCTTGACCTCGTTGCTCACAAGGGCGTGGAGAAACGCCGCCCGATCGCGTCCGGTCAGCTCGAGCATGCCGACATGACCACGATCGAGGAGCCCGACGCTCCGGCGCACGAGCGCGTACTCCGCGGCGGGGTCGCCGTACGTGACGGGCAACTCCCAGTCGGCGACGTTCTCGAACTTCGCGCCCGCCGCGGCGTGGCGCTCGTGGAGCGGCAACCGGTTCGCCATGGCGCCATTCTACATGACGTGCCGTGGCCGAGGACGGCGCCGAGTCCGGTGCAGGCCCCGTGCTAGACTGCGCGGCGTGCGACCGCCGCCGCGCCGGACGATCCGCCGCTTCCAGGGGCGTCTGCTCGCGTGGTACGCCACGCACGGTCGGGATCTGCCGTGGCGACGGACCCGGCGTCCCTATCGCGTGCTGGTGTCGGAGATCATGCTCCAGCAAACGCAGGTCGATCGGGTCGTGCCGAAGTACCGCGAGTTCCTCCGCCACTATCCAACCCTCGAGCGTCTCGCCGCCGCGCGCGTCGGCGCCGTACGGCGTCTCTGGTACCCGCTCGGCTACAACATCCGTCCGATTCGCCTCCACGCGATCGCGCGCGAGACCGTCGCTCGCTACGGCGGCCGCCTGCCCGATCGCGAGGACGCGCTGCGACGACTCCCCGGGGTCGGGCGCTACACGGCGGGCGCGATCCTCTCGTTCGCCTATGGCCGGGACACCGCGGTCCTCGACACCAACGTTCGGCGGGTGCTGGGCCGCGTGTTCCTGGGTCCCCGCCGGCTCGCGCGCCTCCGCGGAGACAAGAAGCTCTGGGATCTCGCCGCGGCGCTCGTCCCGCGCGGACGTGGCTACGACTTCAACCAGGCGCTCATGGACTTCGGCGCGACGTGGTGCACGCCGCGCAAGCCCCGCTGTGCCCCCTGTCCCATGAAGCGCTTCTGCGCCAGCTACGGGCTTGCCTAGCCTCGTCGAGGTGGTAGCGGCTCTCGTGCGGGACGACGCGGGCCGCTACCTGATCACCAGGCGCCGGCGCGGGTCGCACCTCGAAGGACTCTGGGAGTTTCCCGGGGGCAAGCGCGAGCCCGGAGAGTCGCTCGAGACGGCGCTCCGGCGCGAGCTGGCCGAGGAGCTATCGGCGGGCTTCGCCGTCGGCGACAGGGTCGACACGGTCCGCTGGGAATACCCCGAACGGACCGTCGTGATCCACTTCTACCGCTGCCGGCTCGAGTCGGGGACGATCGAGCCGCGCGAGTCCCAGGCCATGGCCTGGGTCGCACCGGAGCGACTCGTGGAGTTCGACTTCCCGCCGGCCGACCGCGAGCTGATCACGCGCCTTCGCGCGAGCTCGGCATCTTGACGTCACGGCCGGGGACGGCCCAGGACATTCGCCCTTGCGGCGGGGCACCCGGCGACGGCTGGCCCGCATCACCCGTGGGCGAGTTTCATCTGCTCCAGAGCCGCGCGACCCAGGAGGCCGTAGGGACTGGCGAGCGTCTCGAACATCTCGAAGTGGCGGCGCCTCCCAAGCCCAGCGCTGTTCGTCGATTGATCGTGGT
>QHSR01000151.1 GCA_003221635.1 Candidatus Rokuibacteriota bacterium | reverse complement strand
TCAACAAGGCGTATCGCGATATCCAGGTGAGCCAGGTCCTGGGGCCGGGCTACCAGCTCGTGGAGAAGATCAGCACCGAGGTCGCGGCCGGCCGCCTGCAGGCGGACGTCTACCAGTGCGGTGGGCAGAGCGGTCGGACCCTCGCGTGGCGGGGGCTCGGCGAAGAGTTCATGCCGCCGACGGCGCTCGACCCGAGCGTGAAGTGGCGCTGGCCCGTCATGAACAAGGAGACGCACCTCGCGGGAGTCTTCGCGAGCGTCAGCGGCCTGAACGTGAACACCAAGCTGGTGCCCGCCGAGAAGTTTCCGAAGAGCTACTGGGACCTCGTGCGCGACCCCTACTGGGTCGACCTGATCAAGCGCAAGCGCGTGGCGTTCACCGATCCCCGCATCGCGAACATCGGGGTCTACCACGTGTACGGCCTGAAGGAAGTGAACGCGAAGGACTACGGCGAGGGCTTTATCCGCGAGTTCGCCGGGCTCAAGCCCAAGCTGCTCGGCTTCAACGAGTCCGGCGAGGTGGCGCGCGGTGAGCTGCACGCGATGCTCGGGGGGCCGTGGCGCGTGGAGTACGGCCTGGGCACCGTGCCCATCACGAAGCTCTGCCTCGAGCCGGGGTGTGTCAGCACGCAATCCCCCCTGTTCGCGGTGGTCAAGGGCGCGCCTCACCCGAACGCCGCCCGGGTGTTCGTCGACTTCACGCTGAGCCGCGAGTACGCGGAGTGGCGGGTGCAGTCGCTCGGCAACACGCCGGCTCGGGCCGACGTGACCCCGCGCCCGCTCGACGACCCGGGTAAGTACAAGCTCCAGTTCGCCGGTGACGACAAGGCCGAGCGTCAGATCACCGAGGTTCTCAAGTGGGTGATCGCTTCCAAGCTCTTCGATTATTAGATGGGGGGCCCCGACATGGCCCCCCATACCCCCCAGCGCTCGGAAGCGCCCCGGCGCAGCCGTGGCGCTCCTCGACACCCGCCGCCCCCTACCGCACCCGCCCGGCGCCTCCGGTGGAGCGTCATCGTTAACAGAACTTCGCGGACGAGGCGCTAGTGTCGATCGTCACGGAGATCGGTAGGGTCCGGCGCGTCGGGTGGCCACGCGTTGCGGGGTGGGCGTGGCTGCCGACCCTCCTGCTGATCACGGTCGCCGTGCTCACCGTGACGCCTGTCGTGACCGCGCTGCTGGCGGGATTTCGAGACGCGCCGCCCGGCCGCGCCGGGGCGATCTCGGTGGAGTCGATCCGGGCCTCGTTCGCCGTCATGGCGCAGCCCGAGGTCTGGCAGATACTGTGGACCACGGTCTGGCTGTCGACGGTCCGAGCGGTGCTCGCGCTGGCCCTCGCGGTAGTGCTGGCGTGGATCATCGCGCGCACGGACTGTCCGTTCCGGAACCGGCTCGAGTTCCTGCTGTGCTCGGATGGGCCTTGCTCTTGAGCCCCCAGAAGGGGTACCTGAACCAGTTGCTGCGCCTGCTCCCGTTCTTCGCGGGGGACACGGGGCCGCTGGACATCTTCTCGTATGGCGGCCTGATCTTCGTGAGCGTCACTGGCTGGGCCACGCTCCTGGCCATCTTCCTGGTCCCGGCCTTCCGGAACATGGACGCGGCGCTCGAGGAGTCGGCCCGGATGTGCGGAGCCTCGCCCGGGCGGACCGTCGTGCGGATCCTGGTGCCCCTCCTGCGTCCCGCGATCCTGGCGGCCTTCATCCTGTCGCTTACCCGTCTGCTCTCGTCGTTCGAGACGGAGGTGTTCCTGGGCACCAGCTCGGGCATCTATGTGCTCACGAACAAGATCTACGAGCGCATGGTGCAGATCTTCCCGCCCGATTTCCGAACGGGCATGACGATGGCGGTCATGCTGCTGGTGATCACCTTCGGGCTCGTACTGGTGAACTGGCGGTTCCTGGGCAAGCGTGACTACACGACCGTGACCGGCCGGGGCTACTCGGCGCGCCCGATGGCGCTGGGCAAGCTGCGCTGGGTCGCCTTCGGCTTCGTGGTGCTCTTCTTCGTCATCACGGTCGTATTGCCGGCGCTGATGTTGATCCAGGTCAGCTTCATTCGCTTCATCGGGCTGAACGTCTTCGACCCGGCGAGCTACACGCTCGACAACTGGCGGCGGATGCTCACGTTGCGGGTGAACCGGCTGGCGCTGACCAACAGCCTGGTCATGAGCATCGTCGCCACGACGCTCGGGATGATCCTCTATTCGCTCGTGTCGTACGTGGTGACGAGGAGCCGGTACAAGGGCAGACGCCTGCTGGACCTCGCGGCCTGGGTGCCCTGGGCGGTGCCGTCCCTGGTGCTCGGCCTCGGGATCCTCTGGGCCGTGCTTCTTTCGCCGCTCGCCGTTCTCTATGGCACTCTCACGGTGATGATCCTGGCCCACATCGTGCGCGGCTTCCCCTTCGGGACCCAGATCATGGGCTCGAGCATGATCCAGATCAGTCGCGAGCTCGAGGAAGCCGCCCGCGTCCACAACGCCTCGTGGACCTCGACCTTCCGGCGGATCTGGCTACCCCTGGTGAAGAACGGCTTCCTGGCCGGATGGGTGATCCAGTTCACGGTCTCGTTCAGCGACCTGGCGACGGTCGCGTTCCTGTACGGGGCCAAGTCGACGGTGTTGCCGACCCTCTTCCTGAGCCAGTGGTCCAACGGGCGCCTGGAAGAGGCGGCGGTCGCGGCGCTCATGATGACGGTCGTGGTGCTGGCCGTGGTCGTCCTGGTACGCCGCCTCGTCCAGGGCAACGTGCCTACGACGACCGTGGCATAGTGGCGTAAGGCGAAAGGAGAACGCGATGCTTTCCAGGGAAGACAACGAGCTGCTCTGTCGCGTTGGACCAGGCACGCCGGTGGGCGCCATGCTGCGGCAGTACTGGATCCCCGCCCTCATGTCGAGCGAGCTGCCGGAGCGTGACGGGGCCCCCGTCCGCGTCCGGCTCCTCGGCGAGAACCTGATCGCCTTCCGCGTCACGTCCGGCAAGATCGGTCTCATCCAGAACCATTGCCCGCATCGCGGCGCGTCCCTCTTCTTCGGCCGCAACGAGGAGGAAGGCCTGCGCTGCGTGTACCACGGCTGGAAGTACAGCTGCGAAGGCCACTGTGTCGACATGCCCAACGAGCCGGAGGAAAGCAACTTCAAGTCGAAGATCCACGCGACCGCGTACCCATGTGTCGAGCGGAACGACATCATCTGGACCTACATGGGGCCGCGCCAGACGCCGCCGCCGCTGCCGGACCTCGAGCCGAACATGCTGCCCCGGGGCGAGTACACGGTCCAGAAGGTCCTGCGCGAGTGCAACTGGTTCCAGGGGCTCGAGGGCGACATCGACACGAGCCATCTCGGGTTCCTGCATCTCGGCGCCATCAGGCCCGAGCAGACGACCCCGGGGACCTTCGACTACTACAACGTGGTCGACCGGGCCCCGAAGTACGAGGTCGTCGACACGGAGTTCGGCACCTCCTACGGGGCCTACCGCCCGGCCGAGGCTGACACCTATTACTGGCGCATCGCCCACTTCCTGTTCCCGTTCTTCACGATGATCCCGACGGGCATCCTGGGGATGCAGGTTCTGGTCCGCGCCTGGGTGCCCCTCGACGACGAGCACATCATGTTCTGGAGCATCACCGCGCCCCGCTCGCGCGTGGGCACGGGGGCCGCGGGCGGCGCGTCCGGGCTCAACGCCGGAGGCCGGGCCGTCGCGTCGGCCGGCGCCCGGCCCGGCGGGTTCGAGTTCCTGCCGGATTCGACGGACTGGCTCGGGAAGTTCCGTCTCACCCAGCACGGCATCCATCAACAAGATCAGGCCGTCACGGAGAGCATGGGGCCGATCTACGACCGCACGCAGGAGCACCTCGGGACCTCCGACGCGATGGTCATCCGGACACGGCGACGGGTGATCAACGCGGCCAGGGCTCTGCGCGACAACGCCGTGACCCCGCCCGGCGTCGACAACCCCACGGTCTATCGTCATCGCTCCGGCGGCGTGATCCTGCCGCGCGACGCCGACTGGCTCGAGGCCACGAAGGGGCTGCGCCAGGCCTTCGCCGAGCCTACCCGGGAAAAGATCGTCGCCCCATGACGCCCGCGATGGAAGCGACGGTCCTCAAGACGGCCCTCGCCACCTACGCGCACACGAAGGGCCTGAAGGACGGCACCGTGACGGCGCCGGGGATCCGCCTCGAGCACGTCGAGGTCAGCCCCATCGTCGGCGCGTTTCGGAGGATGTGCCGCACGCTCGAGTTCGACGTCTCCGAGATGGCCATCACGACCTACTTGACCGCCAAGGCCCACGGCAAGCCGTTCACGGCCCTCCCGGTGTTCGTCATGCGCCAGTTACACCACGCGCCGATCGTCTACAACGTGAAATCCGGGGTGAGTTCGCCCAAGGACCTGGAGGGCAAGAAGGTGGGTGTGCGCGCCTATACCGTCACGACCGGGGTCTGGGCCCGCGGCATCCTCGCGACGGAGTATGGCGTCGATCTCGACAAGGTCACCTGGGTCGTGGTCGATGAGGAGCACGTTCAGGAGTACCGGAAGCCGTCGAACGTGCTCGAGCGGCCGGGCGCGAACCTCGGCGAGATGCTCATCCAGGGCGAGCTCGCGGCGGCCATCGGCGCGGGTCAGATCGACTCTCCCGACGTCAAGCCGCTGATCCCCAACGCCCGCGAGGCCGAGGCGGCGTGGTATCGGAAGACCGGGATTTATCCCCTCAACCACACGGTCGTCGTGAAGGACGCTCTGCTGCAGGCCGATTCGACGCTGGCCCCACGGCTGTTCAACGCCTTCAAGGAGGCGAAGGCGGTCTTTCTGAAGCAGCTCGGCTCGGGCGCCCAGCTCTCGGGCGACGCCCAGGCGCTGGCACAGCGCCGCAGCATCGTGGGAGACGACCCGCTCCCCAACGGCGTGGCCCGCAACCGCAAGGCGCTCGAGGCCGTGATCCAGTTCGCCCGGGACCAGAAGATCCTGCCGCGCACGGTCAGCCCGGAAGAGGTGTTCGCCCGCAACACGCTGGGCCTGGAGTAGCTCCAGACGGAGGGCATGATGATCATCGATTGCCACGGCCACTACACGACGGCGCCGAAGGAGCTCGAGGCCTTCCGGCAAAAGCAGATCGCCGACCTGAAGGATCCTGCGCACGTTGCCACGAAGGGGACGCTCAGCATCAGCGATGATCAAATTCGGGAATCGATAGACAAGGCACAACTGAAGCTGCAGCGGGAGCGCGGCACTGACGTGACGATCTTCTCGCCGCGCGCCGCCGGCATGGGTCATCATATCGGCAACGCGACCACGAGCCTGCACTGGTCTCAGGTCTGCAACGACCTGATCCATCGCGTCTGCACGCTCTATCCCCAGAACTTCGTCGGCGTGTGCCAGTTGCCGCAGACGCCGGGCGTGCCGCCGACCAACTGCATCGCGGAGCTCGAGCGCTGCATCAAGGAGCTCGGCTTCATCGGCTGCAATCTGAACCCGGACCCGTCGGGGGGGTACTGGAAGGATCCGCCGCTGACCGACAAGTGGTGGTATCCGTTCTACGAGAAGCTCGTGGAGCTCGACATCCCGGCGATGATCCACGTCAGCCTGTCTTGCAATCCGAACTTCCACACCACCGGCGGCCACTACATCAACGGCGACACCACGGCGTTCATGCAGCTCATCACCGCCGACCTCTTCAAGGACTTTCCGAGCCTGAAGTTCATAATCCCGCATGGGGGCGGGGCGGTTCCATACCACTGGGGGCGCTACCGGGGGATCGCCCAGGATCTGAAGAAGCCGCTCCTGAAGGATCATCTGCTGAACAACGTCTTCTTCGACACCTGCGTCTATCATCAGCCCGGGATCGATCTCCTGTTCAAGGTCATCCCCCTCGATAACATCCTGTTCGCCTCCGAGATGGTCGGCGCGGTCCGGGGCATCGACCCGGAGACCGGGAACTACTTCGACGACACCAAGCGCTACGTCGAGGCGCTCCGGCTCAGCGACGAGGACCGGCGCAAGGTCTTCGAGGGCAACGCGCGCCGGGTCTACAGCCGCCTGAAGACCAAGCTGCCGGCTTCGCGATAGGAGAGCGCCATGCCTGAGATCCCGCGTCTGAACGGCGTCATCAAGGCCCTCGAGCAGGGCAAGACCGCCTTCGTCGGCTTCGCCTCGCCGGACATCGAGACCGCGACCGCTCTGGCCAGCTCGCCCTTCGACGGCGTCGCGTTCGAGATGGAGCACGCGCCGATGAGCCCGCCGGTGCTTCGCGACGCGCTCCAGTACATGCTGGACCGGCGTCAAATCGTGCAGGGCGGGACGCTGGCGCCGAAGGTGACGCCGCTGGTGCGGATCCCGCCGAACGGCGGCGAGATGAACCAGTGGATCGCCAAGCAGGTGCTCGACATCGGCGTCTTCGGCATCATCTTCCCGCACGTGAGCACCGTGGAAGAGGCGCGCAACGCGGTCAGCGCCTGCCGGTATCCGCGCCTGCCGGGCGCTCTACTCTCCCAGCCGCCGGGCATCCGCGGCGACGCCCCGGGGCGGGCGGCGCGCTACTGGGGGCTCACCCAGCAGGAGTACTACGCCCGGGCCGACGTCTGGCCGCTCGCCCCGCAGGGCGAGATCCTCGCGATCATCCAGTGCGAGGACACGAAGGCCATCGAGAACCTGCCCCGGATCCTCCAGGAGGTGCGCGGCATCGGCGTCGTGCTGATCGGGGAAGGGGACCTGAGCCAGGAGCTCGGGCATCCCCGGGAGTACGAGCATCCCGTGGTCGCCGAGGCCATCGAGCGCATTCTCAAGATCTGCAAGGACCACAACGTCCCGTGCGGCCACCCGCACCCGGACGCGAAGAACATCGAGCGCCTGATCGCGAGCGGCTACCGGTTCCTGATGCCGAGCACGCCGCGGTCCTTCGGGGTCCTCGAGCAGGGTCGCAAGCTCGCCGGCCGGAGTTGAGCGGACGTCGCGGTATCGAGCGGGTCCGGCCCCTCGCCGGCGGCTTCCGCGCTTGGGGCTGAGAGGCCATGACGAGCGTCCGCGTGAGCACGTGCATCGTGGGCGGAGGGCCAGCCGGGCTCATGCTCGGTCTGCTTCTGGCCAAGCGGGGCGCCGAGGTCCTGGTGCTCGAAGGACACGAAGATTTCGAGCGCGAGTTCCGCGGAGAGGTGCTGCAGCCGAGCACGGCCCATCTCCTGGACGAGCTGGGGCTCCTGGAGTACGTGCTGGCCCAGCCTCATTCTCTGCTCGAAGCCGCGAAGATTCGGCTGAACGGCCGCGAGGTCGGCGAGTTTTCATTCAAGCGGATCGCCCCCCAGTATCCCTACGCCATCTGGATGCCGCAGCCGGTCTTCCTGGCCGCGCTGCTCCGGAAGGCCGAGCCGTTCCCTTCCTTCCAGTGCTGGATGGGCGCCAAGGTCACCAGGCTCCTGGAGGACGACGGCCGGGTCGTGGGAGTGAGCGGGCTGCGCCACGGCAAGGAGCCCTTCGAAGTCCGCGCCGACGTCGTGGTGGGGGCGGACGGGCGCTACTCGGCGGTGGCGCGGATGGGCGGATTCGAGCCCGAGTACGAGCATCATGACTTCGACGTCATCTGGTTCACGATCGAGCAGCCGCCGGGCTGGTCGAGCACCTTCTACGTTTCGCTGGGCGATGTCCGGGGACTCATGCTGCCCAAGTATCCGCACCACATCCAGGCCGGCATCATCCTGCCCACCGGCGAATGGAAGCGCTGGCGCGACGAAGGCGTGGCGGTGGTGGCGCAGCGCATCCGGCGCTTCGATCCGATCTTCACGGCGTTCGCCGACTCCCTGCGCGACTTCACGCCGTTCTTCCCGCTGGAGGGCATCATCCGCCTGTTGCGCGACTGGACGCGCGATGGCTTGCTGCTGATCGGCGATGCCGCGCACACGATGAGCCCGGTGGGTGCCATCGGCGTCAACGTCGCCGTCGCGACCGCCGCGGTCGCCGCGCAGGAGCTGTACCCGCACCTCGGCCACGGCCCGATCAAGCGCGAGGTCCTCCGGGCGGTCCAGCGCCTGCGGGAGGACGACGTCAGGACGCTTCACCGCTTTCAGCTCGGCGTCCAGGGGGTGCTCCTCCGGCAGGGCAGCCGCAACCCGGTCGTGAAGTGGCTCGTGCAGACCGTGATCCCGGTGTTCTTGCGGTCGCCGTTGCTGCCGAGGGTGCAGCGCCGGCTCTTCTTCGGCGCTCCGCTGCCGCCGCTCGACCCGGCGTTCAGCTTCAGCTCGGGACGCGCTTTCGAAAGAGAATCTCCCTGACCCCTGACTTCAGCAACACCGAGTCGAACAGCTCGAGGCCGGCGAAGAGGTGGTTGATGTCGCGGTTCTGCAGGACCCACCGGCGGGTGCACGCCGAGGGGTAGAAGCGATGGCGAAAATGCGCCGTGTCCTCGATGAAGTACTTGGTGTAGCGCGGGTCGTCCGACGCGCGGGCGCCGAAGAACCCGAGTAGCAGGCCCTCCGGCCGCAGCATCCGTGTCAGCTTCCCGGCGAGCACCTCGGCAGCCCGCGGAGCGAGAAAGTCGAAGATGTCCCAGCACAGCACGGCGTCGACGCTTCCGTCGCGCAGCGCGAAGCGCCCGCCCAGGAACTCCGGGAGGTGGTCGAGCTCGCCCTGCCGGGCATGGCGATCGACGTCGGCGTACAGGTCCTCCACGTGGATCTTGCAGCCGACCCGCTCGCCGAGGAACGTGATGTTCGAGCCGATCACGGGGCCCAGGTCCACCACCTCGGCGGCGGGTCGCGCGAACAGGAGAGACAGAAACCTCGCCAGCGTCTTGCTCGCGTAAACGGTCTCGGCGGGCACGGCAGCGACCGTACGCGGCTCGACGACGATGGCCCCGGCCTCGTCGCCGATTCCAGGAATCTGCCGGCTCAAACGGGACATGAGACCCGAGAGCCCGCCGTTTCTTTGATCTGAATTCAACGCCGGCTCAGACGCGGATGAACTCGCCGTTCACGGGAGACGGCTCCGGCTTCTGCGGCTCCGGCTTGTGCGTCTCCGGCTTCGGCGTCTTGGACTCGGCCTTGAAGCCTCCGAGCGCCCGGTCGGTAGTCGGCTGATCCTTTTTCTGCATGTCGATGCTGCCGCGGAAGTGCGATCCGTCGGCGATCGCGACTCGGGGAGCCACGATGTCGCCCTCGACCGACCCGGTCTCCTTGACGTCGACCTTCTCGGTCGCGTTCAGGTTGCCCGTCACATGACCGAGGACGACGATCGCCTTGGCGCTGATCTGCGCCTTGATCTTCCCGTTCGAGCCGACCGTCAGCACGTGGTCGCGCAGCTCGATCTTGCCGTCGACCCGGCCCTCGATCGTGAGGTCCTCGCTGCCGCTCAGCTCGCCGTTGATGACAATGCTCTTCCCAATGCTCGCCGGTTCTTCGTGCATAGGCCGTGGCTCCTTCTCTGCGTGCATAGGCCGTGGCTCCTTCTCTGTCTGAGTCTGAGTCTGATCGAATCCAAAAGACGACATCGATGAGTAGGACGGTGTCTGCGCCGAAAGGGACGGGTTCTGTGCCGGGCTAGCCGGGATGCTCGTCGGTCTTGACGGTTCCTCACGCTTCCACATCAGCCTTGCCTCCGTGTGCGCCCGGACTTTGTCGTTGGTCGCGACCAGTTAGAGCTGCCGGGACAGCCCGCAGTGAGAGGTTGAGTATAACGCCGCAGCCGGCGATTCAAGAACCTTCCCCGCATTTTTTTCGCTCTCGACCGCCGCCCCGGAGAGTCTGGGCGCCTCGGCAGCGCGGCTCGGTACCCTCGTCGACGCGGGTTGCGCCCTCGCCGCTGCGGTGCGCCGGGTGTCGGATTCCAAGCAACGCCGCACGCTGGCCCTCGGTCCCGGCACCGTCCGGCGGAATGTGACTTAGCTCGAAGTGCCCGAAACTCCAAAAGTTCCTCGCGTCTGCCGACTCTGGCGCAGCGATTGCCCTACAGGGTTCTAGAGAGGAGGGCGGCGGTGGCTGCTCACTAGAGAGAATTTACACGGTGGTTCTTCGCGAGCCCTGGGGTTGCCGGCTGGGAGGCGGCGGTGACGCCTCTACTGTGGAGCGGAGGCGTTGTCAGAGCTGTCACTCCAGGGGCTCGCCGGTTCGGCGAATGAACTCGATCGCCCATTTCGCGACGCTGGCGCGCAGCGTGATGGCGCGGGGGCGGAGGTCGACGTGGTGTACATTCAGCTCTCCGCGCTCGGGTGATCGCTACTGTGCTCGTGGGGTTTAGCGCGTCACGGTTTCGGAATCAGATGAGCTAGCTTCCGGGCCGGGGTCGCGGGGGCGGGGGAGTCGAGTACAATCCAGGCTCGACTCTACTTTCACCCAGACCCAGGAGGCGCACATGGCTCAGGCTCAGACGACGCTGCCGCCGTGGATCCAGCCGCTCCAGAAGCGCGACCCGGAGTTCGTCGACTCGTACGTGGCCCAGCGCGAGCACATCCTGCGCGACGGCGCCATTCCCGCGAAGTACAAGATCCTCATGACCCTGATCGTCGACGCGATCCAATCGCACCCCGACGGCGTCGCGAACATCGCCAACCGGGCCCGCGGCGCCGGGGCTTCGGAGGCTGAGATTCAGGAAACGGTTGAGGTCGCGTACCTGTTTGGCGGGACGCCGGCGCTGGTGACCGCGATGAACGCGTTCAAGACGTCATAGCGGCCGCGTCTACGCGGCGGGCTGGCAGACGAAGATCTGGTGCGAGTCCCTGAGCTGGGCCTGATGCCGGATCGCCAGGCCGGCCTGGGTCAGCAGCCAGCGCCAGTCGTCGGGCGTGAACTTGTTGTGCACGGGGAAGAGGCGGAAGCCCCGCCCGGTCTCCGCCTCGCCTTCGCCGAGGACCTCTCGCCGATAGGCGAGATATTTCGAGAGCGGCTGACGGATCCAGTCGTTCAAGAGAAAGGTGCTCTTGGGCGCGAGCACTCGCCGGATCTCGGAGAGCACGGGCAATGGCTCGTCGAGGACGTGCAGCACGGACGACATGCTCACGAGGTTCACGGTGCCCGCGTCGTGCGGCAGCGGTCGCGTGGTCACGTCGTGAAGTGCAAACGTCGGCTTCGGACCGCGAAACGCGAGCTGCTGGCCATAGGCGATCATCGCCGGCGTGACGTCGTAGCCATGCAGGGTCGCCGGGGGAAACCGTTCCCCCAGGTCCCGCAGGAGGAGACCCGGGCCGCAGCCGAGGTCGATCATCACCGGGCGCGGCGGCAGTGAGGGCGCCACGTGCTTGGCGAACAGCTCCCAGAACGTCGCCCCGTAACGGTCCGCGTGGGTGGTGACCATGCGCTGCAGGAGCTGCTCGTCCGACGTGCCGCCGAGCGATTGGTGGGTCGGCATCATTGGCCTCCCAGGATGTAGGACCCGAAGTACCGCTGTCTGACCCGAAGCCACATTGGAGGATACGCCAAATGGACCTAGGACTGACCGGTCGAGTCGCCATCGTCACGGGAGGCAGCAGGGGCATCGGCAAAGCCATCGCCCATCAGCTCGCGTCGGAGGGCGTCGACGTGGCGATCTGCGCCCGCCAGCGGACCGCCCTGGACGAGGCGGCCAAGGACCTCGAGAAGCAAACCGGCCGGCGCATCCTGCCGATCGTGGCCGACACGACCAACTCGGAGTCCGTCGCCCACCTCGTGGACGCGACCCTGAAGGCCCTGGGCCGCATCGACGTCCTGGTGAACAACGCCTCGACCCCGGGCGGCATGGTGCGCGGGCCCCTGGCCGAGGCCGATGAGAAGACTTTACTTGAGGATATCGACACTAAGGTCGTGGGCTATATGCGCTGCGCCAAGGCGGTCGCGCCTCACATGCAGAAGAGCCGCTGGGGCAGGATCATCAACATCGGGGGGCTTTCTGGACGGCGCTCGGGGAACATCAGCGGCTTGCGCAACGCCGCAATCGTGCATCTGACAAAGACCCTCGCCGACGAGCTCGGTACCCACGGTATCACGGTCAATCTCGTGCACCCCGGACAGACGCGGACGGAGCGCACTGACGCTGAGACCGAGCGCCGGGCCGCGAGCAATGCCATTCGCCGTATCGTCGATGCGCAGGAGATTGGCCACGTTGTCACGTTCCTAGCGTCGACGAAGGCGGCGAACGTTACGGGTGTGGCGATCGACGCGAGCGGGGGGTCGATACCGGTGATGTTTCAGTAAGACTGCGAGGTTCGCTTAGCCCGTCGCTTTGCGCCGGCCGTTGACTGGCTTTCGCGTCCGGGTTGAACGGGTGGTCGGCCGGGGAGAGGACTTGCGACTGCGAAGGAGCTCTCGGAGCGCTCTGTTCACGGCACGATCATTTGGAAATGCCTTCGCGACTTGCGGATCGAGGACGACTACGTTCGTTGCCTCAGCAATTCGCCGCGCATACTTCCCACGAGCCAGGCGCCCGAAATCTGCGCGCTTGTACTCTGGTCGAAGACCGTCGGACGGCTTTCTACCGGCCTTCCTCATAGATCTTCCTCTCGCCCAGGGTTGCCAGTCGGGCACTGATGATTCTGACGTATCGCGGAATACTTTTGCTGCTTCCTCGAGCGAGACACCGTGCTTGGCGGCGTTTTCGGCTGCCTTGGCCGGGTCCCACTCGAAGCGCACTCAAAGCTCCTTCGCGTGCGTTCTCTGAAGAGGCAATGGTGGAGGGCCGATCGTCGGTCACGGGTCGAAGTTTTGTCAGGCGATCAGCACGTCACGAGCGGGCGAGGGGAGGGGGCTGCAATTCTCGCCTGCCTTTGCGCGACCGCAAGGCCATGTCATCACACTACGCAGCGAGATTGTTCGCGTCAATGTGCCCGCAAGGATACTGTCGCTCACGAGGATCTCGCGCTCAGCTCGCGCGCCGGAACAGTGCGTAGCGCTCCCGGCCAGGAAGTCGCGATTGGGCTTGAGGTGGTCGGCGCGCGGCACGTGGATGCGCAGGCCTTGAAAGCCCTGGAGGCCATGCTGGAGCATCGGCCCGTCGATTTCTTCCAGCACGTCGAGACGCACGGTGACCTCGAGGTCGGGCGTGACGCCGATGAGGTAGCGGTCGAAGGCGGCGTGGTGGAGCTTGCAGAGCGCGAGACCGTTGGGAATGACCGGCTCCCCAGGGGATGGCCGTCAGGAAGGATGTGAGCGGCTTCCAGCAGCTCGTCATGGCGGCAGATGGCGCAACACTGCTGGTAGGCGCGGAGCACGCGCTGGCGAAAGCCGCGCTGGTGCAGGCGCTGCCGGACTACCGCGGTCACGTACTGCCGCCGCGCGGTCAGCGCCGCCGGGTCGTTGAGCTGCCAGACAGCCGGCGCCCCGATCTGGTCATCGATCGCCACGACGAAGCTCAGGTGCCCTGGAGATAGATGAGCGGGGTCTGCCGCTGCATGGCCGTTCGCAGGCCCACGTTGTCGCGATGATTCGGATCGGTGCCGCGATAGCGGAGGAACCCGCCGTCGTAGGGGCGCTCGCGGTGCTCGACCGAAGCGTCGCTGCTGCTCGTTCAGGAAGTCGAAGGCGCGCAAGCGGACCGCGGCGTCGCGGTCGTCAATCATAGCAAGGAATACGGGACCCGATCTACCCGCCGCGCCGCCAGTGGTGATAGGCCGCGATCCACTCGCTGCCTGCCGGCGGCGGTGACGGCAATGGGAGATCGAGGAGTGGCACGGTCTGACGCGTGCCGGCTCGGCGACAGACGGCAACGATCTCGTCCCGCAACGTCAGTTGAACGCGCACCACGGTAACCGGGACCCCGAGGACGGTCGTCTCGAACGGAACCGCAAGGTTGTCCTCGATCATCGTGTACAGGCCGGTGACCTGCTCTGATTCGTTGTAGCAGTCGACGATCGCTTCCTCCACCAGTTCGTCGAGGCGTGCCTTGCTGAGCCGCACGAAGCCAGTCTTGCCCTTACGCCGTCGTGTGTTCCTCACTACCCTGTGACCACGGGCTCGGTATTCGCTTCCTCGTACCCAGCCGGCAAAGAGTCTCTCGCGTAGCCGATCGCACGGTATCCACGCAGGCGCTTCTCGAACATCCGGTAGAGCATCGGGATCTCGCGATCCACGTAGTCGTAGATCCGGACCTCGATCTTGCCGGGGTACAGCCGATGAAGCCTGCCGGTGTACTGCACGAGAGTGCCCTTCCAGGAGACGGGCATCGCCAGGAACAAGGTATCGAGCCGCGCGTCGTCGAATCCTTCGCCAATGTAGCGGCCGGTGGCGAGCACGAGTCTTGGCTCGACGTCCGGGACGGCAGACAGGGTTGCGAAGGCAGCGCGCCGCTCGGTCGGCGTCATGCCTCCCTGGAGAACGACGAGATGGCGAGCACTTCCCTGAAGGCGGTGGGCAAGGTACTCGAGATGGTCCTTGCGCTCGGTCAATATGATTGGTGAACGCCCTTCAGTCAGCGCGCTCGCAACGTCGGCCAGGATGAGCCGGTTGCGGCCTTCATCGGTCGCCAAGGCCGCGTAGAGTGGCTGGATCCGGTCGACTGGCACCGTGCGACCACGACCGAATGCCGTCTCGCGAACGATCAGCCGGTGATCGAAGGGCCGCCGCGCCGCATCGGTTCGGGCGTCGACCGCAAAGCGCACCGGACCAAGCTGCATCTCGGCGATCGGGTGAAGGCCGTCGCGCCGGCGCGGTGTGGCCGTCAGGCCGGTGACGAAGCGCGCCTTGACCTCCGATAGCACTCGCTCGAAGGACACCGCAGGGACGTGGTGACACTCGTCGACAATCACGTGGCCGTACGTCGCCACCAAGTCGTTGACACGGTCCAGGCGGACGAGACTCTGGATCATCGCCACGTCCAGCCGGCCGTTGGCAGTGTGCTTGCCGGCACCAATCTGGCCGATGGCTTTCGGAGCGAGGCCCAGGAACATGGACAGCTGGGCAACCCACTGATCAAGGAGAGGCTGCCGGTGGACCAGGACGAGTGTGCTGCGCGATCGGGCGGCGATCAGATAGGTACCGATGACAGTCTTGCCGACACCCGGCGGTGCGACCAAGACGCCGATGTCGTCGCGGAGCAGAGCCCGGCCGGCCTTCTTCTGCACGGGGGTAAGCTGACCCTGAAACGTCACGTCCAGTGGCTTGCCATCGCAGCGCTGGTCTTCGAGGAGGAGGGCGCTGTCGTGCCCCCGAAGGAGCTGTTCGAGTTCGGCCACACAGCCGCGAGGCAGCGCGACATGCTCCGGCAACTCCACGGCACAGGCGATCACGCGAGGCGTGAGCGCCGTGGAGAGCCGGAGGCTTTGCTTCTTGTAGAACTCGGGATTCTGGAACGCTGCGAGGCGCTTGATCTGGTTGAGGTGGGCCGGCGCCAAGCCAACCTTTGCCACGAAGAGCCGTTGCGACAGGACGGCTCGCACCTCCGGAGGGGGCGGCGTGCTGAACCGGGCGCGCGGCTCGCCAGAAGGTAGGCGATTCCAGGGCGCCGTGGTGTCGGAGTCCGTCGTCTCACTCAGCCGTACTCCGATCACCATTCCTTTGCGGGCCGCCTCGCGGGCGATGTCGTCGGCCGCCGAGATCTTGATGCGCGGGTGTTCGGCGAGGAACCTCCATTGATCGGCGTGGGGCACGAGGTGCTCATCGAGGAAGACCGTGTTGCCAATCTGCCGCGGGCCGTGCTGGAGAGGAAGCGCGATAAGGTTGCCGAAGCCGCCGCGGGGGAGGGTGTCCTGGTTGGGAAAGAGCCGGTCGTACGACACCATGCTCAGCTGATGGCGTCGTGCCATCGTCTCGGTGACGATGTAGCAGCCCATCTTGCGGGCGGTGGTCGCCGCCACCGGCGCCGAGAAGAAGAACCACACGTGCGCGCCGTTGCCCGATCGTGATCGCTCGACGGCAGCCGGCAGACCCGCCGTACGACAGGTCTCCATGAAGGCCGCCACGTCATCGGTCCAGGACGTCTTGTCGAAGTCCGCCGCCAAGAACCAGCACGTCTCGTCGGTCAGCAGGGGGTAGACGCCAACGACGTGGCGCCCCTGGAGGTGATCGAGAATCACCCGGTCCTCGACGGCCAGGAATGCCTGGTTCGGACACTCCCCGCACTTGATCCGGGGCTTCTCGCAGACATCACGGACCCACTCGTTCGCGCAGGCGGGCGCGTACCCTTTGCGCCCGGTCTTCGCGTTGGTCCAGAGCTTCGGATATACGTCCTCGCGGCCGCGGAACATCGAGCGGAACAGGGCCACCTTCTCGGAGGAGGTCACGGGCGCGGTGGGCGAGGGAATGCCAACGGGTGCCGGCAGAGGTGACGGCCGTCCCGCTGCGAGTACCGTCCTCAGGGTCTCAAGGGCGGCTCGCGACTCCTCGAGCTCTTTCTCCAGGCGGGCGACCCGCGCTTCCTCGCGAGCGATCGCATGAGCCGGGTCGCCGGTGAACGGCATCGCCGGGATTGTAGCCGGAAGGAGACGGTCCCTCCAGAGGGCTATCGGCCTCGGCGGAACTCCTGAACGGCGTGTCAGCCCGTTGGCGCCTGATGCGGCAGCGCCTCGCGAGTGTCAACGAGCCGGAGAGGGCTTTTCCCGAGTGGCGAAGTCGACGGCAACAACGACGAGGTCCTTGAAGGCGCGAGCCCCGAACAACGTCCCGTAGTTTCTGCGAATACCGATCGCTTCAGCGCTCAAGAGCTGGAAGAGTCGATAGAGCTCAGCGAGCGTAGGCTGCTTGGCGGCTCTGACGAGGGCGTCGGTCAGCGCGATCAACAGTTGCCGGGGACCGTCGCCGTGGATATAGGCGTCGGTTCCCCCGAGATCGCTCAGTGTCTGCTGGACCCTGTACGGGCGCGCCTCCAGGAGGAACCACTGGTGAGCGGGACGCCAGCGGGCGGTGGCAACAGCCAGGCCGACTTCGAAGGGCATGTTGAACCGCGGCGCGCCGCGGGAGAGTTGAACCCGACTGAGGTCGTGGAAGGAATATCGGCACGCCGAGATCAGCTCGAGGATGCGGTTCAGCCGCAGTGTAGGACCAGGGATCTCGAGCGTGGCTCGAGGGCGAAGCCCGAAGGCGCAGAGGCCGGCGATCAGCGCGACGAACAGGTTCTCGTAGCGTGGATCGTAGGGGACGTTGAGGAAGACGTTCTGAGGCGAGTATCGCTCAGCGATCGGTCAGCTTCGGCGTGCCGTGCGCCGCCTCGTTGCGGTCCGCTTCCTGGTGCTCTGCTCGTAGTGACGTGCCAGGGCCTCGGTGACCATCGCCCGGAGCTCCCGGTAGCGCTTGGCCGAGACGCCGAGCACCCGGGCCGTCGCGGCAGGCGTGGGGTAAGGGGTCGTGATGACCGCGCGCGGTCGCAACGCCATGGCCCCCACTCTACGCAGCGAGGGATTTTCGTGTCAATGTGCCCGGGAGGATACAGTCGCTCAGCTCGCGCGGCGGAAGAGGGCGTAGCGCTCGGCCAGGAAGTCGCGATTGGGCTTGAGGTGGTCGGCGCGCGGCACGTGGATGCGCAGGCCTTGAAAGCCCTGGAGGCCATGCTGGAGCATCGGCCCGTCGATTTCTTCCAGCACGTCGAGACGCACGGTGACCTCGAGGTCGGGCGTGACGCCGATGAGGTAGCGGTCGAAGGCGGCGTGGTGGAGCTAGCAGAGCGCGAGACCGTTGGGAATGATCGGCTCCCCCAGGGGATGGCCGTCGGGGAGGATGTGGGCGGCTTCCAGCAGCTCATCATGGCGGAGCCGGCAGATGGCGCAGCACTCCTGATAGGCGCGGAGCACGCGCTGGCGAAAACCCCGCTGGTGCAGCGCTGCCGGACCACCGCGGTCACGTACTGCCGCCGCGCGGTCAGCGCCGCCGGGTCGTTGAACTGCCAGGCGGCCGGCGCCCCGATCTGGTCATCGATCGCCACGACGAAGCTCAGCGTTTCAGGATGGTCCTCGACGATGAAGACCGGCCACGCTGCTTCGTAGAGGCCCTGGACGATGCCGTGCAGATAGATGAGCGGGGTCTGCCGCTGCATGGCCGTCCGCAGGCCCACGTTGTCGCGATGATTCGGATCGGTGCCGCGATAGCGATAGCGGAGGAACCAGTGGAGCGGGTCCGTTGAAGACCGAGATGGTCGCACGGCGGTTCTCGGTGTTGCCGTCTACGTCGGTGATCTGCTTGCCGAGGAGGCGATCAGCCTGGGCCCTGATCTGGTGAGACGTCCGGTAGTTGATGCGCAGCGTAGCCGACCGACCCCGGACGTCGATGCCGAGCGATCGCCAGGAGAACGGCACCTGGAAGATCCGCTGGCCCAAGTCGCCGGCAAAGAAGAGCGCGTCAGGCCGACCGCTGCCGAGGGAACTGACGAAGCGAAGCTGCGCCACGCTCACATCCTGGGCCTCGTCGACTACCACGAAGTCGTAGGGCGGCTTCTCGCCACGCACGAAGCGGGCAGCAAGCCGGCCGTACAGTTCGGCCGAGGTGACGAGCTGCCGCTCCTTGAGGGAAGTC
>QHSR01000150.1 GCA_003221635.1 Candidatus Rokuibacteriota bacterium | reverse complement strand
CAGGTCGAGGCGAGCGTCGACGAGGCCGACATCGGGCGTGTACGGGTCGACGGCCCCGCGAAGTTCACGGTGGACGCCTTTCCGGGCGAGACCTTCAAGGGCCGGATCGTGCAGGTCCGCAAGGCCGCCCAGATCGTGCAGAGCGTCGTCACCTACACGGTGATCGTCGCCGTGGATAATCCCGATGGGAGGCTCCTACCGGGGTTGACCGCGAATGTGAAGTTGATCGTCGCCGACAAGCCGAGCGTCCTCAAGGTTCCGAACGCAGCCCTGCGGTTCCGGCCGCCCGGCGAGGAAGCCAAGGCGAAGGACGGCAAGCCGAAGGATAAGCCGAAGGAGAGTCAGCCCAAGGTGGAGCGCTCTGCTCAACGCGGTGACGGTCCGCAGTCGCCCGCGAGCAGCCGCGAGCAGGTCGTCCGGCGCGCCCGGCACGATCAGCCTGCGAGCGACGACGCTCGGGGGGGCGTCGCCGGGCGCGTGTGGGCTCTAGGCCCGGGCGGCGAGCTCCGGCCTGTGGCGCTCACCCTCGGCCTCACTGACGGCAGTGCGACCGAGGTTCGCGAAGGCGACCTCAAAGAGGGCCAGGAAGTCGTCGTCGGCATCGCGGGCAGCGGCGGGAAGAAGAAGGGCGACCGCGCGCCCAGGCTCGGGCGCTGAGCCATGGCCCTGATCGCCACCCATGGACTCACGAAGGAATATCGGCTCGGCCCACACACGGTTCACGCGCTCCGCGGCCTGTCGGTCGAGATCGAGCGTGGCGAGTTCGTCGCGATCATGGGCCCCTCGGGCTCAGGGAAGTCCAGCTTCATGAACATTCTCGGCTGTCTCGACGCCCCGACGGATGGCCGCTACGTCCTGGACGGCCGGGACGTCGCCGGTCTCTCGCGGACCGAGCTCGCTCGGATCCGCAACGGCCGGATCGGGTTCGTGTTCCAGACGTTCAACCTCCTGCCCCGGACGAGCGCCCTCGAAAACGTCGAGCTCCCGCTGCTCTATGCGAGGCGGTCGGCGCGAGAGCGGCGCGCCTGCGCGCACGAGCGGCTGGCCGCGGTCGGGCTCGCCGATCGGGCCCACCACCATCCGAGCCAGCTCTCGGGAGGACAGCAGCAGCGTGTGGCGATTGCGCGCGCGCTCGTCAACGACCCTGCGGTGCTGCTGGCCGACGAGCCGACTGGGAACCTCGACACGCGGACCAGCGTCGAGGTGCTCATCCTCTTGCAGCACCTGAACCGCCAGGGCATCACGATCGTCCTCATCACGCACGAGCCGGATATCGCCGCCCATGCCAGCCGCGTGCTGACGCTCCGCGACGGCCGCCTGGTGAGCGACGAGCCGGTCTTCTCGCCGCGCGACGCCAAGCTCGTGCAGGCGCGGCTCGAGGAGGAGGTTCCCGCGTGAACGTCTGGGAGAGCGTCCGTATCGCCCTCCGCGCGCTGCGCGTGAACAAGCTCCGCAGCGCGTTGACGATGCTGGGCATCATCATCGGCGTGGGCGCGGTGATCGCCATGGTGGGCGTGGGTGCCGGGGCGCAGGAGAGCGTGACCGAGCGGATCGAAAGCCTCGGCTCCAACCTCATTGTCGCCACGTCCGGCAGCGTGACCTCGAGTGGCGTCCGCCTCGGCCAGGGCACCCAGTACACGCTGACCGAGGACGACGCGGCTGCCGTCGCGCGCGAGATCCAGGTCGTGCAAGTGGCCGCGCCTTCCATCAAGGGCAAAGGGCAGGTCATCTTCGGCAACCTCAACTGGTCGACGGACATCTACGGCGTGACCGAGGACTACCTGGAGGCCCGCGACTGGCCGCTCCTCGCCGGCCGATCCCTCGGGCCCGAGGACGTCGACGGCGCCACCAAGGTCGCGGTCCTCGGGCAGACCACCGCGCTGAATCTCTTCGGTGAGGCCGATCCGCTCGGCCAGATCGTCCGGATCCAGAAGGTTCCGTTCACCGTGATCGGGCTGCTGGACGAGAAGGGGGAGAGCTCCTATGGGTACGATCAGGACGATCTCGTTCTCATTCCACTCTCGACGGCGAAGACGAAGGTGCTGGGCACGAGCCTCGCCAACCCGCGTTCGGTCAGAAAAATCGAGATCAAGATTCGGCCCGGTGAGGACTTGACCGAAGCCGAGGCGGAGATCCGTACGCTCCTCAGGCAGCGCCACCGGCTCCAGCCCGGCAACGACGACAACTTCAAGCTGGGCAATCTGACGGACGTGCTCGAGGCGAAGGAGCAGGCCGCGCAGGTCATGACGTACCTCCTGGCCGCCATCGCGTCGGTATCGCTCCTGGTCGGCGGCATCGGGATCATGAACATCATGCTGGTGTCGGTGACGGAGCGGACGCGCGAGATCGGGCTCCGGATGGCGGTGGGGGCGTCTGACCAGGACATCCTCCTGCAGTTTCTCGTCGAGGCCGTCACGCTCGCGGTGATCGGCGGCGTCGTCGGCATCGCGGCCGGTCTCGCCGGCTCGCGCGCGATCAGCTACTTCGCCGAGTGGCGGACCTTGGTGATGCCGGACACGATCGTCCTGGCCTTCGGCTTCGCCGCCGCGATCGGCATCTTTTTCGGGTTCTATCCCGCGAGGAAGGCGGCGCGCCTCGACCCGATCGAGGCGCTCCGCTACGAGTAGGTAGCACCATTCGCGGCGACGTGTGGCGCGCCCACCGAGTCTCACGCCTCATCGCCGGTGGCGTTCTGGCAGCCCTCCTCGCATTTGCCCTCGGGCCCGTGCGGGGTCACGCACAGGGAGCCTCGGGCCCGATCGCCACGGACCCTGACCTGAAAGTCGCCTTTATCGGCGATAGCGGTAATGGTGCGGCGTTCAGACGCGTGCTCGAGCTCATCAAGTCGGAGAGAGCCCATATAGTCGTGCACCAGGGCGACTTTGACTACGCCGAGAACGCGCGTCGGTTCTTCAGGACCATCGACAGCGTTCTCGGACCCGACTTCCCATACTTCGCATCGGTCGGAAACCATGACAAAGACAGCTGGCGGGAGAATTGCCGGGATCGAAACGGATGCTATGCCAAGCTCTTGAAGGCGCGCATGGCCCGCATAGGCGTTACGCCGGACGATCCTGACCTCGACGATCAGATGTACTCCGTGACATACGGCGGGCTGAAGCTGGTCTTCGTTGGCGAAGCGGGAGCCGGTACCGGTGACAACGTCTACGCGAGGTACCTTCAAGACCAGCTCGCGACCGACAATCACATCTGGAAAATCTGCAACTGGCACAAGAACCAGCGAGCCATGCAGGTCGGCAACAAGGACGACGAGATGGGATGGCGAGTCTACGAAACCTGCAAGGACCTTGGCGCGATCATCGCCACGGCCCATGAGCACAGCTATCACCGAACCAGGACGCTGACAAGCACGAAAGAGCAGATCGTGGATGCTTCGTGCTCCGACCCCGACACAATCTGCATCGCCAAGGGGAGTCCCGGGAAATCCTTTGTCTTCGTCTCTGGCCTGGGAGGGCACAGCATCAGGGACCAGGAGCGTTGCCTTCCTGCCACGTTTCCTTACGGCTGCAAAGGCGAATGGGCCAAAATCTACACCACCAGCCAAGGGGCCAGGTTCGGCGCACTCTTTATCGTCTTCAACATCAACGGCGATCCCACCAAGGCACAGGCGTACTTCAAGAACGTCAACGGGCAAATCGTTGATCGATTCGATATCACGGTCGACGCGAACGCGTCCAAGCCACGTTCCACCGGACCTCGAGCTTCGCCTTAATGAGCATCAGGGTGGGTCGCGACAGAAGATCGCACGCGTGTCCCGATCCTCTGTAGGCTGAACGCGTACAGTATATTCAGGCATCTATCGGATTGCCTCCGCACGATCGGGCGTCTAGCTTCATGAGGACCCGAGGGGAACAGGAGGTCCGATGATGAAGATGCGTCACGTGCTTGGCCCGCTCCCGTTGATCCTCTTGGCGAATACGGCCTTCGGGCAGGATGAGGCGATCCGGAAGCCCCTCTCGCTCAACTGGGGCGAGCCGGTCGAGAAAAGGCCGGGGCTGACACTGCTCGATGAGAAGTGGTTCCCGCCCTTCGATGACAAGCTATTCCTGCTCGGGAAGGATGCTGGCGAGCGCTGGGCGGAGACGGCGATGGCGCAGGCTCGCGTCGTGGGAACCGAGGACTGGAAGTCGCGTCCCTACCTCGCGGACCGCGGTGACGGCATCCACACATCGCTCCTCGGAACCTACGTCCGGAAGAATGAGCTCCTGGTCTACCTCTTCTACGAGTACACCAGGAACCGCGACGCCGAGTACAAGCCCAGCGAACTCGGCTTCCGGTCGGACAGGGAGTTCCGGACCAAGAAGGAGGAGCACGAGTTCCTGATCTTCGCCTCCTACGCCTTCACCGACAGCCTCATGGTAGAGCTCGAATCCGCCGTGTACACGCATGCCAGCCAGAGCAGGGCGTCCGACGACACGTCGGGGATGCCCCGGACCTTCAGCGAATCGGGCGTCGGTGACACCGAAGGCCAGATCCGCTATCGCTGGTTCGAGGAAACCGAGGTGAGGCCGGAGCTCCTCAGCTACTTCGGAGTCGTCTTTCCCCTGCAGCGCAACAAGAGATTGATCGGGACTCGAGACTGGGAGTTCAACGCCGGCGTCAATATCACCAAGGGCTTTCCCTTTGGCACCTTCATGGTCAAAGTAGGCGGTTTCTATTCGACCGGAGATGGCAAGCTCGAGCTCGGCGAATATGGGATCGAGTACGTGAAGAGGCTCAGCGACAAGTGGCGGCTGGTCGCGGCGGTGGAAGGCGACCAGGACGAGGTTCAGGCGATCGTCGAAGTCCAGTATCAGGTGAGGCCTAACATTACGATCAAGCTGAACAGCGGATTCGGCCTCACCTCCAAGGCCCCCGACTTTGCGCCTGAGATCGGCGTCCTCTTCTCGTTCTGATCCAGTCTGAAGTCAAGCGACTTTAGGCCGATTGACACGGAAATCCTCGCGTGATACGTCTGCGCCGTTTTCGGCGTTGTGGACTCAACCTGTGCAGTGCCGTCGTGATTGTGAAGGGGGCGCCTCATGAGTCCGCAGTACAGCGTCCGCATCGTCGCCATCGCAGTCGCCAGCCTGTTCCTGCTCCCAGGACTTGCGTCCGCCACCGAGGTGCGCTTCGACCTCTCCTCACCGGTAAGCAGTCCGGCGAGCAGTCCGTTCCCGAGCGACCGCTTCACGGTGGATGACCACGAGCAGAACACCGGGGTTCGAGTGACGCTGCCCAAGCCCGACTGTGCCGTCCGCCCGTCGGACTGCGCGGATATCGACGTCATCAACACGCTGGACGGCTTCAACCTCCAGCCGCGCCTGTCCATTCCGTTCTCGCGGCCTATCGACGTGTCCACCGTGAGCAGCAGCACCGTGTTCCTCGTCCGCCTGGGCCACGGCCACGGCGAGCGTGTCGGCATCAATCAAGTGGTGTGGGATCCGGCCACCAACACCCTGCACGCGGAGTCCGACGAGTTCCTCGATCAGCACACGCGCTACCTCCTGGTCGTGACCGACGGCGTGCGCGATGCCGACGGCCATCCGGTCAGGGCGGGAGCGTTCGAAGATTTCCTCGACGGAGACGATCACCCGGGCCATGGTCACCGCCCCGGTGAGCTCGCCGACTATCGCAAGGACCTCCGGAAGGCGCTGGACCGCGCCAACATCCACGAGCACGTGGTCGCGGCGAGCGTGTTCACCACGCTGAGCGCGACGGCCGTGCTCGAGAAGATCCGCCGAGAGATCAAGGCCTCGCACCCGGGTGCCGCCACGATGCTCGGGATCTTTCCGCTCAGCAGCCTGACGGCCATCCAGTGGGCACGCCAGACCGGAACGGCGACGTTCACCACGTCGTTCCTGCCGATACCGGCGCTCAACGTCTTCCCCGGCGCGGTCGGCGCCATCGCCTTCGGCCGCTTCGCGTCGCCCGACTGGGAGACGGCCGAGAAGTTCATTCCACCGATCGCGACGCGTACCGGCGTCCCGGCGGTGCAGGACACCAACCAGCTTCACTTCAATTTGTTCCTCCCGGCCGGCCCCGCGCCCGCCGGCGGCTGGCCGGTAGCGATCTTCGGTCACGGCTTCACGGACAACAAGCACGGCGCCCCGTTCGCCGTCGCCTCGACGTTCGCCGCCCACGGCCTCGCGACGATCGCCATCAACGTCGTCGGCCACGGTGGCGGCGCCCTCGGGACGCTGACGATCATCCCGACGG
>QHSR01000149.1 GCA_003221635.1 Candidatus Rokuibacteriota bacterium | reverse complement strand
CCCACGGGAACCTGCCGCTGTCGACGATGGCTCCACCGAGCGTCGTCCCGTGCCCACCCATGAACTTCGTCAGCGAGTGCACCACGATGTCCGCGCCGTAGTCGATCGGGCGCAGCAAGATGGGCGTGGCCACCGTGTTGTCGACGATCAGCGGCACCCCGTGCCGATGCGCCACCCGCGCCAGCGCCTCGATGTCGCAAATGTTCCCCGCCGGATTCCCCACACTCTCGCAGTAGACCGCCCGCGTCTGCTCATCGAGCAACCCTTCGATGGCGCCCGGCTGATCCGACTCCGCAAACCGCACCGTGACCCCCTGACCCGGGAGCACGTGCGCGAACAGGCTGTACGTCGTCCCGTACAGCTGCGGCGCCGACACGATGTTGCTCCCGAGCTCCGTCACGTTCAGCACCGCATAATTCAGCGCCGCCTGCCCCGTGCTCACGCACAGCGCCTCCAGCCCCCCCTCCAGCGCCGCCACCCTCCGCTCCAGCACCGCCGTCGTCGGGTTGCTGATTCGGCTATATCGAAACCCCTCCGCCTCGAGGTTGAACAGGGCCGCCCCATGGTCGGCGCTGTCGAACGCATACGCGACCGTCTGATAGATCGGCACCGCCACCGCCTTCGTCGTCGGATCCACGTCGTAGCCGCCGTGGATAGCGATCGTCTCTCGCCTCATGCCTTCACCTCGACTCGGCCCGCCGCAGCTGTCCGGACGAGGACAACCTTGACCAATGCGGGAATGTCGTCGATCTCGGCCAGATCACACGAGACGAACTGGAGTGAGCCCGGATTGGAGCGGTCCGCCTCCTCCATCGCCTCCGTGAGCTGGGGGGCTCTTTGCGGGCCACCGCGATGACCCGGTACCCGGCGCTGGTGAGCCGGCGCGCGATGCCCAGACCCAGACCCCGGCTGCCGCCCGTCACGATCACATTACGCATGGGGGCGCGCCAGTTTGCCGGTCGCCGCAACCGCCAGGACCGGCACGAAGTGGAGCGCGGCCGGTACCTTGTGCCGCGCCAGCGCGTCACGACAGAGCCGCAGGATCTCGTGCTCGAGTGCCGCATTTCGGCCGTTCGTGGAGGCGGGCTCGCTGGTCAGCACCACGTCGGCGACCACCAGCGCACCCGTGATCGGATTCTGCCGCGTCCGCACCCGCGACATCCGCACCTGCGGGTGGCGATTGATCACCGCTTCCACTTCCTCGGGATGGACCTTCAGGCCGCCCACGTTGATGATCCCGCTCCGGCGACCCACGAAGTAATAGCGGTCCCCTCGCAGCTCGACCATATCGCCCGTGTCGACGAAGCCCTTCCGGTCGGCCAGGAACTCGCCCGGGCTGCCCAGGTAGCGGACCGCCGTCCGCGCCGAGCGGATCCGCAGCGAGCCCTCCTCGACCTTCAGCTCCACCTCCGCGCCGCGCGGCTCGAGCAGGCTCGCCGGAAACCCCGCGAGCCCATCGCTGACATCGAACGCCAGCCCCGCCTCCGTCGACGCGAACGCATGGGCAATCCGCGCCTCCGGGTAGGAGGCCCGCAGATGGTCCAGGATCGTCTGGTCCGCGATCTCGCCGGACAACCGCACGTACTGCGGCACAAGCCGGCGCGCCGACGGGCTCATCAGGGCCCGCCGCCAGTGCGTCGGCGTCCCGGACATATGGGTCACCCCGCGCGCGCCGGCCCGGATCAGAAAGTCCCCCGTCGATTCCTCGGCGCTCGAGAGCACCAGCGACCCGCCGCCGAGCAGCGCGCGCAGGAAAATCTGCAGGCCCCCGTACCGGCGAATGTCGTAAAACGTGCTCCACACGGCCGGGCGGGCCAGCGCCCCGTCACCGGTGATCGCGCCCGCCAGGCTCGCCAACGTGTGCACGACCAGCTTCGGCAGGCCGGTCGTCCCCGAGGTGAGGAGGATCCATTCCGTTTGGTGTTGTGGGTAGCGCTCGCAATCGGCGGGCGCGAGCCGCGGGCTGCATGTGACGACCGATCGAACGCAGGGAGCGCCGACTTCGAGGGCCGCACGATCCGACACGAGCGCATCCACCCCAGCGGGCGCGATCACGAACGGCACCTGCTGCACAGGCAGATCGGGAGGACACAGCACGAGGCGGCTCGCCACGCCATCCAGCTCGATCAGCGCCAACGCCGCCGTGAGCTGGTCCCGGGTCGTAACGAGCACCGAGCGTCCCCGGAGCTCCTCGAGCCGACCTCCGAGACTCGTGGACCCCACCAGCTCGCCCAACCGAACGCTCGCCTCAACGCCCCAGAGCGTGCGCTCCGCCCGGTGCCCTACGGCGCTCACCGAGTCCCACAGTGAGCCTCGGTCAGCGTGCGGCATCTTCGTAGAACCGGATGAAGTCGCCCAGCGTCACCGGAAACTCCGCATCCTCGGCGCCACTGAACGGATCGACGCCCAGCGTGTCCTCGAGATGCGCCACGATAATCGCGAGACAGAGCGAGTCGAGCCCCGACTCCAGCAGCGCTAGGTCGTCGGACAGCGGCGCTAATGCCTTGTGTTGGTCTTTGGCGACTCGCTCAAATTGAGAGATTACAGTAGCCCTCACTGACATGACTGTGGCTCCTCCGCCGCCTGTCGTGATTGCTCTTCGAGGGGCATGGGAGATGTTTCAGGAGTGATGAACGATGTTCTCGATCAGCGTCCGAAGCAGCCCCACGCCCTCGAGGAGCTCGGTCGCGGGTGGCAGCGGGGCGGGCATCAGCGTCAGCTCCGCGTCGACCGCACGGAAGAGCTCTTGCGTATGGACGACATCGCAGACGCCGTGCACGTCGGTGTATTCATACTCCGCCGAGCCCTGCCGGCGGGCGAGCTCGGCCAAATAGGGCATGAACCGGGTGATGAAGCCTTCGAAGAACGCCATCATGAGCACGATCTTCGGCCCCGCGAGGCGCCCCACGAACAGCCGGACATTGTGCAAGTTCCGATACACCGCCAGCGCATCCGAGTCCGTCGGCACGGCGTGGGCCGCGATGGCGAACTTGCGGAGCATCCCCGGGTGGTTGTCGCGCACCTCCTCGAGCAGGTTGTCCTGGATGATCGAGTGGGCTTCGCCTGACGCGCCGGAGAGATAGGCGGCGGTCATCCAGTAGATGAAATTCCCCTCGAGCACCACGGTGTAGCGAGCGATGATCCCGCGCCGTTCGTCGGGGGCGAGCTGGTCGGGCTCGGGGAACGACGCGAGGAGATCCTCGATCGCGCGGTCGATGTGTTCCTGGAGTGGCGCGGTGCGCGATCGTCCGGACGTCACAAGAGTGGATTGCTGCTGTTCTGGGGTCATGGGCCCGCTCCTTGAGGGGTAAAACCTGCCAGTCAAAAACGGTAACTTGCCGCCTCGCCTCCCTGCGGTCGGCGGAACATTAGTGCGGCGGGGATACTCCCACCGAAGGCTCCGGTCGTTGGACGCGCAGGTCGACCTTGGCATGAGGCAGCCCGGCCGAGCCGAGGTGCCGGGTGACGGCCTCGCCTGCCGGGAGCGTCTCCTCGCGCGAGCCGCTCCTGGAAAAAACGGTCTTGACCGTCTCGAACAGGATCCGCAGATCCAGCCAGAACGACATGTGCTTGAGGTAGTAGAAGTCGTAGCGGATCTTCTCCATCTCCTCGTCGATGGAGTTCGCGTACCGATACCGGACCTGCGCCCACCCGGTGATCCCGGGCCGGACCGAGCACCGGAGCGAGTAGTACGGGATCGCGTCGCCTGACACCTCGCTCAGGTTGCGGACGACCAGAATCATGAGCCCGAGATTCGTCACCGGATGGGGCCGCGGACCCACGAGGTTCATGTCGCCCCGGAAGACGTTGACGAGCTGGGGAAGCTCGTCCAGCCGAAACTGCCTCAGCCACATCCCGACGCGCGTGATCCGATCGCGGTTGTCCTGCTCCCACTCGGACTTCGGCCGGCCGACAGGGCGCATGGTGCGGAACTTGACCAGCTTGAAGGGCTGCCTGTACAGCCCCACGCGCTCCTGGATGAAGAACACGGGACCACGCGAGTCGAGCTTGATCAGCAGCACGATCAGGCCGAAGAGGGGTGCCAACACGATCAATCCGATTATCGACACGAGGAGGCTCAACGCACGCGCGAGCGGACGCTGGAGACGCGACATCCGGAAGTTGTGAGAGAAGATGACGCTGCTGGGTGGGACCACCTCGAGGGCGAGCTTTCCGGTCAGGCGCTCGTAGGTCTCGGCGACGTCCTCGACCACGATCCCACGCGCCAGCGACTCGACGAGCCGGCCGAGCGGCAGGTTGCCCTTTCGCTCGGCGAGCGCGACGACGATGCGATCGGGCCGGCTCGCCTCGATGACGCGACCGAGGTTCTCGGCGTCATCGACGACGCCGACGAGGGTGTCGCGGTGGTACGGCTGCCGCTCGATCTCCTCGATGACCTGGCGCCCGAGGGGGCTTGTCCCGAGGATCAGCACGCGCTCGCCGACGTGACGACGGCGCCGGACGCGGTGACACAGGCGTAGCCCGAGCAAGAAGCCGGCGATGACGAGAAGGCTCGCCACGAGCGGGTTCCCGCCAAGCGGCGCCTCGGGGACAAGACTATAGACGAAGCCCATCGGATTCTCTCACGGGGCCGTCCGCCGACAGCCCGCCCTCGACCTTCCTAGACCACTCCACGCGCTTGGCCGCCAGGTCGCACAGGATCGGCCCAAGCTTGTCGGGGGCGTGCCGCACCACCGGGCCGGGCTCGAGCAGATCGGCGCGGACGATCACCGGCGACTCACCGGGCAGCGCGAAGTCGAGGTCTACGGGGCTCGCGCCCTCGGCGGCGTACCGGGCGCGCACCTTGGACGGGATTGGAGTCGTGCTGAGGACGACATAATCGAGCACCTCCGGCGGCAGGCCGTGGGTGGCCAGAGCCCGGAGGTGCTCGGCGACACCATATCCATCCGTCTCGCCACGCTCTGTCATCGCGTTGCACACGAAGATCCGGAGGGCTCGCGAGCGCGCCACTGCCTCGGCCACGCCCGGGACGACCAGCGTGGCGAGGAGGCTCGTGTAGAGGCTTCCGGGACCCAGGACCATCGCGTCCGCTGCCTGCAACGCCGCCAGCACTCCGGGCGCCGGGGCCGCGTCGGGAGGATCGATCCGAAGGCGCTTGATCGGAGCACCGCTCCGCGGGATCTCGGACTCGCCGCGAACCGAGCGGCCATCCAGGAGGTCGGCGACCAGGTGAGCCCGCTGCATGGTGGACGGCAGGATGAGGTCGTCCACACCGAGCAGTTCGGCCGCCAGCCGAATAGCCGTTACCTCGTCGGTCGCAACCATGTCGAGCGCCGCCAGGAGAAGGTTCCCGACCGGGTGCTGAGCCGCCCCTCCGAACCGATACTGGAGCGCGGCCGACACCTCGGGCGCCACCCGCGCCAGCGCGATCAGGCAGTTGCGGATGTCCCCGGGCGGGAGGACGCCATACTCCCTTCGCAGGGCTCCCGAGCTCCCGCCGTCGTCCGCGGCCGTCACGATCGCGGTGATCCGGCAACTCGCGGGAAGGTGGCGGCGCAGTCCGGTGAGAACGACCGGTAGCCCGGTACCGCCGCCCAGGGCCACGACCCTCACGGCTTGCTCCACGGCAGGCGCCACCGAGCGCCGCGAGGCGAGGCCACGTACCCGTCGTAGTAGCCGGAGCGGCGCGTGTTGTCACCGTTGAACACGAGGCCCGTCACCTTCGCCGGGTCCACCAGGTCCAGGGTCTGCGCCAGCGCACCTCGCGGCGTTCGATGCGCCTTGACCACGATGAGGAACCCATCGACGTACTTCGCAATGATCCGACCGTCCGGCACGGGAACGAACGGCGGCGTGTCGAGGACGACATACTCGTAGCGCCGTCGCGCTTCGTCGAGCAGCGCCTCGAGCCTCGGCGACTTGAGCAACTCGTAGGGCTCGACGGCGGGTCTGCTCGCAGGCAGCACCGAGAGGTTGAAGTGGGCGAGATGCTCCACCGTGTCCTCGAGCGTAAGGCCCGGATCCCGGAGGGCGTCCACGAGGGAGCGTCTCGCGCCAGAGAGCCTGAGCTGACGCGCCACCGCCGGCCGGCGAATGTCGAGGTCCACCAGCAGGACGCGGGCGTCCGCCGATTGCGCGAGCGCGCCCGCGAGATTGATGGCCGTCGTGGTCTTGCCGTCGCCGGCGCCCGGGCTCGTGACCGCCACGACGTGGAGGATTGCGCCCTTGCGCAACGTCTCGACGACGTGGCGGAGCATGCGGTATTGCTCGGCCTCGAACGACCGAGGATCGAGCAGGCTCACGAGGTGCGCCCCGACGCGATGCGAGCGATCGACCGCGCGCTCGGTCGTCGGCGCCCGTGCCTCGCGGACCGGCGGTGGGAAGCGCACAGACGGAGTCGGCGGCACCTCCGCGGACGGTGCCGCGGGTGCCGCTGACGCGGACGGGTCGACGGTGGGAGGCGGCGAGGGCGCCGGCGTCTCGAGGACCTGCTCCGTCTCAGCTCGCTCGAGCGCTTCGAAGAATTTGCTCATCGTAGGAACAGGTCGCGCACATGGCGCGCGAAAGTGAGGAGCTGCGTGGCTTCGGTTCGGAGCGGCGACACGGCGATCCCGGCGATCAGCGCGGCAGCGACCGCGCCCAAGAACCAGCGCTCCCAAGTGGCCCGGGCCAGCGAAGCGGGCCGACGCGCCGGACGCTGCGCCGCACCCGCGAGCGCCGCGATGGCCTGGTCGACCGTGTCGACCTCGATCCGTCGCCGGTGCTCGGCGTAGCCGATGACGAGGCAGTGGTCACACAGAATGTTGACGCGGCGTGGGATCCCGCGCGAGTAGGCGGCGATCCGGTCCTGAGCCCGGTCGCTGAAGAGCCCGAGGTCGCGTGCGCCCGCAACACGCAGACGGGTCTCGATATAGTCGCGGACCTGCTCGCGTGACAAGGGGGCCAGGCCACACTGGAGTTCGATCCGCTGCTGGAGCTGACGAAGCTCTGGGCGGTTGAGCTTCGCCCGCAACTCTGGCTGGCCTACGAGGAGGATCTGCAGGAGCTTCTCCGTCGGCGTCTCGAGGTTGGAGAGCATGCGGATTCTTTCAAGGGTTGCCGGGTCGAGGTTCTGCGCTTCGTCGAGAATGAGCACGGTGTTCTGGCCGGCGCGTCGACGGTCGAGCATGAAGCGCCGGAGGGCGAGGAGTCGCTGGGCCGGTGAGCTCGGGGGGGTCGGCACCCCCAGCTCCTCGAGCACATACTCGAGCAAATCTTCGAACGGGAGCATCGTGTTGAACACGTACGCGACCGCGGTCTGGCCGTTGACTCGGTTGAGTCGCTGGAGAAAGGCGTGGAGAAGGGTGGTCTTGCCGGTTCCGACCTCGCCGGTCAACACCAGGAACCCGCGATTCTCCTGCACGCTGTACACGAGCTGCGCCAAGGCCTCGCGGTGCCCGGGCGTGAGGTAGAGAAACTTCGGATCGGGTGTCGCGTTGAACGGCTTTTCTTTGAGCCCGTAAAACGTCAGATACATCGGTTCAGACCTCCAAAGAGCCGCCGTCGGGGCGCCGCCAGACATGCGCAGCTCGGGATCAAGACCCGCCCCGGGACAGCATCTGGACCAGCTGCTCGTTTCCGTGCGCCACGTGATAGGACGCCACCACAACGAGAGCCAGCCCGAGCGTGATCGCGGCCGTCGCCAGCCAGCGCCGACGCGCCAGTCGGGTCGTCTCGGCGTCGTTCGCAACGAGCGGGATGCTCACCAGCACCGGCGCCTTCGTGAACGACCGGAGGTCCTCGAACGTGTGGAAGGAGGTGTCGAGCCGCTCGGCCAGCACTGCCGCGGCCGCCGCCGCCCCAAGGGACAGCAGCACGCCGACGAGGATGAGCCGGGTCCGGTTCGGCGCCAGCGGCTGCTTCGCCGGAATGGCGGAATCCAGGATCCGGAACTGCTCGCCCTGTCGGCTTTGCTCCATGCTCTCCGCGAGTTGGGCGTCCTCGTACCGCTTCATCAGCGAGGCGTAGTGCTCTCTTGCCGACTCGAAGCCCCGCGATATCTCCTGGAACTCCTGCTCGCGCTGCGGGGAGTTCTCGACACGTCGCTGATACGTGCTGATGTCGCGCCGGAGGCGTTGCTCCTCGGCCTTCAGAGACTTGATCTCCGAGTCGGGGTCGCCGAGAGCGGCCGCGTCCACGGCCAGGCTCCCGTCCGGTTTCGCCTCGGCGAGCTCGCGCTCGAGAATAGCGATCTCCGACTTCACGCGAATGACGTCCGGATATTTGTCGCTGAAGCGTGTGCGCAGGTCCAGCAGCTGTCGTTTCAGCTTTGCGAGCTTGGTGGTCGCGGGGTCGGAGGCTCCCTGTGCGCCGGACGCGTCCGGCTCGGCCAGCTGCCTCGCCCGCTGATCCCTCGCCCGTACCTGGTTCACGCTGTTCATGTGGAGCTGGGTCTGGAGTCGCTCCAGGGTGGCGAGGTTCACTACCATCTGCTGGGGGAGCTTCAGGAACTGGGTCGTTTGTGACGCTTGCCGCTCGCGGATCTTCGCATTCTCCTCGACGTAGAAGGACGCGAGCGTATTGGTGACCTTGGCGACCGTCTCCGGCTCGCGCCCTCGATAGCTGAGGTTGAACGCGACGGTGGCACTCCGGCCGCTCACCAGTTGTTCAACCCCCTTGAGCTCGAGCTGGATGTCACGTCGCATTTTCTCGACGACCGCCTCCACCGGCACCCGATTCCCCAAGTCCGGATAGAGGGCGAGACGCGCGATCAAAGTCTCCAGCTTCGCTCGGCTCAGGATCTCCTGGCTGATCGTCTGGAGCCTGGTCTCGAGCTCGCCGGTGATGGAGGATCTGACGAAGTTCTCCGGGACCTGGTGGCGCTCCACGAGCACGGTGGCGGTCGACCGATAGATGTCCGGCAGGAAGGTCGCGATGCTCGCCGTGCCGGCCAGCGTCAGCGCAAAGACTCCCACCGCGAGCCACTGCCGGCGGCTCCATATCGCGAGCCCCAGCTCGAGCACCGTATCCGTTCCCATTCCTACGGCACCACGACGATGTCGCCGGGCTGGAGTACGAAGTTCTCGTGCTCCCCGTCCGATGCGATGACCTTGCCGTAATTGAAGGGAATCCGTTTCGTGGCCGCGCCGTTGGGCCTGAGGACGAAGATTCGCGCGCGCGAGGCGAAGTCGTTGAACGGGCCGGCCTTGGCCAGAGCGTCCAGCACGGTAGCCCGACCCTTGAGCTCGTAGCGGCCCGGGTTCTTGATTTCGCCCACGACAGAGACGTTGAAGCTCCGGGCCTCCTGGACGATGACCGAGATTTCAGGTGACGGCACATACTCGTTGAGCTTCTTCGTCAGGACGTCCCGCACTTGCATCGGGGTGAGGCCCGCCACCGGTACGTCGTTGAGCAGCGGGAGCGAGATCCTACCGTCCGGGCGGACCTGCACGGCGCGGCTGACGGCCGGGTTGTTCCACACGGCGATGTCGAGGACGTCCTCGGGCCCGATCTTGTACTCGCCGTCCACCCCCACGGGCCCGGCCCCCAGGGCCCCAGACCCCGGGGCCCCGGAGGGTCCCTTCGACCGTTCCTGAGCCGCGGCGAGCCCGGCGGCGAACAGCGACACGACGAGAACCGCGGTGACGACACGTCGACCCAGCGCCATCATGCTCGTCCTCCTCAGGGGCTACGCCGCTACCACCCAGGTGCAGTCCACGTGCACGGCCACGCTGCGCCGCAGGAGGTCGACCGACACCACGAGCAGGCCCCGATTCGGTTTAGTGCGAACGAGTATGCCTTCCATGTCTTCCAGCGGCCCGCGGGTGATCCGCACCCGCTGGCCCTCGCGCAAGTACGCGTACGGCAGGGCAGGTACTCGGGCATCGACGATCCGCCGGATCACCCCGAGCTCCCCGTCAGGAACCGTCGCGAGCCGGTCCCAGCGCTCGCCGAGCACTCGCACCAGCCCGCGCGCTTTCACGACTTCGAAGTAGCTCGCCTTGTCCACCACGCCGTTGAGGAAGACGTACCCCGGGAACATCGGGACACGGATGAGGTGCCGAAGCCCGCCGCGCCGTGACCACCGGTCGATCATCGGCAGGAACAGATCGAATCCCTTGGCTACCAGCTGGTCGTGGACAAGCTGCTCGCAGTGGCTCCGCGTCCACAGGGCGTGCCATGCCGGCGAGGCACACACGGCAGCGATCATGGCGGTGTCGCAGGTCCGAGATATCGGCTGGAGCATCGTCGCGTCGTTCATCGGATGGGCTTCGCCCCTTTTGGTTTCGCGCCTCCCTATCGGGGGCCGAACCACGCTGAGCGGTACACGTCGTTCCTCACGGTCTGGGTCCGCCGAGCGGACCCGCCCGACCGCCTATTCCACCGTGATGCTGTTCGCGACAGTCCCGGGCTCGCGCGGGGTGTCGAGCACGTAATCCACGGCGTCCCCTCTACTGATGTGCCGGACGATTCCGTCCACGAGCCCTGCGTCCCTCTCTTCGCGTTCTTGGGCGCGCGTCGCGCCCTGTGCGACATGTGTGCGCCATGTCTGATTCTGCTGTCACCGTACGGCGCTGCTGGATGACCCTCAATTCAGGGAACCCCTGAGCGCGCATCAGGAAGTTCCCGTAGCGACGGATGCGGGTTCCCCCCAGTACCGTCGTCATTCGGCGTCGCCCTCGATGACGACCTCCAGAATCTCTTCCTTGCGCGACCGTCGCTCGGTCCGCCGCCGGCGCTCCTCCTGGATGGGCCGGCCGATCGCGCGCCGGTCGCCGCGGCGCCGATCGGCGATGACGACGATGTCGTCACGCCCCTCGAATGCTCTACGCAACCGTTCCGCGAGCTGGGCGTACGGTTGGCGGACGATCAGGAGCATCCGCCCGGGGTTGTGCGTCAGCCCCTCGGTCACGCTGAGCATCCGGACGACGAATGCAGGGATGGACTCCGTCATCGCCGGCGTAGAGCGGCGACCCTGTCGCTCTCGGCGGGCCGACGCGGCCTCAAGTTCCCACGAACGGTGCGAAAGATCTCCTCGAGGGAGCGTGCGAAGTCCGGCCGGGCCAGAACCTCCTCCGCCCCGAGGATCGTCCGGGCGGTGTCACGCAGGCTCCGACGCATGTCCAGCTTGCGCTCCAGGATGCGCTGGAAGGCCTCGGCCTCGGAAAGCCCGAGCCGCGCGATCAGCACCTTCTTGGCGTGCTCTACGAGCCTCCGGAGTACCGGCATTTCGCTCGGGTCGCTCCCCTCTCTCCGGAGGATCCGGAACTCTCCGAAGCGTTCCAGCGCGATTTCGATGGCCGAGACGAGCAGCTTCCGGTCTACGGAGGTGAGGTACGCGACGACACCCGCCGCCCGCGCGCGGCGGACGAGCTCGGCGCCGGCATAGGGGGTGAGGAGGATGACGGGCACCGGCTGGTCGGTGACGATCGTGCGTGCCGTCTCGATGCCGTCGAGCCCGGGGAGCGTGGCCTCTACGAGGACGAGATTCGGCTGGAGCCTCTGGGCCGCCACGACCGCCTCTCGCCCGTCCCTGGCCAGTCCCACCACGCGATGGCCAAGGTGCTCAAGCTCCTTCTTCAGGCGGGCCGCGACGAAGTCCTTGGGCTCCACGACGAGTATCTCGAGCGGCTCCGCGCCTCGACGATCGAACCCCATCGCTCGCGAGTAAACCGCTAGGCGGTACGGCGTGACAATCCGCGGTATCCCTGAGATCGAAACAGGGAATTACTGGGAGCAGACAATGCGAGCCCGGGGTATCAGGGGCGGCCGCGAAGTAGCCGCAGTAGTCTCAGATCTTGACCAGGCCCCGGCGAATCGCGTAACGGACGATGCCCGCGATGTTCGGCGTGTCGAGCTTCCTCAAGATGTGTGCCCGGTGGGACTCGGCGGTCTTCACGCTGATCCCCAGGGCCTCGGCGACCTCCTTCGTGGGTCAGCGGGTCGGGCGGAAGCTCCGACTTCGCCAGATATGCCTGGACAAGCGTGCGCGAGACGCGGGGGCTCAGGTACATCATGCCTTTGAGCACTTCGTGGATCGCCCGGACCAGATCCGTCGACGCCTGGGTCTTCACGACATACCCCTTGACGCCCAGCCGGATCGCCTCCAACACGTAGCGGTCGTCCGCGTGCATGGTCAACAAGATCACCTTCGCGAGCGGACACGCCTGTAAGATTTCGCGCGCCGCGCCCACACCGTTCAGGATCGGCATCCCGTAGTCCAGCACCGCGACGTCCGGACAGGTCTCGGTGGCCAGGCGAACCGCTTCCTGGCCGTTGACCGCTTCGCCGACGACCTCGAAGCCTTCGCGCTGCAAGAGAAGCCGGAGGCCCTGCCGGACGATCGCGTGATCGTCGGCTAGCAGGATGTGCGTCGCCATCACCTGCTAGTCTAGTGGCTACGCACCGCGCACAAATCCGGTAAGTTCCGGAAATCGGACCCGGGAAATCCCTGACCGCTGACGGTCGACCAGGGCGGCCGGGAGCGGATCAGGGCTGGATCAATCCACGGCGGACGGCGTAACGCACGAGACCGGCGGTCTCGTGGAGGTCGAGCTTCTTCAAGATCCGTGTCCGGTGGGACTCCGCGGTCTTGAAGCTGATCCCCAGGAGCCCGGCCACCTCCTTGGTCGACTTCCCCTCCGCGACGAGCTGCAGCACCTCGCGCTCCCGGGACGTCAAGGGATCGCGCGGCATCTCCGACTTGGCCAGGTAGGCTTGCACGACCGCCTGCGAGATGCCGGGGCTCAGGTACATCATGCCCCGCAGCACCTCGTGAATCGCGCGCACCAGATCCGATGACGCCTGGGTCTTCACGACGTACCCCTTGACGCCCGCCTGGAGCGCCGAAAGGACGTAATGGTCGTCCGTATGCATCGTGAGTAGGATCGCCTTGGCCCGCGGGCAGGCGCGGATGATCTCCACGGCGGCGTCGAGCCCGTTCAGGAGCGGCATCGAGAAGTCGAGGACCGCCACATCCGGGCAGCGCTCGCGGGCGTGACGGACGGCTGCCTGGCCGTCGTCGGCCTCCGCGACGACGGTGAACCCTTCCCGCTCCAGCAGGGCCTTTAGACCCTGCCGGACGATCGCGTGGTCATCAGCGAGGAGAATCCGATTCGCCACCATCCCCCTCCACGGTTACGGAAATGACCAGCTGCGTTCCGCCTCGCGGCGTCGCGATGATGTCCAGCGTTCCTCCGACCGCGTGCAGTCGCTCCGCCCACACCGTCGTCCCGGATGGCACAACGCAGCAGACGGCCGCTCCGCACGAACGTGATGGACACGCGGGTCGCCTGCGCGTGCTTCGTCACATTGGTCAGCGCCTCCTGCACGATGCGGTAGAGCGCGGTCTCGGTCGGCGCGGGCAATCGTTTGCCCGGGGACCCCTCGACCACAATCTGCAGCCCGGTCCGCCTCGAGACGCCATCGGCGAGGAACTCGAGCGCGGGCTGGAGGCCGAGATCGTCGAGGATCGTCGGGCGGAGCTCGTGGGACAGGTGCCGCAGCTGCTCTTCGATCTTGTCCAGGAGCCCTCGCACATCCTCCAGACGCTGCGCGACATGAGGCGGTAGGTCGCGGGCCACATCGGCCAGCCCGATGTGGACGGAGGCAAGCAGCTGTCCGGCCTCGTCGTGGAGCGCGTGGGCGATTCGCTTGACCTCCTCCTCCAGCATCTCGTTCACGTGGCGCAGCGCCGCCTCGGCGCGCTTGCGGTCGGTGATGTCACGCGCCACGCCCAGAACGCCGACGATCCGCGCGTCCTGCACGAGGGGCGTCGCGACGAACTCGCCGGGGACCCAGGCGCCGGACTTGGTGAGAATGCCCAGCTCGAACATGGGGGCCACCCGGCCCTCGAGGACGGCCCGGAGGAGCTCCACGGCGCGTGGGAGGTCATCCGGATGCACGAGGGGGGAAAAGTTCTTGCCGATCCACTCGGTGCAGGACCACCCGGTGACCGCCTCGAAGGCCGGGTTCAGGGACATGATCGTTCCGTCGGTCGAGAGCGTATAGATGATGTCGCGCGCGGTGTCGACCAAGCTCCGGTAGCGCTGCTCGGATTCGCGAAGGGCGGCGTTGACCTCCTGGCTCCGGCGATGGGACATCTCGAACGGCAGCAGGCCCTCGACGAAGAATTTGCCGGACGCCCGGAGCGCGCGCGAGCCCTCCCGCCGGGTCCGCACTCTCAGGAACGCGTTCAGCAAGGTCCGGTGCTGAATCGTCGCCAGGTCGTGCACACCGAGGCCTTGAGCGAGGGCCTGCCGACCCAGGTCGTAGGCCTCCTGCAGGGCCGCCTCCCCTCGCCCGGCCAGGTAGTCCTGCAGCGCGCGCGCGTAGCGCTGCGCCAGCTCTCGGAGCTCCGGGTTCACGTCGCGAGCCCGAGGTAGCGGACGACGAGCACGAGCGCGTCGTCGTTCTGCTTGCCCCAGCGGGCGAGGATGTAATCGGACAGCCGTGGGGGCGGATCCCGCTGCGGGAGACGGTCGTTGGAGAAGTCGCTCCGGACGCCGTCGGTTGCGAGGATCAGTGTATCGCCCGGCGTGACCGGAACGATTTCCGCGGCGAGCGCCGGGGAGACCTTCCACGTTGCCCACGCCGAGCCACGTCATCGTCTGGTCGCGCGCGATGAACGAGGCCACGCTGATGACTGCGCCGCGCGTGCCGAGCAGACTGCGGTGACAGTCCCTGACGAGCGGGATGACCTGCTCTTGCGCGTGACGCTCGAGCGACGTCACGGCCATCTTCGCCGCATCCGCGGCTTCGGCCCCGTGCCCCAGTCCGTCCACGACCGCGACGAGCGCGCCGTCGGGCGTCGGCGTGACCAGGTAGCGGTCGCCGGACTCGGTCTGGCCGGCCTGGGTCACCTCGGCCACGGCCCACTCGATCAGCCCCATCCTCACCGCTTCCATCTTCGGACCGTCACCGTCGTACCCTTGCCGAAGTCGGACGTGATCTCGAACTCGTCCATCAGTCGCCGCGTGCCCGGCAGGCCCAGGCCGAGACCTCCGGAGGTGGAGTACCCGTCCTGCATCGCCAGCCCGATGTCCGGGATCCCGGGGCCATCGTCGGCGGCCACCACCTCGATCCCCCGCTTTCCGTTGTTGTCGACCAGTCGGAGGGTGACCTCGCCGCGCACCGCGTAGCGGACTATATTCCTCGCCAGCTCCGAGATCGCGGTGGCGACGACGGCCAGGTCGGTGGAGGGGAAACCGCAGTGCGACGCCAGTTCCCGCCCCTTCTGGCGGGCGGCAACGATGTCGGCATCGCAGTCTATTGACACTCGCACTTCATCAGCGATGAGTGCGAACCTCATAATTGGACCCATTCCCCTTGCGGTTAAGGTAGGCGAGGCCCTCTTCCAGGTCCAGCGAGGTCGCCACGCCCTCCAGCGTGAGCCCCAGTTTGACCATCGAGAAGGCGACCTCCGGCTGGATGCCGACGATGACGGTCTCCGCCCCGCGCAACCTGATCATGTGGGCGACGTCGCGCAAGGTACGGGTCGCGAACGAGTCGATCACGTCGAGCGCCGTCACGTCCACGATGACGCCGCGCGCCCGGACCTTGCTGACCTGCCCGACGAGCGCGTCGCGCAGCTGCTTCAGGTCCTCGTCCGTGAGCGCCGATTGAACGGTCGCGATCAGAAACGCGCCCTGCTTGAGGATCGGAACCTGCACGGTCCCCTCCCCCAGCCGCTACGCGGGTTGCGCGGCTGGCTCCTGCGTCGGGACAACCTTGTACCCCAGCAGCCGCTCGGCCTCTTCGATACCTCCCTGGAGATCGCCGACCGTATTCATCTTCCCAAGATCCACCCCGATATTAACAATGGTCTGGGCGATCTCGGGCGACAACCCGGTGACGATCACGGTGGCGCCGAGGAGCCGCGCGGCCTCGACGGTCTGCACGAGGTGGTTCGCCACGGGCGAGTCGATGTAGGGCACGCCCGTGATGTCCAGCACGACGACCTTGGCGCGGTTGGTCCGGATGCCCCGGAGCAGCTGCTCGGTCAGCTGACGGGCGCGCTGGGGGTCGATGACGCCGATGATCGGCAGGATGAGCAGGCGCTCGCGGACTTGGAGCACGGGGGTCGACAGCTCGCGGATCGCTTCCTGCTGCTCGCGGATGATACGCTCGCGCTCCTGGACGAAGCCGACGGCGACCGTGGCCGCGATGCGGTTGGCGGCGGGCTCGTAGGCGTCGAGGCTCCGGTTCAGCTTGTTGAAGTCCTCGCGATACTTCGCGAACAGCGAGCGCGCGAGCACGTCGCGAAGCAGGAGCACGATCCCGACGACCTCGTGCGTCTCGACGCCTCGCGGAATGATGCGTTCCGACAGATTACGCGCGTAGGCTTGCAGGGCCTCGTACGTCCCCGTCTCGAGTGCCTCGACGTAGTTGTCATAGACGGACGTCGCCTCGGCGAAGATCGCGGAGCTGGGCGCGTTGCTGTCTGAGGTGCGACACCAGCTCGCGCAGTCGCGAGGCGGTGGTCTCGAGACGGGCTTCCGTCATGGTCGCGAGATCCGGGCTGTTGCTCATCGGGCTCCTCCTGGCCTGCTCGACATCAGTCGAGACAACTGCAGCGTGTTGTGCAAGTGGCTGCAGCGGCGTTCAACAGCCCGAGTCTAGGAGCCAACCCCGATAACTCCTATCAGGTGTTTACCTGATCCGGGTACCAGAGAATCCCTGAGGAGGGCGACGCACCGGGAAAGAACCTCGGCCGAACCCGGAGTTACAAGGCTAGACGGTCCGGTTCGCTTGACCCACCAGCGACTGTTGCACCTCGGCACGCCATATCAGCACATGCTCATCGCAAATGCCATGGGTGATATCCGCCATGTCCAGAGGTTCCTTCTGTCCGAGCACCGCCGGGCGTCCCAGACGCTGGCACCACGCACACACGACCGTCATGGCGGACCTCCTTTGGTGACCCTGCGCCACTCTAGGCGTCGCGGAGGATCGGCCGCCATCCGGCCTTTCCCCGAGGCGATCGCGGGAAAATCCCCCTCCGTGGGCCTTCGGGGGCACACGGTCTTGCGCAGGGCGGCCCGCGGCGTTATTGATTGGCGGCGATGTGCGAGCCGCAGGGCGGCCCGGGGGCTGGGGCCCCCAGGCCCGAGGCGAGCGAGATACAAATGAAAAAGCTCGACGGCAAGGTCGTGGTGGTGACCGGCGCCTCCCGCGGCATCGGGGCCGAGATCGCGCGGCTCTTCGCCGCCGAGGGCGGACGGGTGATCTGCGCGGCGCGCACGCTGCGGGAGGGAGACCACCAGCTGGCCGGGGCGCTCGAGACGACGGTGGCGGACATCCGCGCCGGCGGCGGCGAGGCGCAGGCCGTCACCGTCAACATCGCCGAGCCCGCCGAGTGCGAGCGGCTGATCGGCACCACGCGCGACACCTACGGGCCCGTCGACGTCCTCGTCAACAACGCCGCGCTGACCTACTACGTGCCCGTGAAGGACTATCCGCTGAGCCGCTGGATGCGCTCGTGGGCCGTGAACTTCCACGCGCCCTTCGTTCTGAGCCAGCTGGTGCTCGTCGACATGATCGCGCGCCGCACAGGCGCGATCGTCAACATCTCGTCGGGCGCCGCGGTCGGCCCCGGGCGAGGTCCGTACCGCGATCCGACCGTCGGCGCCCGCGGCGGGACTTGCTACGGCGCCGAGAAGGCGGCGCTCGAGCGGTTCACCCAGGGCCTCGCCGCCGAGGTCTACCAGCATGGTGTCTCGGTGACGTGCGTGTCGCCCTCGCAGATCGTCCCGACACCGGGCACCGTCTACCATCGCCTCGTGACGGGCATGGACGACCCGCGCGGTGAGCCGCCGGCTCTCATGGCGAAAGCCGCGCTCCTGCTCGCGACGGAGCCGCTCGAGAAGATCTCCGGTCGCGTGACCTACAGCCAGCAGATCCTCAAGGAGTTCGGCTGGATCACCGAGGCCCGCGGCCGGGGGGTCGAGACGCGCGGCAGCGGGTATTCGGAAGCGTAGAGAGAAAGACTGCCTCCGGCTCGTCACCCCCGCGGTGTAGAATCATGCCGATCATGAGGCACGCTCTGATCACTGGGATCACCGGCCAGGATGGAGCGTATCTCTCGAAGCTTCTGCTTGAGAACGGATACAAGGTCTACGGTCTGATCCGACGCACAAGCGTTCCGACCACGGAAC